>UQQA01000013.1 GCA_900543105.1 uncultured Ruminococcus sp. | reverse complement strand
TTAATAAGATAAATTACTTATTGGAAGTGAAAGTAAATGACGGTAACAAAATACCTTTATATATTCTTCTTTGAACTCCTATTTTACATTTTTGACACAAATACTGTTTTGCAGTCGTTTATTCCGCCGTCGGTGCTTGAATCGGGGAATATAATTCACCTGCTTATGCAGTTCATTGAATATGCTGCGATGTTTTTCCTCTGTTTAAAAATGACGGAGCTGAAAGCCGAGAAGGCAAAACTGCTCAAAGCTGCGGTTATACTGCTGCCCGTGAAGATAATTTCGGATATTGTGTCATATTATGTTACTATACGGACGGACGAGCTTTCCGCTGAACCGCTTTTTAACAAATTTATATGGGATATTTTCCACGTTCTGCAAATTTTCATAATTTTTGCGGTGATTTGGGTCGTTTGGAAGCCGAAAAAAAGCTTTGACAGAAAAAAGTTTTCGGTAAATGCTGTTTTGCTGACGTTCGGAGTAATTGGTTTGACAGTGTCGGGCGTGAGACTTTCCGATTTTATCAATGACACGGTTTACAAATACAATATTGACCAAATAATAGCGGACAGCTATTCTCCCGATGCTTTACCCGATTTTCGCACCAACTTTGAATACTATATAAACAGTGCATCGGAGATATACGGTATTGTTTCAGTTTTCATACGAACGCTTATATTTGTCTCCGTTTCCAATATATTCTGTACGATACATGAGGAGCAGGCAAAAAAGCAGAAAATTACGGCTGAGGTCGGCTGTGTTGTTTTATGTTATGTTTTGAACCTATGCTTTAATAATGCAAATGTTTTTACGGGAATTTATCACGGAAAAGCGGTTTTTGAAAAAGAGCCGTCCGTTATGACTGTCGATTATGATGTATGGCAGTTGCTGAGAGGCTTTGGAAACGAGCGGCATATTTGGTGCGCCTGCGATGTGAATTATGTTTATATCGGTGATGAGTTTGTATGCAGGTTCAAAACCGAACCGCTCGCAAGTTCAGATTGGCTTGTCGATTACGGAGATGCCGACTGCACGGCTGTTGTGTGCGAAACAACTCTTATTGCATACAAGAATGAAAACGGTGAATGGCATACTGTGCGTTTTGATGCACTCGATAAATCAGAAGAAAACAGCAAGCTAACAGAGGTTCTTATCAACGTATGCAAAACGGGAAATCTCGAGGCGATAAATTACGCTCTCCCCTATCTGGACAGATACGAGCCCGAGCTTATTATCGGGATATCGGCAGACAGCAGAAAGAAAAATGCTATTTTATCCGATGACTATTTTTCCGAATTATATAAGAAAACGGCGCATAGGGTAGAATGGCTGAATTGACTGGAGAAGTTTATGAAAAACAAAATTACATAATTCTTTTATTATATTAATTTTGGCAAAACTCCAATATTATGACAAAATCAGACAGTATTTTAAAAGAAGTGCTTGATTTTGCTTTAACAGGAAACCGTGCTTTTTGCAAGATGTTATTTATTTTGCACGAGGAAGTAATACTGATAAAGATGCACGAGTTTCTGCAAGTCACTTTTCTAAGTGATTGATCGCGAAAATAGTTTTCTATGCTTAATTGCGGTATGAAGATAATGAAATTAATATGAGTAGGTGTAAATGTGAAAAAATATATAAAATACATAATATGTGTTGCAGCACTTTTAACTGCGTGTGCAAATAAACAGCTGACAGAAAACAGCTATAGCTCAGAAGAAAAAAATACATCATTTACTGTTGCTACAGAATCAATCACAGAAAAGATTTCTCAGATAACAACTCCACAGATAACCACATTAGAACAATGGACACATAATTTTGCCCGAGGTGTTTATGCGGAGTTGGAAAACAACAAAACAGCTGATGATCCGACACCTTTTGCACCAATCAGCAATAACCATGAAGTGACGACGTTTGATATTGATGCAATGTGTGCAGACATATTTCTTCTTGACGTAAACGACGATGATATACCTGAATTATTTGTTGGCGGTCACGGAACAATGGGCAACGGAAGATATAGCATATATGATGTAGACGGGAATTGCTTTGGCAATGATAAATTTATATGGGAGATTGAAAGTTTTGAAACAGACGGACAATATCTTTATGCTCCATCAGGCTCAAATAGTTTATTGGGACATACTAAGCTGACACAAGGGTTACCTAAGATATATGCCAATGGTTTCGCCTTTATGAATGGAACACCGACAGAAGCTACAATAGAAACAGCAGGCAGTAAAATTGTTGTTACAATTGATTCTCAGAGTGATTTTGAAAATCTTTATTCGCAATATTTGAATACGGATTATAATGATCTAAAGGTTATAGATATGAACAAATACATTTGTATCCGTGACTATCTCCGTGTCCCCGACCCCGAAAACTACACCGAAGAAGATATTTACGACTGTCTGCTGGGTTTATTGCAGGAGTATGAGGATCAGGAGCAGGAATGAATATAAAATTCTTGGTGCTTAAACTGATGCTATATTAAATCATATCCTCCGTGCTGATTTTGTACGGAGGATCTTTTTCAGATAGTACGACTGAAATTTGCAAATGCTATTGCATTTCAAGGAAATATATGGTACAATTATACAGCAAGATAAGCTTTTGAAATGGACGGAGCTTTATATTATGAAAAACAGGGATTCTTTTTGCAGTCATTGTCGGTGACTGAGTAGAGCTTTGACACAATGAAAGCAGGTGATCTGATGAAAAAGGCGGTTTTGGCGCTTTGCTTGCTCTGTTTAGCACTCTCGGCTTGCGCAGATACAAAAAGCCAAGCAGAAGAAATTATATCGTCGACCTCAGAAGTAACGGAAAACGAAAACAGTCCTGCCGATAATTCTGAATTGATACAAAATTATGCAGACATCTTATATGGTATATTCAAAAACTATGATGCCGCAACGCCGCATACATACGAGCAATATTTTACGGAAGCAGACATTTCACCTTATTATATTGGAGAACCTGTCGATATTGATATCGGAGATCACACCAAGAAAAGTGAGTGTACCACAGTAACATTTGCGGATATTGACGGTGACGGTGTACCCGAGATGTGTTTATCACGCATGGAGCCTCGGGAGGGGTTCACTAATCTTGATTGGGTAGACATATACGAGCCTGACGGTACTTGCGCAGGTACTTTTATAGATGGGCAGCTTTGGGAGGCTGATGGTAAAATTTATGCTTGTGCTTATGACTTGACTTACGGTGCTGTGACGGACATATCGGATAACTTTATGTATGTTTACTGCACACTCGGTTTGCCAACATCGGATTATGATGCACACGACATCATTATAGGTTCGGCTAATGGTATTTCCGATTTCTATGACTATTCTCCCGAAGAATTGCAGTCATCAACAGAATTCACGGACGATAAATTTGAAGAGGTCTGCACAGAATATTTAGGCACAAGTATGTCAAAGCTTTTCGCCGACGGTTCTGCATTGCCTGCCGCAATAAAGCCTATAGCACTGGCAGACCCTGCTGATTACAATACCGAAGAGATAGCGGAGGTGCCGGAAGAATTACCCAGAAAGTATTTTTGCGGCTCTCCTGAGCGGTAAATGCAGGCGTTTATTCCCTGTACAGGAATTGTACGGGGATTTTTTTATTTTTTGCCAATGGACTGCGTATTGCGGCTGCGTGAAGTGGAATTCTGCCATTTTTTTCGTCAGCACTTGACTTTGGGACGGGTTTGGTATATAATTGATGTGAATATTTTGATAAATTCGCAAGTAAATGTCGATGTTTATGCGTTTACTTTGGAAAGGACGATTTTTATGAAACATAAGAAAGCAGCTGCTCTTATTTCCTGCATTGCAATGGCTTTTTCGCTTTGCTCTTGCTCACTGCCTTTTACCGGCAGCACGGAGGAAGAGGAACAGCCCGATGTTTCCGAGCTTCAGTCGCAGATAGAATCCTTGCAGCATGATGTTTCTTCGCTCAAAGCAGAAACTGTTCCCGACATTAAGATAAAAAACAAGGAGGATTACCTCAACGGAAAGAACAACCCTGCAGTGAGCGAAGCTGTTGCCGAAAAGGAAAAGGTTATGGCTGATCTTCCTGCTACTATTATTATAAAGGACAAGGAATACAGCACTGAGCTTACCTCGCTCACTTTGAGCAATATGGACTTGACCGATGAGGACATTGTTGAGCTCAAATATATGGTGAATCTGACCGAACTGCAGATATATCAGAACAACATCACCGATCTTTCACCGCTCAAAGGCTTGACCGAGCTGAAAAACCTTTCACTCTTCAAGAACAAGGTCGAAGATCTTTCGCCGCTTGCGGGACTTGTCGGTCTGGAGAGCCTTTATCTGCGTTCAAACAACATCAGCGACATCTCCCCTCTTGACGGAATGGTTCATCTGCGCGCACTTGATCTCTCCGACAACAATGTGAGTGATATTTCGCCGCTGACGAATTTGAAGCAGCTTGAACTACTTCGTCTTAACGATAACAATATTAATAGTATAACTGCTTTGAGCGGAATGGACAAGATGATCGGACTGCATTTGCAGAACAATGATATTTCCGACATAACCCCACTGACGACTATGGGCGACCTCAATGAGCTTTATCTTGAAAACAACAGCATCGGTTCGATAGAGCCTCTTATGTCGCTGACTTCGCTGCAATGGCTGAAAATAAGCAACAATCCGATAACGAATATCCGTCCTGCAGCTTCGCTCATAATGCTGAAAAAGCTTTATATGCAGGGTCTTGACATTCCTGCGGAGGACATTGATTACCTTGCGGAGCAGCTCCCTGACTGCACTTTCGTTCGCTAAAGTCTGTAATAAAATTTACATATTAAGGAATTAAGGAGAAAAAGAAAAATGATCATCATTCTCAAAAACAACGCTTCACCCGAATCCGTTGAAAAGCTGGACGAGCTTCTCAAAGAACAGGGCTTGAAGACCAACCACATTCAGGGCGCAAATCAGAATATCATCGGTCTTATCGGCGATACTTCCGCAGTCGATATGCACAACCTTTATGCGCAGGACTGCATCGAGGAGATCAAGCGTGTGCAGGAGCCTTACAAAAAGGCTAACCGCAAGTTCCACCCCGATGACACTGTTATCGAAGCAGGCGGCAGAAAGATCGGCGACGGTTCTCTTCAGGTCATCGCAGGTCCCTGCTCCGTTGAAACAGAGGAGCAGATACTCACTACCGCTCACGCTGTAAAGGAAGCTGGCGCAACAATGCTTCGCGGCGGTGCGTTCAAGCCGAGAACGTCCCCTTACTCCTTCCAGGGTCTTCGTGAAGAGGGCATCAGGCTTCTTCTTAAGGCTAAGGCTGAGACGGGACTTCCTATCGTTACAGAAATTATGAGCCAGTCCGATCTTCCTCTCTTTGACGGGATCGACGTTATTCAGGTCGGTGCAAGAAATATGCAGAACTTTGAGCTTTTAAAGGCTCTCGGCAAGACAACAAAGCCTATTCTTCTTAAAAGAGGTCTTGCAAATACACTTGAAGAAACGCTTATGTCCGCAGAATACATAATGTCCGAGGGCAACCCGAACGTTATCCTTTGCGAGCGCGGAATCCGCACATTTGAAACAATGACAAGAAACACATTCGATGTTTCCGCGATCCCGCTCCTCAAGCAGAAGTCACACCTCCCCGTTTGTGCTGACCCTTCACACGCTACCGGCATCATCTCACTCATTGAGCCAATGGCTCTTGCTGCTGTTGTTGCAGGCACGGACGCTCTCGAGATCGAAGTTCACTGCAATCCTAAGGCTGCACTTTCCGACGGCGGTCAGCAGCTCACACCCGATATGTTCAAGGAAACAATGAAGAAGATCAGCGGTCTTTGCGGCTATCTCGGAAGAACTATCGGCTAAAAAATTTCATCGGAAAGGAGTACGTTTTCCTAAAAATGTAGGAAAACGGCGGTTTATCAATGGAATACACAAGAATACCCGTAAAAGCTTCGATAAATTACGAAGTCATTGTCGGAAAGGATATGCTTGACGGCTGCGGCGAATACATCAGGGCTGTCACAAAGGCACAGAAATTTGCGGTGATAACCGATGATACTGTCGATGCTCTCTACGGCGAAAAAGTCGTAAAAAGCCTTGAAAAAAGCGGCTTTGAGGTATATAAATTCGTATTTCCGCACGGTGAAGCTTCCAAATGCACGGCTACGCTGCTCAACATTTACAGCTTTTTATGCGAAAAGCACATCTCACGCACGGACGCTCTTGTTGCGCTCGGCGGAGGTGTTGTCGGCGACATAACAGGCTATGCGGCTGCTACATTTCTGAGAGGTCTTGACTTCGTACAGATACCGACTACTCTGCTTGCGCAGGTGGATTCATCGGTCGGAGGAAAGACGGCTATCGACCTGCCCGAGGGGAAAAACCTCGTCGGCGCATTCAAGCAGCCTAAGCTCGTTATCTGTGACACGGCTACGCTTGACACTCTCCCAGAGGAATTCCTCATCGACGGAATGGGTGAAGTCGTAAAATACGGAATGATAAAGTCTGCTTCGCTTTTCGGGCTGCTTGAAACAAGAACGCTTGACAATATCAGAGAAATTTCCGAAAATGTCATCGAGCAGTGCGTTTCGATAAAACGTGATGTTGTCGAAGCCGATGAATTCGACAAGGGCGAGCGTATGCTCCTCAACTTCGGTCACACGCTTGCGCACTCTATCGAGCAGTACTATAATTACACGGGTATCACGCACGGCAAGGCTGTTGCTGTCGGAATGAGAATGATAACAAGGCTTGCCGAGAAGCAGGATATGGCTGAAAAAGGTCTTACCGACCGTCTTATCGCCTGCCTTGAACGCTACAGGCTGAATGTTGAAGTCGAGCCTACCGAACACGAACTCGGCGGTGCTTGCCTTAACGATAAAAAGCGTGAAAGCGGCAGCATAAGCATCATTATTTGCAGCGAAGTCGGAAAATCGGCTGCTGTAAAGATGCCCGTTGAAAAATTTCTTGAATTCCTTGAAAAATAACAGGAGAATATATGAACGTTACTATAACACCGTCGGGACTTATAGGCAGGATAAGCGCTCCGTCCTCCAAAAGCTTTTCCCACAGAATGATAATCGCTGCTTCGCTCGCTGACGGCGTTTCCGAGGTCAGCGCAGTGAACCCCTCCGAGGACATTGACGCGACTGTTGACGCTATGACAGCGCTCGGCGCAAGGATCGTCAATGACGGAAATGTTTACACTATAAAAGGTATCGGTGTCCCCTCTTCTTCGGCGAAGATCAACTGCCCGGCATTTATTAACTGCCGTGAGAGTGGTTCAACGCTTCGCTTCATCATTCCCGTTGCAGCTGCACTCGGCTGCGATGCGGAATTTTCGGGCAGCGGAAAGCTCCCTACCCGACCGATAACTCCATACAAGCGCGAGCTTTCACAAAAAGGCGTGAGCTTCGTTCACACGGACGGAGTTATGCCGTTCACGATGAGCGGAAAGCTTTGCGGCGGTGATTTTCACATTGAGGGCGATGTTTCGTCGCAGTTCATCACGGGACTGCTGTTTGCTCTGCCGCTCTGCGCCGAGGACAGCAGGATAATCCTCACCTCAAAGCTTGAATCGAAGCCTTATGCCGATATGACGATAGCAGCACTGAAAGTTTTCGGCGTTGAAGTTGATGAAAGCGTTTCGGACGAGGGTTTCCCCGTCTACAATATAAAGGGAAATCAGCGTTACAAGGCTGCCGACTGCGCAGTTGAGGGCGATTATTCGCAGGCTGCGTTCTATTATGTCGCAAATGCACTCGGCTCGGAAATTGAGATAGGAAATCTCAACGAAGCCTCCGTTCAAGGCGACAGGCAGATATGCGAAATACTCGAAAAGTCGGGTTACGGCAAGGTCGGCTGCGGCGAATATGAGCCTTTCACTGTCGATGTTTCCGATATCCCCGACCTTGTTCCGATACTGACGGTGTTCGGCTGCTTCACCAAAGATGTAAGCAGGATAGTGAACGCAAAGCGCCTTAAAATAAAGGAAAGCGACCGTCTTAAAGCGATCGCTGACGCAATAAACGCTATCGGCGGAAACGTCATTTACGGCGATGATTTCCTTGAAATACACCCCGTCCGTTCTTTCACGGGCGGAAAAATCGACGGCTGCAACGATCATCGTATCGTTATGGCTTCGGCTGTTGCTTCGACAAAGGCAGACGGAGAGATAACGATAACCGATGCGCAGGCTGTTTCAAAGAGCTACCCCGATTTCTGGCAGGATTTTAAAAAGCTTGGCGGAAAAATTAGCACTGACCTTTAATGGTAAGAAAGGACTGAAAATGATGTCATCTTTTTGGAATCACAATATAACAGTTTCGATATTCGGCGAATCACACGGCCCTGCGATCGGCGTTGTGATCGATAATCTTCCTCCCGGAGAGCATATCGACCTCGAAGAGCTTCGCAATTTTATGGCAAGACGTGCGCCTAAAAAGGACGCAACCTCCACGCAGAGAAGCGAAAAAGACCTCCCGAACATTATGTCGGGCGTTCACAACGGCTACACAACGGGTACTCCCCTTGCGGCTTTCATAAACAACACCGACCAGCACTCGCAGGACTATGGCAACATCTCAAAGCTTGCACGTCCGGGACACGCTGACTACACGGGTGCGCTCCGTTATAAGGGCTTCAACGATGTAAGAGGCGGCGGACACTTCTCGGGCAGACTTACCGCTCCGCTCTGCTTTGCAGGCGCAATTTGCGGTCAGATACTTGAGCGCCGCGGAATTTACACGGGTACTCACATCGCACAGATACACAATATCAAGGACACGAAGTTCAATCCGCTTGAAATTTCACGTGAGCAGATAATCGCACTCCGCCACAAGAAGTTCCCTACTATCAGCGACAAAAAGGGGCAGGCTATGTATGACGACATCGACCTTGCACGCCGTTCGCTCGACAGCCTCGGCGGTATCGTTGAATGTGCGGTGACGAATGTTCCCGCCGGCGTTGGCTCGCCTATTTTTGAGGGACTGGAAAACAGCATCGCACAGATCGTTTTCGGTATCCCTGCGGTAAAGGGAATCGAATTCGGCGCAGGCTTCCAGGTCGCATCTATGCTCGGCAGTCAGAACAACGACGAATTCTATGTGAACGAAGTCGGTCACGTTCTCACAAAGACCAACAATCACGGCGGTATCCTCGGCGGCATTTCCTCGGGTATGCCTATCATCTTCCGAGTTGCATTCAAGCCTACACCGTCCATTGCACAGCCGCAGCAGACCATCGACTACGGCAATCTCACAAACGGAGTTATCGAGATAAAGGGCAGACACGACCCATGCGTTGTACCGAGAGCTGTTCCCTGCGTTGAAGCGGCAGCGAATATCGCTATACTTTCGCATATGCTCGATTATCCAAACTTCTGATAAAGGGGAGTTCTGATCTTGCAGGATTTCAAAACGGAAATTTCCACGCTCCATTCGGTAAAGATCGCAGTCTGCTATCTCCTTGACGAGATAAAAAAGCCGATCTCCGAACAGGAGCTTTACGAAATAGTTATGAAAAGCGAAGCCGTGAACTATTTTCACTATAACCAGGCTATCGATGAGCTGCTGAAAAGCGGAGCGGTAACAAAATTTGAGGAAAACGGTGAAAATTTTTTCCGGCTTGAAGAAAAAGGCAGACAAAGTGCGGAGTGTTACAACGATTATGTCCCCTACCACTTCCGCAAGCGGCTGCTGAAATCGGCGTTCGCATTTTTCTCGGCGCAGAAGCGTGACAAGGAAGCGAAGATCGACATAACCGAAACCGCAACGGGATACAACGTCGATTGTACAATTGGCGATGACGAACTGGAGCTTATGCACTTTTCTATCTATGCCCCCGACCGTGATCAGGCTGAGATGATAAAGGAAAAGATACACCTTAACCCCGAGCTTTTCTATACAAACGTTATCGGATTTTTGTTGGAGAATAAGGAAGAAGAGTTTAAGGAGTAATTCGGAATTCGGAATGCGGAATTCGGAATTATTTGCATAGCTAACATTTGTCGGGCAATGCGAAGCCAACAAAGTTTACGTCCACGCTTTTTAAAGGGTGGCAGGGGTTGAGGGGACAGCGTCCCATTGTCGCAGGTCAATTTGACCTTTAGCAGAGAGCGAAACTTCCTAAATTAACAGCATAAAATTTGTTGCAATAGCGTAAATAGTAACAGCTAAAAAGGCGCAATTCACATCAAAAAAAGGTAAAACGGACTATGAGAAATCCGTTTCGTAAAACCCAAATGTGAATTGCGCCATTCTATTTTATTAAGCAAACTATCCTTGAAGCAAAAATCCACGAACGAAGTGAGCGGATTTCAAGCTTCAACACAGTATGAACGGAGATAGGATATAAACGAGAAACCACAACAATAATTGCAGCTACGGATACAGCAAAATATTTTCTCTAAACAAAAACCCTGTTTTCAAAGAATTTGATCTATTCTTTGAAAACAGGGCTATTTTTTTTGAGGGAGAAAACAACATTACAGCTTTTTCAATCTTGCGAAGTTTGCCATTATCTTCTTTGTTCCGACCTTATCAAAGGCAATTTCGAGCATTGCATCGTTGGACATTTTCTTGACCGAAACAATGATGCCCTCGCCGAACATATTATGCGATACTTTTTCGCCTACGCTGTAGTCGGCATCGCTTTTCTGTGCTTTTTTGAGCTGCTGATTTACGATCTGGCTCTTCAGGTCATAGGTCGGTGCGGCTACTATAAAATCATCGTCCCCGTTTTCCTCGTCATGACTGTTGGCAGTGCTGTCTATCCTCTCGACATATTCGGCAGGAATTTCCTTGACAAAACGTGAAATGGTATTCATCGTGGTCGAGCCGTACATCATACGTCTTACGGCGTGTGAGATGTAGAGCTTGCGCTTCGCACGGGTTATTGCAACGTACGCAAGGCGGCGCTCTTCTTCGAGGTCTTCAACGGTGTCCATACTTCTCTTGCTCGGGAATATCCCCTCCTCCGCACCAACGATAAATACTGTATCGAATTCCAGTCCCTTTGCGGAGTGGATAGTCATAAGGTTCACGGCATCGGTCGTGGTGTCCATTCTGTCAGCATCGGTGAAGAGTGAAATTTCTTCAAGGAACTCGGAAAGTGACGGTTCTTCGTCCTCAGTCTTGCTGTTGATATAATTCTGGATATTGGATTTGAGCTCGGCGATGTTTTCAAGCTTACCCGTTCCCTCTTCGCCGAGCGAGCGCATATAATTACCATAACCGGTAACGTCAAGCACTTCATCGACAAGATTTTCAAGCGGCTCATTTGCGGCAAATTCGGCAAGATGCTCAAACATTGCGGCAGCTTTTTTCAGCGGAGCGACTTTTTTGCCGAGCATCGGATACTGTTCAACGTCCTGCATAATGGTTATAGGTGAAATTCCGAGGTCATCGGAGATCTGTTCGATCATTAAAACGGTCGCATCGCCAATGCCGCGCTTCGGCTCGTTGATGATACGCTTGAAGCGGAGCATATCCATACTATTATTAATAACGGAGAGATATGCGATCATATCTCGGATCTCCTTGCGGTCATAGAATCGCAGACCGCCGATAACACGATACGGGATACCTTTGAGCGTAAATTCACGTTCAAGTGCATTCGACTGAGCATTTGTACGGTAGAGAACTGCGAAATCACGGAACTCCTTGCCGTCTTTATTCTGCTCTGAAACGGTATTTGCGACAAAGCTTGCTTCGCCGTGTTCGTCTATAGCCTTGAAGAGAGTTATTTTGTCGCCGTCGCCGATATCCGTCCAGAGCTTCTTTTCGTTTCGGCTGCTGTTATTTGCGATAACGGCGTTTGCGGCGTTGAGGATATTCTGCGTTGAGCGATAATTCTGTTCAAGTCTGATAACGACTGCGCCGCTGAACTGTTCCTCAAATCTGAGAATATTTTCGATAGTTGCGCCGCGGAATTTATAGATAGACTGGTCATCATCGCCGACAACGCAGATATTTCCGAACTTTTCCGAAAGAAGCGTTACAAGTCGGAGCTGTGCATAGTTCGTGTCCTGATACTCGTCCACCATTATGTAGCGGTAACGGTTGCTGTAATGGTCGAGAACGTCGCCGCACTCGGTGAAAAGTCGGACGGTAAGGCAGATTATATCGTCAAAATCGACTGCGTTCGCAGCGACGAGCTTTTTCTGATAAGCTGTATAGAGCTTTGAAATACCGACCTTAAAGTAGTCATTTCCCGTCTGCTCCGCATAGAGTTCAGGCGTGAGGAGGTTATCCTTTGCTTGGGAAATTGCGGCAATAACGACTTTAGGGTTAAAAATCTTATCGGACATATCGAGTGCTTCGTAGCAGGATTTGAGCAAACGAAGGCTGTCGTCGCTGTCATAGATAGCGAAGTCGTGACCGTAGCCGATGCGCTCTATCTCACGTCTTAAAATTCTCACGCAAACCGAGTGGAAGGTTGCGGCGGTGATATTTTCGGAATTCGTGCCGAGCATCGTTTCAAGGCGCTCCTTAAGCTCGCCTGCGGCTTTGTTCGTAAATGTGATAGCCATTATCTTCCACGGGTCAACTGGATTCACGGCGACGATCTCTTTAAGCCGCTGGACGGTTTCCTCATCTTTTTCGCCGTTATAGGATTCGAGGAAAGTCACATCGTCCTCGTTCGCCGAAGCGGGCACGTTCGCATCGGTATAAGCCGAGCCGAAATTGACCATATTCGCAATTCTGTTGACAAGCACGGAAGTTTTTCCGCTTCCTGCACCTGCTAAGATAAGGACAGGACCTTCGGTCGTGAAAACGGCTTTTTTCTGCATATCGTTAAGCCTTACGAAATATTTCTCCAAGGCTTTTTTTCTTGCACTGATAAACTCATCTTTGACTGACATTTGAATCCTCCGAATAAGTGGGAGCTGAACTTCTCCCGAATAGTAATTATAAAATCATTATATCACAACCTTATCACAAACGGAAGTAATTTCTTCACTTTTTTACATATTGATAATATTTTCAAAACAGTTTTTTTACGTTCAGAAAATTTCTTCAATCGATAAAAAGCTGTGCAGGCTCATATTTCCGTATGCCAAATATACGGCTTTTCAATATGATAACTTTGTAAAAACTGCACAAAAAAGTTCACAAAAGATTTTTGGTAAATTTATATATTTTTATAGACAAATTACTTGCAGTGTTGTATAATATAGATAATTCAAGACAAAAAAGAGGTGACTTTGCACATTTTTTAAACAGAACAGCGTATATTTCGACTATTCTGTTTGATCCCGCCGTAAAAATTGCATAAAACGGCTCAAAAATCAGATTTTCAGAAAAGCTCAGGCTTTTCAGACTAAAAAATAAAAAGGAGTGCTTTAAAATGGCAAACAGATTTATCCTCAATGAAACTTCTTATCACGGTGCAGGCGCTATAAACGCTATCGCTG
Source organism: uncultured Ruminococcus sp. (assembly GCA_900543105.1). Taxonomy (GTDB): domain Bacteria; phylum Bacillota; class Clostridia; order Oscillospirales; family Ruminococcaceae; genus UMGS363. The sequence goes on along the minus strand of UQQA01000013.1, from coordinate 17,618 downwards.
ACGAAGCAAAGGGCAGAGGCTTCAAAAAAGCTCTCGTATGCTCCGACCCTGATCTTATCAAGTTCGGCGTTACAAAGAAAGTAACCGATGTTCTTGACAACGCAGGACTTGCTTATACACTTTATTCCGAGATCAAGCCTAATCCTACCATTGAAAATGTTCAGTCGGGCGTTGCCGCTTTTAAGGCAGCAGGTGCAGATTACCTCATCGCTATCGGCGGCGGTTCTTCCATGGACACAGCAAAGGCTATCGGCATTATCATCGCAAACCCCGAATTTGCTGATGTTGTAAGCCTTGAGGGCGTTGCTGATACGAAGAACAAGTCTGTTCCTATCCTTGCAGTCCCTACAACAGCAGGCACGGCAGCAGAAGTTACTATCAACTACGTTATCACAGATGCAGCAAAGAACAGAAAGATGGTTTGCGTTGACCCACACGACATTCCTGTCGTTGCATTCGTTGACCCTGATATGATGTCATCAATGCCAAAGGGACTTACCGCCGCAACAGGTATGGACGCACTCACACACGCTATCGAAGGCTACATCACCAAGGGCGCTTGGGAGCTTTCCGATATGTTCCACCTCAAAGCAATCGAGATCATTTCCAGAAGCCTCAGAGGTGCTGTTGCAAACACCAAGGAGGGCAGAACCGATATGGCTCTCGGTCAGTATGTTGCAGGTATGGGCTTCTCGAACGTAGGTCTTGGCATCGTTCACTCAATGGCTCACCCACTCGGTGCGCTTTATGACACACCGCACGGTGTTGCAAATGCTATCATTCTTCCGACAGTTATGGAATACAACGCTCCCGCAACCGGCGAAAAGTATCGTGAGATCGCAAGAGCAATGGGCGTAAAGGGCGTTGATGAAATGTCGCAGGAGGAATACAGAAAGGCTGCTATCGATGCAGTTAAGCAGCTTTCCAAGGACGTTGGAATCCCTGCCGACCTTAAGGACATCGTTAAGCCTGAGGATATCCCGTTCCTTGCACAGTCTGCTTACGATGATGCTTGCCGTCCGGGCAACCCAAGAGATACTTCCGTTGAAGAGATCAGCGAGCTTTACAAGTCGCTTCTTTGATAAAGTTACATAACCTCTGCAGTCCGAGCGCATTTTGTGTTCGGACTGCTCATTCTTTTTTAGTGAGAAAATAAATGAAATTCAGATTTACTGTTGATATTGACAATGTTGATTATGCGCAGATAATAAGAGCGGTTCTCCCTTATGTCAACAAGGCAGATATTCCCCTGCCGTCTGCGGTGCTTGATGCAGCGGAGGCTCCGGGAGTGCTTGAAAACTTTCTTCGCTTCATTCCGCAGGAGCAGCAGGACAAGCTTGTACTTTCGCTTTTCGAGAAAAACAGTGCCAAGCTGACCGAAGCAGCTGTACGCTTTGCGGACAAGCACGGTGTTGATGCAAACATTTTGGGGTTGAGGCTTGAAGAAAAGCTGTAAAATGTTTATACTTTACACACTCTGTTATGACGCAGATACGTTGTTTTTCAAAGGATACAAGATAGCAAAACAAGTTAGCTGTAAAGTTTGCCGCTTTACAGCTTTATGGAGATGATCTTATGAACGAAACAATAAAAACGCTTACAACAAGAAGAAGTGTGCGTTCCTACAAGGACACACCCGTCCCCGATGATGTTCTGAAAGAGATACTGCTCGCAGGTGAATATGCTCCGAGTGGAATGAACAAAATGCCTGCCGTTATGGTCGTTGTCAAGGACAAAGAAACCATTGCAAAGCTTTCAAAGCTCAACGCACAGATAATGTGCAAGGACGTTGATCCTTTCTACGGTGCGCCGATGGTAGTAATTGTTTTCTCGGACACTTCATCGCACACATATCTCGAGGACGGAACGCTCGTTATGGGAAATCTTATGAATGCTGCGGCTTCGCTCGGAGTTTCTTCCTGCTGGATACACCGTGCAAAAGAGATGTTCCGGACCGATGAGGGCAAGGAGTTTATGAAAAAATGGGGGCTTGACGACCGCTATGTCGGCATCGGCAACTGCATTTTAGGCTATGCAAACGGCGATATCCCCTCGCCTGTTGCAAGAAAAGACAATTACGTTATTTTTGACTAAGATATGACAAACCGCCGTTCACTTTTTTGTGGGCGGCGGTTTTTGTTTTAAAATGCTTTTGTTACTGTCGTTATTTTGCACAGCCTATTCATACTGTGTTGAAGCTTCAAGGATAGATTTTTGGATAAAATAGAATGGCGCAATTCACATTTTAAGGTTTACGAAACTGATTTTTCATAGTTCGTTTTACCTTTTTAGTGTGAATTGCGCCTTTTTTAGCTGTTATTATTTACGCTATTGCAACTGATTTTATGCTGTTAGTTTAGGGAGTTTCGCTCTCTGCGGAGAGCGATGAGGGACGCTGTCCCCTCAACCCCTGCCACCCTTTAAAAAGCGTGGACGTAAATTTTAATTGGCTTCGCATCACTCAAACCAAGTTAGGCTATGCAAATAATTTCGAATTCCGAATTCATAATTCCGAATTTATTTATCAGCCGAGTTCCAACATTTTGTCGATACATACCGATGCACGCTTGATCTGCTCTTCTGGCATATCAATGACAAGTCCGCCCTTGCCTGTAAGACAGTTGTAAACGTCAACGAGCGTTGTTGACTTCATATTCGGGCAGATAAGATGCTTTGAAAGCGGATAGAAGCTCTTATCGGGGCAGATATACTGGAGATGTTCGGCTATGGATATTTCCGTTCCGATAATGAACTCCTTTGCATCCGAATTTTTGGCAAAGTTCACGATACCCGAGGTCGAGCCTATGTAATCTGCGTGGCTGCAGACGGACGGCTGACATTCGGGGTGAACGAGGACGAGTGCATTCGGGTGCTTTTCCTTAGCTACGATGACCTGCTTCTCGTTTACAGCGGCGTGGACGGGACAGCCGCCCTGAATGAGCTTGAAATTCTTTTCGGGTAGCTGATCTCTTACAAATGCGCCGAGATTGCAGTCGGGAATAAAGAGGATATTCTTTGCATCGAGCTTTCTGCAAATTTCAACTGCGGAGCTTGAAGTTACACAGACATCGGCGTGTTCTTTGAGTGCCGCAGTTGTATTGATATAGGCAACGACTGTATAGTCGGGGTACATTGCTTTAAGCTGGACAAGCTCCTCTGCGGAGATCTGTTCAGCCATTGGGCAGCCTGCTTCGGGGCAGGAAAGGATAACCTTCTTATTCGGGGAGAGGATTTTACAGGTTTCCGCCATAAAATGAACGCCGCACATAATGAGTGTATCGTTCCTGTCCTCTGCGGCAAGCTGTGAAAGCTTGAACGAGTCGCCCGTATAATCGGCTATTTCCTGAATTTCCTCCGCCTGATAGCTGTGGGCAAGTATCGTGATACCCTTTTCTTTTTTTATTCTTAAGATCTCCTGCTGAATATCCTTTACCATAAACTTTCCTTTCCAAGTTCTGATCCCAAAAACACAAGACGGTTTTATAAATCTTTTTTATTATCGGACGATTTTTCATCGTCCTTTTTCGATTCGTCCGAATCGGACTTTTTGTTAATTTTAAACATAGCCGAAAGCGACTTATGCATTATGTTCTTTTTTTCATCGTCAATGGGTATATCGTTTGCACAGTAATCAAGTGTTCGTGTTGAAAGTCCTCTTCGTTCGAGAAGATAATTTACGAAATCACGAACGAGCGAATAAATCACCGCAAAGATCGGAACGCCGAGTATCATTCCTGCGAAGCCGAACATACCTCCGCCGACAAAGATAGCAAACATTACCCAGAACGGAGAAAGTCCCGTTGAGTCGCCGAGGATCTTCGGACCTAAGATATTTCCGTCGAACTGCTGTAGGATAAAAATGAAGATGACGAACGGAATGACCTGTCTTGGAGCGGTAACAAGGAGCAGAAATGCGCTCGGTATCGCGCCGATGAACGGGCCGAAGAATGGAATTACGTTAGTAACGCCGACAACAACGCTGATAAGTGCAACGAAGTCCATTTTCATTATCGACATACAGATAAATGTAAGGATACCGATGATCGTCGAGTCGATAAGCTTGCCCGAAATGAAGCCGCCAAGCATTTTATTTGTGCGGGCAGCAATACTGTAAACGGCATTTTTTCCGCCCTCGGGCAGAACAGCCGCAACGAACTTTCTCATCTGGGCGATGAATTTTTCCTTGCTGAAAAGAAGATATATCGCAACGATGAAGCCGATAACAAAGTCACCAAGACCGCCTATAAAACCTATTGCGCCGTCTTTGAACTTGATCGCCCACTCGCCAAGCTTGGGGACTATGCTGTTTATAAAATCGGTCAGCTTCGGCTGGAGGTTATCGAACTGCGTCTGCACAAAGCTGTAGATATCGGGATAGTCCTCGACAAATTTATATATCCAGCTTTCAAAATTATTCAGATAGCTGTTAAAATTGCGTGCTAATCCTATAACGCTCTCAACTACCTGCGGCAGAAGCACTGCGACTATCGCAAAAAGCACTGCAAGAAGCGAAAGCAGACCGAAAGCAACGCTTAGCGAGCGAACAAGCTTTCTCCGCGGCTTTTTTTTCTCAAAGCATTTTCCAAAAAATCGCTCGAAAAATTTCATCAGCGGATTGACGATATATGCTATAACAATGCCCCAAGTTACGGGCGCAATGACATTTGCAAATGAAGCAAGCACACCGCTTATAACGCTGAATTTCTGGACAATAACGACAAGGAACAGACAAATTGCAAAGGTAATGACTGTGTAGAATGAAACCGTCAGATATTTTTGATTTGGTTCTATCTTCATATTTTCGTCCTTTTGTATTGGGTGGATATAATAAATACTTCTTTATTATAACACCTTTTTCTTCATTTGTAAAGATTTCACGACGAAATATTTATAATTTTTTCGGACAAAATAATGTTAAAAACCTATTTATTCGGAGGGCTTATATGATCTACGATACAATTATAGTCGGAAGCGGAACAGCAGGGCTATCCGCCGCAGTGTATGCAGGACGTGCGCAGCTGATTTTCGCCGTCGTTGACAGGATCGGCGGAAGCATCGGACAGATATCGGGCAGCAGCCGTGTAGACAACTATCTCGGACTGTATGGCGAAAGCGGTTTCGATCTCGGGATGAAATTCCGCCGTCATGCACAGGCTCTCGGTACAAAATTCATCGAGGGCGAAGTAGTAAAGATCGTTTCCGACAATGGAATATGCAAAATATTACTGAAAAGTGGAGAACCTTTACAGGCGAAAACTGTAGTATATGCAGCAGGAACAGAACCGATAAAACCCGACATCACAGGTCTTGAACGATTTTCGGGCAAAGGTGTTTCCTATTGTGCGGTATGCGATGGCGCTTTTTACAAAAATAAGGTCGTAGCTGTGATAGGCGGCGGTGACAGTGCGCTCAGTGATGCGCTGTTCCTTGCTCCGATTGCGGCTGAGGTTTACGTTATCCACCGTCGGAATGAGTTAAGGGCGAACAAAACTCTTTGCCAAAGAGCCGAAGAAACAAAAAATATCCACTTTATTCTTGGTGCGGACGTTAAAGAAATTGTCGGTGGTGAGAAGATATCCTCTATCCGTTATATTCAGAGCTGTAAAGAACAAAGCCTTGACACAAGCGGAGTGTTCATTGCAGTGGGTTCAAGACCTGCGACCGCACCTTTAAAGGATATAGTTGAATTGAACGAGGGTGGTTATATCGTTGCAGGTGAGGATTGCATTACTTCGGCAAAAGGGGTCTTTGCGGCAGGTGATGTTCGCACCAAACCGATGAAGCAGCTTATCACAGCAGCGGCGGACGGGGCGAACAGTATTCACAGTGCAGAGCTTTTTTTAATGCGTAATGCGTAATTATCTTGCTCCGCAAGTGACCGTGTATTGTAGGGGCGGATTCTATATCCGCCCAATGCATACACAATATTTAGGCATATTTTTCGTCCCGAATTATTCAAAAACCGTTTAATATTAATAAAATAACCCGTTTTCAAAGTTCAACAATGAAAACAGGTTATTTTTACGGAATAGCGAAGCTTAATTACGCATTACGCATTACGAATTAAGTATTATGTAAGGCTTTCTGTCCGATATCCTTGCGGTAGTGTGCGCCTGCAAAGGTTATCTTCTTTACACCCTCGTAGGACTTATCGAGTGCGGCTTGGAGGGTTTCACCGGTTGCTGTTACGCCTATGACACGTCCGCCATTGGTGTAGAACCTGCCGTTCTCAAACTTTGTGCCTGCGTGGTAAACGAAAACACCGTCTACCTGACCGTTTTCGTCCATACCGTACATTTCGATGCCCTTTTTATAGCTCTGCGGATAGCCGCCGCTTGCCATAATCACGCAGGAACAGCACTCGTTTTTCCACTTGATGTCGAGGTCGGAGAGCTTTTCGTTATAGACCGCCTCAAAGATATCGCAGAGGTCTGTATCGAGGAGCGGAAGAACGACCTGTGTTTCGGGATCGCCGAAACGGCAGTTGTATTCGATGACTTTTACGCCCTTTGGTGTTGCCATAAGACCGAAATAGAGGCAGCCTTTGAACTTTCTGCCCTCGGCGTTCATTGCGTTCATTGTTGGGAGGAAGATATTTTCCATACATTCCTTTGCAACGGCTTCGGTATAGAACGGGTTCGGAGCGATAGTTCCCATACCGCCCGTGTTAAGTCCCTTATCACCGTCGAGCGCACGCTTATGATCCATTGAGGAGATCATCGGAACGACTGTCTTGCCGTCTGTGAACGAGAGTACGGAAATTTCGGGTCCCGTGAGGAATTCTTCGATAACGACAGTTGAGCTGCTTTCACCGAACTGCTTTCCGTCGATCATCGACTTGACTGCTTCAACAGCTTCTTCCTCATTCTGTGCGATTATTACGCCCTTTCCGAGTGCAAGTCCGTCAGCCTTGATGACTGCGGGATAGCTGTTCTGCTCTTTGAGGTAAGCAATAGCGGAGGCACTGTCTGTAAAGGTTTCATACTTTGCAGTAGGGATATTGTATTTTTTCATAAGGTCTTTGGAGAAGACCTTGCTGCCCTCGATAATTGCGGCAGCCTTGTTCGGTCCGAATGTCATAAAGCCCTCTGCGTTGAGCGCATCTACCATTCCGAGAACGAGCGGATCATCGGGAGCTACGACTACCATATCGACTTTGAGCTGCTTTGCAAGTGCTACAACTCCGTCAATATCTGTCGCACCGACATTGAAGCACTCGGCATAGCGTGAGATACCGCCGTTGCCGGGGGTACAGTAGAGCTTTTCAACACGCTTGCTTTCGGCAAGCTTCATTATAATGGCGTGTTCACGGCCGCCGCCGCCAACTACTAATATTTTCATTTTTATCAGTCCTTTTTATAAAATGGTGAGCTTATTCACCTTGCAGTCAATTAGTTCAGAACGACCGTATTCACAAGCGCATCAAAATCCGCAAGAAGCGTATCATCTGTTTCGGCATCAACAACAGTAAGAGTAACAACGACCTGCTTTCCGCCCTTTATCAGCTGATACTGAACCATATTGGTCTTGCTTCCGCCAACATCACCAGAAATTACAAGTTTGAGAGCATTTTCGCCGTTGACGGTAACGCTCTCCCAGCTGTCGCATTTATATCCCTCAACAGCGTCGAAACTGTCAGCCATAAGCGGTCCTACAGCTTCAGCGTCCATATCCATTTCAACGCCAAGATCGGTTGAAACAACGTTCACATTTGCACTTTTGGAAACATCGGAATACATATACATAACATCGCAAAGCTCGTTATAATCCTCTGCGGTAAGGTCAATTCCATTGTCAAGGCTTTCTGCGGCTTCGGCAGCGAGCTGCTTGTATTCGCTGAAATCGACCCACTTTGATGTATCTACCGAGACAGTGTAAAAATCACCGCTGAAAGTGGTGAGCTGTGCTGTGTCGTCAGCTGTTTCTTCGGTTTCGGAAACGGTTTCTTCGGTTTCGGAAACGGTTTCTTCGGTTTCTGCCTCAGTTTCGACTTCGGTTTCATCGGAAGTCTCCGAAGCAGTCACTTCTTCGGTCTGCTCGCTGACGGTCGTTGTAGCTTCTGTTTCCTCTGTATTGCTGTTGTCGGATGTTCCGCAGCTTGTGAGCATAAGCAAAGCAGCTGCGAACGCTGTTACGGTCATAAATTTTTTGTTCATTGATTGTAGTACCCCTTTTATTTAATTCGGAATTAGATATGTTCCGAAAGCTGTTCCGAATTTCTGAAAATAGTCTGTTTAAACGGGACGGGAGACCCGTCCCTACAGTAAATTTTGTGCGTTATCCCAAATTACGCATTACGAATTACGCATTACGCATTGAATTAGTGGTGGAAAAGACGGATTCCCGTGAATGCCATTGCGATATTGTACTTGTTGCAGGTATCAATAACGTTGTCGTCACGGATAGAGCCGCCCGGCTGTGCAATGTATTCTACGCCGCTCTTGTGTGCTCTTTCGATGTTATCACCAAATGGGAAGAATGCGTCCGAACCAAGGCAAACGCCTGTGTTCTCATCGAGCCAAGCGCGCTTTTCTTCTGCGGTGAAAACTTCCGGCTTTGTCTTGAAAATGTTCTGCCAAGCACCGTCTGCGAGTACGTCCATATATTCATCGGGGGACATATAAACATCGATAGCGTTGTCGCGGTCTGCACGACGGATACCGTCAATGAAGTCAAGTCCGAGCACCTTCGGGGACTGACGGAGCCACCAGTTATCGGCTTTCTGACCTGCAAGGCGTGTGCAGTGTATTCTCGACTGCTGACCTGCACCGATGCCGACAGCCTGACCGTCCTTAACATAGCATACGGAGTTGGACTGTGTATATTTGAGGACGATGAGCGAGATAAGGAGATCACGCTTCTTTTCATCGGGGATATCCTTATTACTTGTTACGATGTTTTCAAGGAGAGCGTTGTCGATAGGAAGCTCGTTTCTGCCCTGCTCGAATGTTACGCCGAACACCTGCTTTGTTTCGATAGGTGCAGGCTTATAGTTTTCATCGATCTTTATAATATTGTATGTGCCTTTTCTCTTGGATTTAAGAATTTCGAGAGCTTCGTCCGTATATCCGGGAGCAATAACGCCGTCGGAAACCTCACGCTGTATCATTTTTGCCGTGCAGACATCGCAGACATCGGAAAGCGAGATAAAGTCGCCGTAGGAGGACATTCTGTCAGCGCCTCTTGCTCTTGCATAAGCGCAGGCAAGCGGAGAAAGCTCGCCGAGGTCGTCTACCCAGTAAATTTTCTTGAGAGTATCAGAAAGAGGAAGTCCTACTGCTGCGCCTGCGGGCGAAACGTGCTTGAAAGATGTTGCTGCGCAGAGTCCCGTTGCCTTTTTAAGCTCACGGACAAGCTGCCAGCCGTTGAAAGCATCGAGGAGGTTGATATAGCCGGGCTTGCCGTTGAGGACTTCGATAGGAAGGTCGGAGCCGTCCTGCATAAAAATTCTCGATGGCTTCTGATTGGGGTTGCATCCGTATTTAAGCTGCATTTCGTTCATAATTCGTATTCCTTTCAAATTTTATCAGTCGTTTTTGTTGACGATCCTTGTGTCGGACTCGCCCGTTGCAAGTTCGATATAGCGAACGAAGAGCGAAACCTTGTTGTCGGCGTTGAGTGAATCCCACACCATATCTGTGAAAGCGTCAATGTCAAGGTCGGTCATATCTACAAGCTTGGGTTCGCCCTCAAAGCTTGGGAGCGGTGAGCCGTCGCCCATATATGTATGGATAAAGTGACCCGTTCCGTTGAGCGGCTTTTCGTAGGAGAAAGTGAAGCGCTCACGGCAGTCGGGGTTGCCGTCTGCGGATTTGAGGATAGACATTGAATAATCGCCGCACTTATTGCAGACGATTCCCGAAATTCTCGGTGTGAAGTTCGGAGCGTCGTCCTCATACTCTCTTGTGCGGAGGGATTCCTCGAACGTTTTTCCCTCTTTCATAAGGTCATAGATAGTGTCGGTCTGGTCGCCGTTCGTTACGATAGTCATACCGTCAAGGACACGAACGGGAGAATAGATGATAAGGTGCGGATCGACCATTTTTGACGGGTCGAAAGCTTCGGTACGGATACCGTCAGCGGTCGGGAGAAAAACTCTGTTGCGGCTGTTTTCGCTTCTGCCCATGATAAAGTACGCAATTACAGCGTGTTTACCGTCAGCGGACTTGCCGATGATGATTCCGCGTCCGGGGTAAGCGTTTGCTTTAAGCTCGTTTTCGATAGAAAGTTTCTTCATTTCGTACCTCCAAATTTAATCAAAATATCCAAGATAACAGGTCACTTTATATTTAAGTTCAACGCTGCCGAAATCGTTCATTTTTTTGAAAAGCTGACGAAGCTCCCAGACGTAGCCGTCATAGCCGATATCATCGGGTCTGAGGGCGTAGGAGCGTGATAGCGTGTTGCCGACAAAGCCGTCCTCATCGTATGAAACGCTGAACTCAAGCTCTTTGTATTCGACCTCGGCGAAGTATTCATTCCGCAGAAAAGCATCGCCCTCATTGTCCGAGCGCTTGCCTGCGTGACCCTTATAGCCGCAGTAGATACGGCTTATCTCGTCACGCTCACGGATAAGGTCGTCAGCCACCTTTGAGTTGAAGATAACTGCGACCCTGCCGTTCGGTGCAAGTATGCGTTTGCACTCGGCTTTGAACTTTTCCTCATCGAACCAGTGAAAAGCTGTTGCGGCGGTCACAAGGTCGACCGAGCCGTCGAGGATTCCCGTATTTTCGGCAGAAGCTTTTATCACCTGCGCTGTCGGAACGTTTCTGTACAGCTTTTTCAGCATATCATCGTTCGGCTCAACTGCGATGACCTTTTCGGCTTTCGGAATGAGCAGCTTTGTGAATTTTCCCGTGCCTGCGCCTATGTCTGCGACTGTTTTTGCGTTTGTTTCCGCAAAAAGCCAATCAACAAGCTCGGTCGGGTAGGACGGGCGGTATCTGTCGTAGTCGTCAGCCTTGCCCGAAAATTTATCCTCATTCATTGACGTATGCCTTTCCGTCTTTAATGGTTATTTTATCCTGACAGAAAAGCGAAACAGCTTTCGGGAGGAGCTTCCACTCGACATTTTCCATTATTCTGCGCTGGAGAATTTCGGGCGTATCGTCATTTTCAACATTGACCGTTCCCTGCAGGATAATTGCGCCTGCATCAGCCTTTTCATTGACGAAGTGGATAGTTGCGCCACTGACCTTTACGCCGTATTCGAGTGCTTTTTCATGGACTTTAAGTCCGTAGAAGCCCTCTCCGCAGAATGACGGGATAAGTGCGGGGTGGACATTTATTATCTTATAGGCATATTTTTTCGTCACGCACTCGTCAAGGATAGTCATAAAGCCTGCAAGCACAACGAGGTCGGCTTTTTCGCTGTCGAGCGCTTCAAGCAGAGCCTTGCTGTAGGAAATGCTGTCGGGATATTCCTTTCGTGCAATAACTTTTGTCGGAATATCAGCCTTTTTTGCACGTTCAAGGGCGTAGGCATCGGGCTTTGAGGAGATAACGCAGGTGATTCTTCCGCCCTTTATCTCTCCCCTTTTCTCCGAGTCGATGAGTGCCTGCAAATTCGTTCCGCCGCCCGAAACGAGGACAACTATATTTTTCACGGCGCACCTCTTTCTTTATAAAATATTCGGAATCGGGAAAAAACCAATTCCGAATATCGTTTATTTTGCAAATTTATGCGATGATAACGCCGTCGTCGCCGTTTACAAGCTCGCCGAGAACATAAGCGTCCTCGCCTGCTGCCTTGATAGCTGCAATAGCCTTGTCAACATCGTTCTTATCAACAACAACTGTCATACCAACGCCCATATTGAATGTGTTGAACATATCTCTTTCGGGAATATTGCCGACAGACTGTATAACGTTAAAGATAGGAAGGACCTGAACAGCGTTTCTTTCGATCTTAACGGAAATTCCGTTCGGGAGAGAACGTGGGATATTCTCATAGAAGCCGCCGCCCGTGATGTGGCTGATAGCCTTGACATTAACAGCGTCGAGGAGCTTCATTACAGCCTTTACATAGATCTTTGTAGGAGTAAGGAGGCACTCGCCGAGGGTCGAACCGAGATCACTGTAGTGACGGGCAAGGTTCTGCTCGTTTACTGTGAATACCTTTCTTACGAGGGAGAAGCCGTTGGAGTGAACGCCGCTCGACTTGATGCCGATCATAACGTCCCCTGCTTTCTGCGTATCCGGCTTTAAGATCTTGTCCTTGTCAACAACGCCTACGGAGAAGCCTGCGAGGTCGTATTCGTCAACGGGATAGAAACCCGGCATTTCAGCTGTTTCGCCGCCGATGAGCGCACATTCGGACTGAACGCAGCCCTCTGCAACGCCCGAAACGATGTCGGCTACCTTTTCGGGAACGTTCTTGCCGACAGCGATATAGTCGAGGAAGAACTGTGGCTTTGCGCCGCAGCAGATAACGTCATTCACGCACATTGCAACGCAGTCGATACCGACAGTGTTGTGCTTATCCATAAGGAATGCGATCTTGAGCTTTGTTCCAACGCCGTCTGTGCCCGAAACGAGAACAGGCTTGCTGATGCCCGTCATATCGAGCTCGAAAAGACCGCCGAAGCCGCCGATGCCCGAGAGAACGCCGCTTGTCATCGTTCTTGCAACATGAGCCTTCATAAGCTCTACTGCTTTGTAGCCTGCGGTAACGTCAACGCCTGCTTCTTTATAGCTTTCAGAAAAACTTTTCATTTTTTACTCCTTTTTGAAAAACGCAGATCAAAAACGTTCCCCCGCCGTTTCGGTCGCACGCTATGGTGCTGATTCGGAACGATCCTCAGATCGGCATTCTATTATTTTGTATGAATTTTGAACTCAAATTTGTCCTTTGGCATTTCTGTGGGAACTTCAACGGGATATTCGCCCGTGAAGCAGCCGTTGCAGAAGCCGCAGCCTGCGTCCTCGGCAACCTTATTAAGGTTCTCAACGCTCAGATAGCCGAGCGAATCCGCACCTATCTCCTTTGCTATCTCATCGATCGACATTCTGCAGGCGATAAGATTCTCCCGGCTGTCGATGTCCGTACCGAAATAGCAGGGATTTTTGAACGGCGGACAGGAAATTCTCATATGTATTTCCTTTGCGCCTGCCTCACGGATAAGGTTGACGATACGCTTCGAGGTCGTACCTCTTACGATGCTGTCGTCAACGAGGATAACGCGCTTGTCCCTGACGGTCTCCTTAATGACATTGAGCTTTATCTTGACGGAATTTGTTCGCTCCGTCTGGGTCGGCTGGATAAATGTTCTGCCGACATAGCGGTTTTTGATAAATCCTACTCCGTAGGGGATTCCCGATGCGTTGGCAAGTCCGAGTGCCGCGTCCAATCCGCTGTCGGGTACGCCGATAACTACATCAGCATCGACAGGGTGTTCCTGCCATAAGAATTCGCCTGCACGGAGTCTTGCTTTATGTACGCTTACGCCGTTTATCACGGAGTCGGGACGGGCGAAATACACATATTCAAATACGCACATATGAGACGGTCTGCCGCAGTGTCTTCTGTCCGAACGGATACCGTCACGGTCGATGACTACAAGCTCGCCGGGGTCAATCTCACGGACGAACTCTGCACCTACGCTGTCGAATGCACAGCTTTCGGACGATACGAGCCAGCCGCCGTCTGCTGTTCTGCCGAGGCAAAGCGGACGGAAGCCGTCGGGATCTCTTGCTGCGATGAGCTTTGTCGGGGACATAACGAGGATAGAGTATGCACCTCTCAATTTGCACATTGCGTTTGAAACGGCTACCTCGATAGACGGGCAGCTCAGTCTTTCCTCTGTGATCGCATAAGAGATGACCTCTGTATCATTAGTGGTGTGGAAAATCGCGCCTCGCATTTCGTAGGTTTCACGGAGTTCTCTTGCGTTTACAAGATTTCCGTTATGGGCAAGAGCCATAGGACCTTTGACGTGGCGCACAACGAGCGGCTGTGCATTGCTTCGGTTGGAGCTGCCCGTGGTGGAATAGCGGACATGTCCGATAGCGGCTGTTCCGCTGCCGAGCGATTCAAGTATATCCTTTGTAAAAACATCACGGACAAGTCCGAGGTCTTTATGATAACTGAAAACGCCGTCGTCATTCAAAACTATTCCGCAGGACTCCTGACCTCTGTGCTGGAGTGCATACAGACCCATATAGGTCTGCATTGCAGCGTCTGGACTGTTCGGTGTATAGACGCCGAAAACGCCGCACTCCTCATGAATACTATCAAACATAGGAAATCATTCCTTTCCGTTCCAGCAGTATGTGCAGAGCTTGCAGCCGTCAAGTCCGATCGCCTTTATCGTTCCGTCAAGTGACTGGAATTCGAGCGAGGTGAGCTTTAAGCGGCGGCAGATCTCTTCACGGAGAATTTTGCCTCTTTCGGTGTTTGTGTCGCTGTATTCGTCGATATATTTAAGTCCGTCAGCGCCCTCCTGCTCATCGATTATCTGTCTTGCGATGAGTTCGAGTTCAGAGGTGCTTCGTGAGAAGTTCAGGTACTTGCAGCCGAACATTATCGGAGGGCAAGCCGAACGCATGTGAACTTCCTTTGCGCCGTTTGCATAGAGGAATTCGACCGTTTCACGCATCTGTGTTCCTCTTACGATGCTGTCGTCAACAAAGAGCAGCTTTTTGCCCTCGATAAGCTCATGTACAGGGATAAGCTTCATCTTTGCGACTTTATTTCTCATAGACTGGCTGGATGGCATAAAGCTTCTCGGCCATGTCGGTGTATATTTGATAAATGGACGCGCGAACGGGATACCGCTGCGGTTCGCATAGCCGATAGCGTGAGGAATTCCCGAATCGGGAACGCCGCAAACATAGTCAACATCGGGCAGGCAGCCTTTTTCGATGTCGTGTTCAGCCATGATCTCGCCGTTTCTCGTTCTCATCGTTTCAACGGTAACGCCCTCATAAACAGAGTTCGGATATCCGTAATAAGTCCAGAGGAACGAGCATATCTTCATATCCTTTCCGCCGCCGTAAAGCACTTCGCATTTATCCGAGGTAAGCTTTACAATCTCGCCGGGGAGAAGTTCACGATAGGTTTCATAGCCAAGCTTCTGGAATGCGAATGATTCGAGGGAAAGGCAGAAGCCGTCGCTTCTCTTACCTATTATAATAGGAAGTCTGCCGAGCTTGTCCCTTGCGGCGATGATGCCGTCGCTCGTCATGAGCATAAGGGACATTGAACCCTCGATCTTTTCCTGCGCATATCTGATGCCGTCGACGATCGAGCTTTTCTGTGCGATAAGCGCACCGATGAGCGAGCTGGAATTTACGTTCCCGCTGCTCATTACTTCAAAGCTTTCCGAGCAGCTGTTAAGTATCTCGTCGCAAAGTGCGGCGCTGTTTTTGATGATGCCGACTGTGCAGACGGCGTACAGACCGAGCTTTGAACGAACGAGGATAGGCTGTGGATCGGAGTCGCTGATGCAACCGATGCAGATATTTCCCCTCATTCCCTCGATATCGCTCTCAAACTTCGTTCTGAAAGGTGAATTTTCGATCGAATGGATACTTCTCTGGAAGCCGAGTTCGGGAGAATATGCAGTCATACCGCCTCTGCGAGTGCCGAGGTGGGAGTGGTAGTCTGTGCCGAAGAAAACGTCGCTTATGCAGTCGTTATGCGAAACTGCTCCGAAAAATCCGCCCATGCTTATTCTCCGAAAATACGCTTCATCATTTCCTGATAAGCTTCTTCTACGCCGCCCATATCACGACGGAATCTGTCCTTATCAAGCTTTTCGTGGGTCTTGCTGTCCCAGAAACGGCAGGTATCGGGAGAAATTTCGTCAGCGAGGATAATTTTGCCATGGAATCTGCCGAATTCGATCTTGAAGTCAATGAGGTCGATGCCAATATTCTTGAAGAAGCCGAGCATAAACTCATTTACCTTGAAAGCATACTTTGTGATGTCGTCGATCTCTTCCTGTGTTGCAAGTCCAAGACCGAGAGCATAGTAATCATTGATGAACGGGTCACCGAGGTCGTCGTTCTTGTAGGAGAATTCAAGTGTCGGTCTTTTGAGAGGAGTACCCTCTGCGATACCAAGCTTCTTGGAGAAGCTGCCTGCTGCAACGTTACGAACGATAACTTCGAGCGGAACGATCTCAACGTGCTTAACGAGTGTTTCACGGTCGGAAAGCTCTTCAACGAGGTGAGTAGGAACACCTACAGCTTCGAGCTGCTTAAACATAAAGTTTGTCATCTTGTTGTTGACAACGCCCTTGCCTCTGATAGTGCCTTTCTTTTCGCCGTTGAAAGCTGTCGCATCGTCCTTGTAGTCAACGATAACGTAATCAGGGTTGTTGGTTGCGAATACTTTCTTTGCCTTGCCCTCGTAGAGCTGTTCTGCCTTTACAATGTTTTCCATAATTTATTCCTCCATTAATTGATCACAAAATTATAAATTGTTGAGTTCAGACTGAAGCTTTGCGTCCTTAGCCTTAACGCCCTCAAGCATTTCGGTCTTCGCATTTTCAAGCTTTTCGGCAAGAACCTCGTCCGAAAGAGCGAGCATCTGGACTGCAAGGATAGCAGCGTTCTTTGCGCCGTCGATAGCAACGGTAGCAACAGGAATACCGCTCGGCATCATAACAGTAGCAAGGAGTGCATCCATACCGTCGAGTGCTGCGGACTTGCAGGGAATACCGATAACAGGAAGAGTCGTATGACCTGCAACGACACCTGCAAGGTGAGCAGCCATTCCTGCGGCACAGATAATTACACCAAAGCCGTTTGCCTTTGCATTGGAAGCAAACTCGCTTGCAAGCTGCGGTGAACGGTGAGCGGACATAACGTGACATTCATAGGGAACGCCGTAGGCTTTCAGCTCATCGATCGCTTTTCTGACAATAGGCAGATCGCTGTCGCTGCCCATAATGATAGCAACCTTTTTCATAAAAAACCTCCTGCAAAACTTAAAAGTACTATAAGAAAACGCTTTTTGACATTTTCCAAAAAATATAAAAAGCTGCGAAACGATGATTTCACAGCAATTTTAGCCTGTAGTTATAGTAAGATCATAAGAAAAACGGGGTTCGGACACACTGAGAGGGATGAAAAAAATTTAAACACGGCAAGCTCCCCCTTTAAAAATAATCAACTATTCTTATTTTACTTTATTTTAATGACTATTTCAAGTCCTAATCGAAAATATTTTAAATTTTATATAAATTACAAAATATATCTTGCAATTTCATAATTGATATGCTATAATGACGAATGAAGGAAAGCCCTATTTCCTAATACTTATGGGAGGTGTCATACTATGGCATACAAAATTTCAGATGAATGCATCATGTGCGGAGCTTGTGCAGACGGTTGTCCCGTTGGCGCTATCACAGAGGGTGACGGCAAATACGTTATCGACGCTGACAAGTGCATCGATTGCGGCGCTTGCGCAGGTACTTGTCCTGTAGGCGCACCTGCTGAAGCATAATTTAATTTAAACAAAAACAGCGCTGTCGGTTTCGGCAGCGCTGTTTCTTTTTATGTAACCTCATAATAATTACGAATTATACTAAACACCATTTAATACTAATTCCAAACCAACCTATAGACAAATACTCGGATATAATAATCCGATTCTGCGTCAGACTCCC
>UQQA01000012.1 GCA_900543105.1 uncultured Ruminococcus sp. | reverse complement strand
ATGAACTTATTATAGCCGAGAGTTTGTCTATAGGTTGATCGAGAATTAGTATTAGGTTTACGAAACTGTGTTTATCATAGTTCGTTTAACCTTTTGGTGTGAATTGCGCCTTTTTTAACTGTTGGATATTGTTCTATTGCAGCAATGCCTTAGCTGTCAGTTTAGGGAATTTCGCTTCTGCGGAAGCGACAAGGTGGCTCTGCCCCCCTTGACCCCCTGCCACCCTTTAAAAAGCGTGGACGTAAACTTTATTTTTTTACTTCTTCAAAAGCTTTTTAAGTCTTTCCATTGCCTCAATAGTGTTTTCTTTTGTTCCGAAAGCCGTTAGTCTGAACCAACCCTTGCCGTTCGGACCAAAGCCCTCGCCCGGAGTTCCGACAACCTGAATTTCGTGAAGAAGATAGTCAAAAAACTCCCAGCTGCCCATTCCGTTCGGACACTTCAGCCAAATGTATGGCGAGTTCTTGCCGCCCGTGTACTTGATGCCAAGCTCCTCGCAGGTCTCGCTCATAATGCGTGCATTTTCCATATAATAGTCGATGTCGGCGTGTGTCTGCTTCTGTCCATCCTCGGTGAAAACAGCCTCGGCTGCTCTCTGGACGGGATAGGAAACGCCGTTGAACTTGCTGCCCTGCCGTCTTGACCATATCTTCGCAACATTCACCTTTTCGCCCGATTCGGTAACAGCTTCAAGCTCCTTGGGAATTACCGTGTAACCGCATCTCGTTCCCGTGAAGCCTGCTGTCTTGGAAAGTGAGCATATCTCAATTGCGCATTTTCTTGCACCCTCGACCGTGAAAATGCTTCTCACAAGGCTCTTGTCACGGATAAATGCTTCGTAAGCGCTGTCGAAAATGATTATCGCATTCTTTCTGACAGCATAATCGACCCAGACTTTTAGCTGCTCCTTTGTGTAGACCGAACCCGTAGGATTGTTCGGCGAGCAAAGGTAAATGATGTCGCAGTCAACACTCTCATCGGGCATTGCCGCAAAACCGTTCTCCTCGTTGGACGAAGCGTAAATTATCTCTTTTCCGCTCATTGTGTTCGAGTCAACGTAAACAGGATAAGCAGGGTCGGTAATAACGATCCTGTTCCTGCTGCTGAAAATATCGACAATGTTTCCGCAGTCGCTCTTCGCACCGTCGCTTATAAGAATTTCATCGGGTGAAACGTCTGCACCGATAGAATTCTTATAGTATCCCGAGATAGCTTCACGAAGAAAATCATAACCCTTGCCGCTGTCCTCATAACCACGGAATGTTTCGGGTCTGCCCATTTCGTCAGCAGCCTTTTTCATTGCCTCAACAACAACCGGCGCAAGCGGTCTTGTTACGTCACCAATACCCATTCTGATAAGCTTCTTATCGGGATTTGCCTCACGGTAAGCATTGAGCTTCTTGGCAATATCGATAAAAAGATAATTCTCTTTGAGCTTTAAAAAATTTTCGTTTATATAAGCCATTTCCAGCACTTTCCTTTCAAATCAAAGCTTGATCTCGCCGTCAAAAACCGTTTCGGCAGGGCCGCTCATTATAATGTGGTTATTGTCGCTGCGGTAGGTTATCGTAAGATCGCCGCCCCTGAGCTTCAACGTTATCGGCTCGTCCTTTTTGCAAAAACCGTTCAGCACAGCCGCTGTCGCAGTCGCACAGGCTCCCGTTCCGCAAGCCCATGTTTCACCCGAACCGCGTTCCCAGACTCGCATCTTAATAGTGTGTCCGTCAAGTATCTCACAGAATTCCGTGTTCACACGCTCGGGGAAAATAGGGTCGTTCTCATAATCAGGACCTATCTTTTCAAGATCAAGTCCGTCAATTTTGCTCGTGAAAACGACCGCGTGAGGATTTCCCATAGATACTGCCGTAATATTCACGCTCTTTCCGTTGACATCTATCGGCTTGTTGATGAAGCTGTCACCCTTTGCTAACATCGGGATATCCTTGGGAACAAGAATAGGCTCGCCCATGTCAACATCGACCGTCTTTACAACGCCGTCCACAGGGTGAAGCGTCAGATACTTGATGCCGCTCTTCGTTTCAAGCGTTATCTCCGTCTTGTCCGTCAGCTTGTTGTCATAAACGTATTTGCCGATGCAGCGTGTCGCATTGCCGCACATCATTCCCTCCGAACCGTCAGCGTTGAACATTCTCATTCGGAAATCAGCCTTTTCGGACGGCATAATAAGCACCAATCCGTCACCGCCGATGCCGAAATGGCGGTCGCTGACCTTGATCGAAACCTTTTCGGGTTCATCGACCTTTTCCTCAAAGCAGTTGACATAAATATAGTCATTGCCGATTCCCTGCATTTTGGTAAAGCGCATAAAAACACTTCCTTACAATATTATGATCAATCAGTCAAATCATATCTGCGAAACATATCCATTTGTTAAGCGAAATTTCCGCAAAGTGCCCCCGCTCACATTTCGTAAGTCTTAAGAATATCAAGCGCGACCTCGACTTCGGGAACACGCTGATCCATAGCTCGCTTCTGTATCTGCCTGTGAGCGTCCTCCTCCGTAATTCTGAGGTACTGGATAAGTACGCATTTCGCACGGTTTATCTGCTTTAAATTGTAAAGCTTCTTTTCAAGCTCCCTGCGCTCTTTTTCATTTTCAAGCAGCTTTTTTCTCGCAGAAACCGTGAAATTTACAGCCTGAACAAGAACCGACTTCGTGAAAGGCTTCGAGAGTATGTAACAGCCCTTGTCGCCTATCTTTCGGTAGATCTCATCATAATTTTTCTGTGCAGCCGTTACGATGAGCGCACTCGCAGTATTCTCCGTTATAAATTCCGCAAGCTCCAGACCGTATTCGTCCGCAAGCGGAGTGTTGAGTATTATCAGATCAAATTCGCAGTCTGTGACAATGTTTCTTGCATTGCTTCCGTCCGAAACGGATATCGAACCGAAGCCGCAGGACTTCACCGTCAAAGCAAGATTATCGCGCATTTCCTCATTCAAAGATATAACAAGAGCCTTTGAACCTGACATTTTCGCACTCCTCTCAAAAAAATCGTCTTTTCGGGAAACGATAATTATACCGCAGTATCACCGCCGTTTCCTTGGCTGACAAGGTTATAATAACATACTAATTTAATTTTGTCAATAGTTTTTGCAAGATTTTATTTTAAATCCTGCAAAATTAAACTTTTAATAATATTTTTATATGTTTTTTTGCAATATAAAGTTAGTTTAACTTCATTTCGCGGTCTTTCTGTTGTTGTATAAGAACATCGATACCGCCGCTAAAATAATTATGCCGTATCCGACAAAGCTCCACTTGTCGGGAACCTGCCCGAAAAGGAAAAATCCCAACAGCGTTGAGAAAAGTATCTGCGTGTAGTCGAAAACAGAAACCTCCCTCGCAGGAGCGTGAGTGTAAGCCGCCGTTATCGAAAACTGACCGCCTGCCGCAGAAAATCCCGTCAGAAGCAGCATAAGCGTCTGATATAAACTCATCGGAACAAAATGCAGTATCACATACGGCAACACCGTAACGCAGGAAAATGCCGAGAATACAAACACTATCACAGGACCTTTCTCTCCGCCCCTGCCGAGCTTGCTCACGAATGCATAAGCCGCACCTGCCCCAAGTCCGCCGAGAAAGCCTATCAGCGACGGGAAAAGCGAAGCGTTCGCAAACGTAGGCTTTATTATGAATAAGCTTCCCGTAAACGCCGTCAGTACCGCGCAAAGCTGAAATACCGTCGGCTTGTCTTTGAGTATTATCGCCGAAAATACTACCGCAAAGAACGGCGACATCTTGTTGAGCATCGAAGCGTCCGCAAGCATAAGATGATCTATCGCGTAAAAATTACATATCATTCCAAGTGTTCCGCAGAATGCCCTCATAAACATATATATGCGGTTTTCTTTTTTGCAGGTAAGCTTTATATGATTTTTCTTTAGGATAAAAAATGCAGCTATCGCAGCCACAAAATTGCGGAAAAACACCTTCTGCATGAACGGCAGATCACCTGCAAGCCGGATCGACGCATTCATCACCGCAAAGCAGAACGCCGAACATATAATATATAGTATTGCCTTATTTTTGCTTTTCATTTTCTCTTTCACCCAAAGTATAAGACCGCATAAGCCGCCCATAGCTTATGCGGTCTTTATTTTCAGACTGTCAAACAAATGTCGTCAGTGCTTTTTCAAAGCCGCCTTTAAAACTCTGCGTATCTGACGAATATCGATAGGCTTTGATAAATGTCCGTTCATTCCGCACTGCGCCGATTTCTTGATGTCCTCGTCAAAAGCGTTTGCCGTCAAAGCGATTATCGGGATCGCCCTCGCATCGGTACGGTCAAGGCTCCGTATCTTCCTCGTCGCTTCAAGTCCGTCCATAACCGGCATACGAATGTCCATCAGTATCGCATCGTAGTAATTTTCCGCAGAATCGGTGAATTTCCGTACAGCGATCTCACCGTTTTCCGCGGTTTCAATGACAAGTCCCTCGTGTTCAAGCAACTTTACCGCTATCATTCGGTTGATCTCATCATCTTCCGCAAGAAGAAGCCTGCGCCCCTCTATGGAAACATCTTCATTTTCCGCAGTTTCACTCTCAACCTTTGACTTGTCAGCTATCGGCAGTGCAAGATCAAAGTAGAACTCCGAACCCTTTCCGAGTTCGCTCTCAACATTGAGCTTTCCGCCCATCATCGATACATAAGCATTGCTTATCGCAAGTCCAAGACCTGTTCCGCCGTACTTTGCCGTTATCCTGCCGTCAAGCTGCTCGAACGAGTCGAATATTTTCTCAATGTTTTCATGGCTGATGCCGATACCCATATCCTTAACGGAGAAATGCAGACAAACATTGCCGTTGTTCACGCCCGTTTCATTCACCGTAAGCGTTATCCCGCCGTTGTGTGTGAATTTCAGCGCATTTCCGAGTATGTTTATAAGCACCTGACGAAGCTTCAGACTGTCACCGAATACGTATCGATGCTCAACAGTTCCCTCGACCGCAAGATATAAGCCTTTCTGTTCGGTCTGAACGCGGATTATCGTTTCCGTGTCATCAATGAGCGTCTGCAGGTCGAACGGCAGACTGTTGACGATCATTTTTCCGCTTTCGATCTTTGAAAGCTCAAGATTACTGTTGATAAGCTCCATCAGATAATGTGAGGATCTGTCGATCTGCTCCACATAACTGCGCACCTCATCATTCAATTCACAATCATCGAGCAGCAGCTTTGTTACACCCATGACCGCATTCATCGGCGTTCTTATCTCGTGCGACATCTTCGAGAAGAATTCACTTCTCGCAACATTTTCCGAAGCCGTTCTCGATGAGATCACCTGCGCCGAAATTACCCTCGAAAGCTCCGCCATAGACTTTATCGAGGCTTCACGCTCCTCGCGCTCAACTGCGCTGAATGCAAGGAACGCATACGGCGCACCATTGTAGAATACCGGCGTTATCAGTACCTTGCCCTCATCACGAAGCATTGCGATGAATGACGAAAGCTCATTCGATGAAGCATAGAAATTCTTGTCGGCAATGATATTTTCCTCCGCCGAAAGCAGCTTTATAAGCTCGTCAAATCCCTCGCCGAGCGAAAATGCACTGTCAACTATCTTTATCTTTCCGTACCTGCTCCACTGACGGAAAACACGGACCGAGCTTCGGTCACGGTTCATATCAAAGAAAGCTATCCTCTCCAGATCGAGCATTCTTCCTATCTTGCAGAAGATAATGTCAATTGCCTTTGTGAGCTTCTTCGATTTTTCAAGCATATTAATGGTGTAGGAAACCATATTGTCGGTAGGATTGTATTCACTTTCAAGCTCGCTTATTCCTGCACTCGATTCATAGTTCGCCGCCGCAAGCTTTGCCCTTACCGAAAGATCAAACTGTGCCTCACGATAATATGTTACCCTCGGGTAAGACGGCATCTCGGAAGCAAGGCTCGCCAAGCGTGCATTGTCCACCGCATCGGCAAATTCCGAAGCCTTGCCGCCTTGGAAGATCCCTACTCCACAATATATCAAAGCATTGTCCTCCGATGAATAAACCCTGTCAATGTATGAACAAGCCTTGCTAAGATTTTCTTTCCTGATGTCGCCCTTATCATTGGGAACGAATATAGCAATGTCCGAAGCCGACATTCTCCATATAATATCTCCCTCGAACTCAAAAAGACGTATTATCGCTGCTATCTCTTCCATAACTCCGTTAAAATAGTATGAACCCTCACTTCGGATAAATTCATTCACATTTTTAAGGGAGAAAATAACTATCGTGAATTTTCCGCCGTTTTCGAGCGCCCTCTTCTTCGCAAGTATGTATCCGTAATCATTATCGTAAAAACCGGTTATCTTGTCACGGCTCGCAAGCACCTGCTGACGCTGCTCTTCAAGCACCGTTTCCGTAACATTCTGTACGCAGGCAACGACCCTGACGACTTCGCCGTCCTCAACAATGGGTTTTCCCGAAACCTGATCCCAGATAACCGCCTTGTCCTTTGTGTAAACTCTCGTCCTGAACGGCTCGTTCATCTGTCCGTCGAGGAAAGAGATCACCGTGTTGATATCCTCTTCGGGACAGACTTCACCCTCCATTACGCGCTTGCGGAAGTTGTTGTATATGCTTCTCCGTGCAAAGCAGTACTTTCTGTCCTTGTCAAAATGGAATATGATAAAAACATCTTCCGCATTGATGTACTGAAAAATGCTGCTGTTGGACGACCTTAACGCTATCGAGCAAAGCTCGTGTTCACCCTCATAAGAAAGCACAGCCTCACGGCGTTCTTCAGCCATATCGCTGACCTGCTCATAAAGCTCCGCAAGCTCCTTGTTTCTGAAAGAGACTTTTTTCTCGGGTCTGTCCTTTCCGATAAGCGACTTTACCGCATCACGGAATTTCGTGAACGCTCTTGCGACCGCCGCAACAAATGCTGTGGCGCACGCAAGTCCGAACACGGACATTATTATCGTCGTGATATTGTAGTGCCTGCGCATATATTCGTAAGCGCTGTAAATGCTGTTCTCGCCCTCAACAGCCGCTATGTACCAAGTGTTCTCATAATAAGAATCACTGCTGTAAAGCTGAACTTCACTCGCTGTGCAGTATGCCCTGCCATCCTCAAACTCAATGCTTTCCGTTGTGTAGGCAATGTCGGAATATTCCGCAGGAACAAGATTTATCTGACTGCCCGAAGTCACATTTTTCACCGAGCTTATGTTGCTCATTGCCTGAACGATGCCGCTCAGATCCTCATTGTCGGTGTATTTCTTTGAGCTGAAAAGCACCAGCCCTCTTTCGGAATTATCCTCCCCGAGCAGCTCGCTCAGACGCGAGCAGGAAAGCGTTATGCCGATAACACCGTAAACCGACTTTTCATATATCAGCGGCACGGAATAGGTTATAATGCGCTCATTGCTTCCGTCATCGAATACAAAGCTGTCTGCCCAGTAGCCGTAATAGCTGCTCTTACGGCTCGGGTCTTTGCGCGCCGCCGTAACGGGTTCGATGAAAAATCTGTACTTCACAGCATCACTTTTGCTGAATTCAAAATCACTTGCCCAGTTTATGTCGAGCGGAATGTTGTAATGCACCGAAACGGATCTGCTTCCCCTCGTCATCACAGTATCAAAATCATCGAACGAATCGGGGTCTGCATCCTTTATAAAAAGTCCCCGGTATGTCGTATCCGCAAGGAAATCGGAATCACCGCAAAGCAGCATAAAAACACCGCTCGGTGAACGTTCAGCCATATGATCTATAAGCTCACCCGCATATTTTTCGATAAACATATCCTGCGCGCCGGGATCGGATAAAAACGCCTCAGACGATATTCCCCTCTTGTCAAGAATGTCCGAAAGCACCGTATTCGCATCAGTCACCTCATCGGACATATCGGCAAATCCACACAGCTTGTTTTTCAGCAAAACGCTCTGCTTCAAAGCCGAATTGTAAAGATTCTGCTCCGCTTCACTGTTTATCCGCCTGAACATTTCGTGCGAATTTGCCGAAATAACATAGATCAGCCCCTGTATAAGCATAACAGCCGCAAAGAAGCCTGCAATAAGCTTCAAAGTCCTGCTTTTTTCGCTTTTCGCTTTGTCCATAGATATTTCATCTCCGCTCTGTATCAAATCTATTTTATAAAAGATACGATTTACCCATTTTGATTATTAAAAATATTATAGCATATATTCAAAAAACAAGCAATAGTTTTTTAATCTTTTCAGCAACTTGTCCAATTTTCTTATGTTTTGTTAAACAAAGCCGTTTTTGTATTGAAAATTCCTCAAACACTTGAAAAATCGGAGCAGATATGTTATAATTGATTTATATGACTATAAGGAGATGATCCTATTGATCACAGTTGAAAATTATCTCGGCAAGATCGGTATCTCCGAGGATTACCTTGTTTCGCTCATAAGCCATACAGCGTCACAGTGCTTCGGCGTTGCTGACCTTAACCCTGTCGATACAAAGAAATATCATCTTGTCAGCCTTTTCAAAAAAGCGGATATAAAGGGCAGGCGCGGCGTGAAGCTGTCGGTCGGCACTGATAACAAGATCACCGTTTCGCTGCATATCTCCGTTCTTTACGGAACCAACATCTCTGCCGTTACCGAAAATCTTTCACATAAGATCCGCTATACGGTCGAAGATAAAACCGAACTCAAAATATCAAAGATCTCCGTCTTTGTTGACGGTATGCTTGAATAAAGTGTAAAGGGGAATAATAAACAGTGATAAGCGGAAAAATGCTCAGAGAAGCTTTTATATCGGGTGCCGCATCGATCTCCAATAACCGACGTGCCGTGGACGAACTCAACGTCTACCCCGTCCCCGACGGAGATACGGGTACAAATATGTCTATGACAATGGGCAATGCAATGCGCGAGCTTGAAGTGATGAACGACAACTGCACCGCATCCGCAGCAGCAGATACCGCCGCTGCCGCCCTTTTGAGAGGCGCAAGAGGAAACTCGGGCGTTATCCTCTCCCTCCTGTTCAGAGGATTTTCCAAAGCCTTTAAGGGCAAGAATGAGATAGGCTGCGCTGACCTTGCAAATGCACTCGAACTCGGAGTAAAGGGAGCGTATAAAGCCGTAATGAACCCGACCGAGGGTACGATACTCACAGTCGCAAGACTTGCATCGGAAAAAGCATCACAGCTCGCATCGACAGCCGAAAGCGAAGTCCAACTCTGGAGTGCCGTCTGCGATGAAGCGGATAAAGCACTCGCACAGACCCCCGAAATGCTCCCCGTCCTCAAAAAAGCAGGCGTGGTCGATGCAGGCGGAAAGGGACTTATCATCATCTGGCGTGCAATGCTCGATGTTTTCAGCGGCGGAAAAGCCGTTGCCGATGAAAAAGCCAAGGAAAGCTCCACCTCCAAAACCGCAGTCGGCGACTTTGATGAGGAAATAAACTTTACCTACTGTACGGAATTCATCGTAAACAAGAACCCCGAATGTCCCGATGCTTCACGTCTGAGAGCATTTCTCGAAACTATCGGTGACTGCGTTGTTGCCGTCGATGACGAGGATATAATCAAAGTCCACGTCCATACCGACCACCCCGGCAAGGCTATCGAAGAAGCTATCCTCTTCGGCGCGCTCACAAATCTCAAAATAGACAATATGCGCCACCAGCATAAAAATAAGCAGAAAGAGGCCGCCGTTATGAAAGTGCGCGAGTTCACCCCTGCCGCACCCGAAAAGCCGTTCGGCTTCGTAGCCGTAGCTTCGGGAAAAGGCATCGAGGATCTCTTCACCAACCTCGGAGCGGACAATATCGTAACGGGCGGTCAGACAATGAACCCATCAACGGACGATATCCTTAAAGCTATCCTCGCAACACCTGCAGAAACAGTTTTCGTCCTCCCGAACAATAAAAACATCATTATGGCAGCCGAGCAGGCAGTAAAGCTCGCAGACAGACGCGTCTGCGTCCTACAGACGAAAACAATACCGCAGGGTCTTACCGCAATGATGAACTTTGATCCGTCCGCAGACTATGAATCCAATCGTATGAATATGTCGAAAGCCATCGAGAATGTTTCAACAGGACTTGTAACATTTGCAGCGCGCGACAGCGACTTCGACGGAAAGAATATCAAAAAGGGCGAGATACTCGGACTTGAAAACGGAAAGCTTACCGTTACCGATAAGGAAGTGACCAAAGCCGCATATAAGCTCATCAAGAAAATGATAACGGGTGAATCCTCATTCGTAACCATAATCAGCGGCGCAGATACCGATGACGAAAATACCGAAGCACTTACCGAGCTTCTGCAAACAAAATTCGGCGACAGAGTGGAAATAATGAACGTCAACGGCGGACAGCCCGTGTACTATTATATAATTTCGGTTGAATAAAAAAACACCCTCGGGTCATCCACCCCGAGGGTTTTTTATACTAATTCCAAACCGTTCTATAGACAAAGACGACAGATAGAATAATCCAAGTCAAGGAAGACGACCGCAGGCAGGCTGCCGCCTGTCAAGGGAGTCTGACGCAGAATTGGATTATTATATCCGAGTATTTGTCTATAGGTTGGTCTGAAATTAGTATTATACAAAAAACAGCACCGCACAATTTCTGTGTACGGTGCTGTTTTTATTATACAATATTTACTGCAATATCTTGAACATAGCGACCTGATCCGCAAGCACCTGCGACTGTCCGTTGAGTTCTTCACACGATGCAGCGCTTTCTTCTGCGGTAGCGGAATTCTGCTGTACAACTTCTGAGATCTGCGCAATGCCTGCGTTGATCTGCTCGATAGCAGATGCCTGTTCTTCCGATGCGGCATATATTTTTCCGACAAGCTCCTTGGAGGTTGCAGACATTTCCGAAACTCTTCCCATAAGCTCTACCGTATCCGCAACTACTGCGCTGCCCTTGGCAACGGACTCCATTGTTTCGGTTATGATAACAGCTGTTCTCTTTGTTGCTTCGTCCGACTTTGTTGCAAGATTTCTTACCTCATCGGCAACAACAGCAAAGCCCTTGCCTGCTTCGCCTGCTCTTGCAGCCTCAACAGCGGCATTGAGCGCAAGAATATTGGTCTGGAATGCAATATCTTCGATAGCTTTGATAATGTTGTTGATCTGATCGGATTTTTCCTTGATATCCTCCATTGCAGTCCGCATACGCTCCATTTCCGCAGCCTGCTCGCTGATAAGTTCGTCCGACTGCGCCGCACAGTTGTCTGCCTCTCTTGCATTTTCGGTATTGTTTCCGATCTTCTCTTTGATCTCGCTGATAGTTGCCGAAAGCTCCTCGATCGCAGCAGCCTGACGTGTCGTACCCTCTGCAAGAAGCTGCGAACCGTTGGATATCTGTGATGAACCTGCGGAAACCTCGCTTGCCGAAACACTGAGACCTCCGATAACATCACTGAGTTTTCTGCAGATCTCATCTGCGGATTTTTTCATCTCAACGAAATCGCCCTGATATTCTACCGCAGGCTGGACGGTGAAGTCGCCGCCGGCCATCGCCGACATTACTCTGCTTATATCGGAAAGATACATTGCAAGCGTATCTTTCATTCTTACCATTTCCTTGAGCATCGAACCTATTTCATCATTGGAATACTTAACGTTCGAAGCATCGAAACCGATATCTCCGTTCGCCATCTTTCCAAGTACATTGCAGGCGCTGTCAATAGGTCTGGATATTACCCTGAATGTATACATGGCAAGCAGACCGCCGCATACAATACAAACCGCAATTCCGATGATAACGGAAATTATTGTAACTCTTCGTACATTTGCATCATTTTCCGCAGTCTGCGTTCCGCAGAAAACAGCACCGATTATGTTTCCGTCCGTATCAAGGAACGGTTCATAGATAGTGTAATATTTTTCACCGAGTATCTCTGTCCTGCCGTCGTATTTTTCACCGCCGTCAAGAACTGCGCTTCTTACCTTGTCAGACATCTGCGTTCCGAGAACTCTCTCGCCGTTTTCATCAATGATAGTGGTAGAGATTCGGGTATCTCCGCCGAAAATAGTTATATCATATCCGACAACGTTCTTTATTTCATCAATGAATGACGGGCGTGTGAAATCGACTGCAACGATCGCTTTTCCGACAGGATAGCTGAGGCTGTTCAGAACAGGCTTTTCGCAAATGTAGTAAATGTCATTTCCGTTCTTGATATAGCCGCTGAATTCTTCTTTTTCAAGAAGCGGCATAAACGCCTCCGTATCAACACCCTCACTCGACCAAAGAACATTTTTGTCTGCGTCGGTAAAAATGCCTATGTAACTGTCATTCGGCACTTCCCCGATAAATCTGTCGCCGATGACATTTCCTCTGTCAACATCGAAAGCACGGGAGAAATCCTTGTTATCGCACAGCGTTGCAGCGATTATCCCCGCCTGCGTTTCCGCTGTCGCTATATCGTCCTTGATAAGATTAATACCGATCTGCGCTTCCTTTTTCAGACCCTGATCGTTTATCTTACTGATATAAAAGGAACAAAAGATGATAACGAGCGCAACCGCAAAGATCACTGACGAATCGATCACCAGTATAAAATTTTTTCCGAGTTTGCCAAGCTTTGATTTTTTCTTCATAATATCACCCACAATATAAAGTCCGCTTCAAGATTTAACGGACTTTATTTATTAGATTATTCAACATTTTAGCATATTAGTATTAATTAGTCAATACTTAAAAAATAAAATTGTTCATTTTACACAAAATTATATACATTTTTACGGTATCAGGAAACCGTTTTCGATTGCCTTATCGAGCAGATCATCGACCATTCTGCCAAGCTCCTCCGAACCGTCTTTAACTTTGTCGAATCGCTTTCTTACCTGCGAAGAGTTTACCCCGTGCTCTTTCCAGGAGTAACCCTCCCTCGAATAATTGAGCAAAAGCGGCTGGATCCTGTCCATCGCATTGGAAAAACGAGCCTCGGGAGTGTCGTTCCTCTCGAATTCGTCCCAGAGCGCACGGTACTCCGCAGCCTGCTCCTCGGGCAAAGTCCCGAATATCTTCTCCGCCGCAGCCTTTTCACGAGCCTCCTTGGTCTTTGCGCCCTCATCATCGTAGCAGTAGGTGTCACCTGCGTAAATTTCCACTGCATCGTGAACGAGAACCATTTTCATCACCTTTGCAACGTCAACAGGCTCGTTTGAATATTCCGCAAGTACAGCCGCCGCAATTGCGAGCGAAAACGAGTGTTCAGCATCATTTTCCCGTCTTGGCAAAGGCTTTTTCTCCTTGAAATTATCATCGAACTCCTTTGAACCCTGCGGAAGATCGTCACAGAGAATATATGTCTGTCGGTAAACATTTTTCAGCTTGTCGAGCGTCAGCAGAAATTCAAGCTGCTTTTTCAAGCGTTCGTTTTCCATTTAAACGTCCCCCTTTTTCTTCTGCATAAATCCTGCTATCTTCGCAAGAAGCATCGGCGGCAGGAAGCCTGCTCCGTAATCGGCAATTTTCATTTTCAGCGTCGGGATAATGAGCGTTTTCTTTGCAAACATTCCCTCAACTGCGCATTTTGCGGCATATTCTGCAGTTATGCCCTTTAGTGCGAACGTAACTCCCGCCGTGTTGTTGAAATTCGTGTCAACAGGACCCGGACAAAGCGCACTCACCGAAACGTGACTGCCCTCATTTTTAAGCTCCGCACTTACAGCCTCGGTCAAACGGACAACATAATTCTTCGTGCAGTAATAAGTCGCCATATATGGGCCGGGCATAAAGCCTGCCGACGAAGCAACATTGAGGATATATCCCTTGTCGCGCTTGCGGAAATCTTTCAGAAACAGCTTTTGAAGAATGTGTACAGCCGTAACGTTGACATCTATCATCTCTATCTCACGTTCAAGATCTGTCTCTGCAAATTTTCCGAAAAGTCCGAAGCCTGCGTTGTTTATGAGAATATCGATGTTGTATTTTTTCGCTTCGTCATAAAGTCGGTAACACTCCTCAACTTTTGAAAGATCGGCAGGGATTATCTTCACCCTTTTTTCGCCTATCTCGTCCCGAAGCTTTGCAAGAGCCTCATAATTTCTGCCCGAAATAACGAGCCTGATGCCTCTTTTTGCAAGCTCACGGGCAATTGCCCGTCCGATCCCAGAGCTTGCACCCGTAATAAGTGCTGTCATAATTTTATCCTTCCGAATTTTCCTTATTTGCTTTCTTTAATATATTCTTCCCATTTTTCGGGGGCATATCCGACCGAAGCCTTTTTTCCGCAGCGAACTATCGGTGTTTTGTATAACTTCGGACATTCGCAAAGCTTGTCATACTTTGCATCGTCAAGAAGATATTTTATGCTGCAGTAGTCCTTTGAAGCCGTGTCAATGACCGCATCGATGCCGCCGAGCGCCTTTACAACGCTGTCGAATTCACCCTTGCTCAGACCCTTGGAAAGAATGTCAACGCTCTGCACCTTGATGTTTCTCTCCTTGAACCAGCGCTCCGCCTTTTTCGTATCGAAGCATTTGGATTTTCCGAATATCTGTATAGCCATAGCCTACCCTTTCCTCATAAAAATATCGCTGCCGAAACAAAGCGGCAGCGATATTTTGTTAGATTTTTTCGCTGAACATTGAGCTTAACGAGAATATAGTTCCGTAATCGAACTTACCCTCCTGATTGTAGTTCACTACCTGAGCCTTGAGAGTTGCGGCCTTGCTTATCTGATTTGCCCTGTCAGCAGCTTTCGCCGTGAATGAATAGCTGCCGCTGAGAAGTGACTTCGCCGAGTTGGTGTCCGCACCTTTCAGCGTGTCCTCGTTCAAAGTCAGCTTGTTGTCCGAACCGACCTTTAAGCCTATCCTGCCGAGTGCAGCGGAGTAAGCCTTTGCCGTGTTCGTCATATAAACGCCCTTTTTGAGTGCGTCAACGCTCTCCGACTTCTGTAAGCTGTCAACGACCGAATTGTAGTCCTCAACGAAGCTTTTTACATTCGATACAAGCTTGTCTTTGTCCTCAAAATCAGCCTTTGAAGCGGAAGCAAGCACGGAAGCGCTCTTTCCGAGATCGGTAGCATCGGAAGCGAGCTTCTTTTCGCTCTCATAAGTTCCGACATCACTGTTCGAGAAAGCCTTCTCGTACTCCTTTATCATATTTTTCTGATAATCCTTTGAGCGTACCTGATCGACCTTCTTCATAAGCGCAAGAAGATCACTCGTCGAATTGGTCTGCGCATAGCTCTTTTTGCTGTAATTCGACGAAAGAAGAGAAGTGTACATTGCATTGGACTTATAAGCATTTATTCCGTACATTGTCCGATTCCTCCCAATTATTCAGCGGCTTTTGCCTTTTCAGCCTCCGCCGCAAGGTTTGTCTTTGCCGTAGAAAGCATAAGCTTTATTCTGTTTTCCTGATTTACTTTTGTTGCACCGGGGTCATAGTCGATAGCAACGATGTTCGCATCGGGATAAACGTTGCGTATCTTTCTTATCATACCCTTGCCGATGATGTGGTTCGGCAGGCAGCCAAACGGCTGCGCACAGATGATGTTGTTTACGCCGCTGCCAATAAGCTCGACCATTTCGGCGGTAAGAAGCCAGCCCTCGCCCATTTTATTCGCAGGCGAAACATACTCCCTGCTGTTTTCCTTTGTTTCGTCAAAGTGTGCAGGCGCTCTGAAGCGTGAATCCTCAAATGCCTTTATCATTATATCCTGCATCTTTTTGAGAAATGCTTCAAGCGCACCCGAAGCGATGTATTTTTTATATGCAACGTGATAAAGCTGCGTGTCAACAACGTGGTGGTCGCACATAAAGATGATGAAGTCGAGAAGTCCCGGAACAACGGGTTCAACATCTTCCCCTCGGAGAAATTCTTCAAGACAGTTATTGCCGAGCGGCGCATACTTGATGTAAATTTCGCCGACAATTCCGACTCTCGCCTTTACGCTCGGAGTATAAGCTATCTTCTCAAAATCCTTTACCATTTGGAAAGCATTTTTCTTGAATGAACCGATCGCAAAGCCCTCTTTGATGAGCCTGTTCTGCCAGTCCTCGATGAGCTTGTCCGTTTCACCCTTGTTGTTTTCGTAAGGACGGACCTGATTTCCTGCCCACATAAGGATATCACCGTAGCAAATGCCAACGATAAGATCCTGCAAAAGCGGAAGCGAAAGCTTGAAGCCGGGGTTCTTTTCAAGGTTTGCGATATTGAGCGAAACAACTGGAACGAATTCCATTTTGTTGTTTTTGAGCGCTTTTCTGAGCAGATTTATGTAGTTTGAAGCTCTGCAGCCGCCGCCCGTCTGGGTTATCATAAGAGCGGTCTTGTGAATGTCATATTCACCCGATTTGAGCGCGTCCATCATCTGACCGATAACGAGAAGCGCAGGATAACAGGTGTCATTGTGAACATTGCGCAGTCCCTCATCAACGACCTTTCTGCCCGTTGAAGTGAGCAGCTTCATTCTATATCCGTGATTGTTGAAAATTTTTACAATAAGAGAAAAATGAATGGGGAGCATCTGCGGAACAAGGATCGTGTATTCCTGACGCATTTCTTCGGTGAAAAGCAAACGTCCCTGTTCATTATATACGAGTTCAGCCATTAAAAATAAGCTCCTTTGCTTAAAACAATATTATTATACTTATTATATATATTATACCACGGCAAGCGATTTTCGTCAATACCGCAGCAGCTTTTTTACATTATTTCAAATTTGATTATCTTTTTACAGAATATCACAAGTATACAAAAACCAAGTGCAGTGACGGGTCACCCGTCCAACACCGCAGACGTTGTTATACCTTGAAAATTGCCGGCGCAATTCAGGACGGAAAACCCGTCCCCTACAATTTTAGTTTTTTTACGTCAAAATTCAGCGAATCAGTCTGGCGGATATAGAATCCGCCCCTACTACTTTGTAAATCCTAAAATTTGATGTTTTGCTAAATCAAATCGTGTTTGCATATTTAACGTAAAAAGCATAAATTTTGAATAGAATAATTGCAGAAAAATGTTTGGCTATCTTGGGTATTTAGCAAAGGGAAAACCTTTAGGAGGACAGGGGGAGGCGCTCTGTACGAGGGGGACGCAAGGCCGCCCTCCCCCTATCCTCCTTGCGGTGTTCCCTCTGCACTCTCTTTCCCCAAACCACCAACCCTCACCCGGCCAAATGCTACAAACACAAGTCAGGCTTTTGGACGTTTGATACGGGCACGGCGGGAGAGGGTGATTTTGTTACAATTAGCTTTGACTTTTTTAATTGCTTACTGTTTATATATAAACACATAATATGATAATTGATAAATCAATGCTAAAAATAAAGTTTTAGGGTTTACGCTGTACTACGGAAATTAGGTTCTCGCTGAAAATTTGCGGAACAAAAATAATTCCGAATTCCGCATTCCGAATTCCGAATTTAGAAATTATCAAGCAGTTCCTTTAAGTACGCCGTAAGCTCCCCTTTAAGCTCATCATGCATAAGTCCGACCTCGAGCGAAGCCTTGATGATGCCAAGCCTGCTGCCCATATCGAAACGCTTTCCCGCAAAGTCAACGCCTATCATTCCGTCGGAAACAGCCACCTCACGCATTGCGTCCGTGAGCTGGAGCTCACCGCCCTTGCCCCTCGGCGTTCTGCGCAGGATATCAAATATATTCGGTTCAAGTATGCACCGCCCGAGAATGGAAAAATCGGAAAATTCCTCTCCCCTCTGCGGCTTCTCGATCATATCGGAAACGGCGTAAAGCCTGCTTTCGCCCATAGGTTCAAGCTTCATCGAGTTGTATTTGCATATATCCTCACGCGGAACACGGTTTATGCCGACAACGCTTTTACCGTATTTTTCATAAGCTCGGGCAAGCTGTCCTATAGCAGGATCGTCACCGATTATAACATCATCACCGTAAAGCACGGCGAAAGGCTCACCGCCCACAAAGCTTTCCGCACAGAGTATCGCACCGCCAAGTCCGGTCTGAAACGGCTGACGGACGAACGTGAACCTTGCCGCCGAGGATATACCTTTTATCTCTTCAAGCAGTGCGGTCTTTCCGCTCTCCGAAAGCTTCGCCTCAAGCTCGGGCGAACGGTCGAAATGATCCTCGATAGCCGTTTTTCCCCTCGCCGTAACGATGAGTATATCGGTTATCCCTGCCGCCGCACATTCCTCTGCGATGTATTGTATCGCAGGCTTGTCCACTATCGGGAACATTTCCTTCGGGACTGCCTTTGTCGCAGGAAGAAGCCTCGTTCCAAGACCGCCTGCGGTTATTACCGCCTTTTTTATCTTCATTTTACCCCTGTCCTTTCGGTATAAAACCGTCGTTTACGGCATTGTGCCGAGAAGAAAGCTCATACTGAACGCCATATAAAGCACAACATAAATGCATATAAAAAGTGCAAGCAAGCCTGCCGATGTACCGCCCTTTGAGCGAAGCGTCTGACGTATCGTGAGCGGAGTTGTCGCAGCCTTTATCTTCGCAGTGCGCTTTACCGCGGTTTTGTAGTAAATTTTGTTCGCAAAAGCGCCGAAGAAAAACATCGCCGCATACATAAGCACATACGAAAGAACACTCAGCATATTAAAAGCCGTGCTTCGTATATCAAAACCCTGTGCGAACTGCGATACCGCACCCAGATCCATCTCCGCAAGGATAGGTATATACTGCGGTATCATGAAAACCACCCTTACAATGAGAGCCGCCAGTGCGATAAGCGGCATCTTTCGGTAGGAAAAGTACATCTCGGGGATAAGCATAGCAGAAAAATTCCAGCTGAGAGAGCTTCCCGTGTCCTTGAAACGCTTGAAATTCGGGAGATAATAGTGAGTGTTGCTGCCGACATAATCGGCAAGCTCACAAAGACGAACGCCGTCAAAATCCTCATCGGGATTGTATCCGCAAAGAGGGTCGGTGAAGTTGATAAGGTACGGTTCAAGATTTATCCCGCCGAAGTCGCCGTCATTCTTCATCGCCTCTTCCATATTTTTGCGAAGCTCTTCGTTGTGGCGTTCGAGCGCAGGCATCGGCGAACCGCATCTGCCGCAGAAAGCCGTCAGCTTGGGGTTGACATATCCGCAGCGTGGGCAGACGCAGTCCTTTTCGGGGTCGTCCTCGTTCACATCGGTATGAACTCCCGTGTCGGGCATAGGCGTCCAGCTCCGATGTGCCTTGTGAAGCTCAGTATTAACGCAGCTTCCGTATTTCTCGTAGCAGGCTCTGTGATAAGGCGTTCCGCATTCGGGGCAGACTACGATATCATCGCCCTCCCTGAACTGCTCGCTGCAAACGATACATCTGCTTCCTGTATAATCAGCCATTTATAATAACTCCTTGGTTTTTTAATTTATAATAGTATATCACAACCCTTTTGAAATAACAAGGAGTGCGCCGATAGTTTCATCTGTTTTTCACAATATTGTATCAAAAATATGTTGATAATTAACAGCACCCGTGCTATAATATCCATATGAAAAGACACTGCGACTCTTCTCAAAAATGAAAGGATATGACAAAAAATGACCGATGACAAAAAATTTGATTTTCATGAAAGAATAACCAAAATAGCAAAAGCGGCATTCGCCGTCGCACCGTTTGTAATGATAGCAATATGCGCCGTGCTGTACTTCACGGTGTTCCGCAGCGTAACCGCAGAACAGCTTTTGCAGTATACGCCCGAAAATATATGGCTCGCCGCAATAGTTATCATCGCAATGTTCTCGCTCAAATCGCTGACGTTCTTCTTCCCGATGATAGTCATTGTCACCGCCTGCGGAATGACCGCACCTAACATCTGGGTTGCGCTACTGATAAATACGATAGGAATTTTCTGTATGATGAACATTCCCTATCTTATCGGAAAATTTGCCCAGAGGGAATACGTTGAAAAAATAATTATGAAGCATAAAAAAATGAATGAGATAATCAGCCTCAATATGTCGAACGGCGTATTCTTTGCATTTTTCCTGCGAATAATAAACTGTCTGCCTTACGATGTCGTGAGTATGTTTCTCGGCTCGGTCAATATGAAATGGCGTGACTATATCCTCGGCTCAATGCTCGGAACTCTGCCGGGAATGATATGCTGTACCTTTATGGGAAATTACCTTGACGATCCGCTCTCCGCAAAATTCATTCTTTCCGTTGCAATAAATGTCGGAATTTCGGTCATCTGCGGGATCGTCTACTTATTATATGCAAGAAAACGCAGAAAGGAACTTGCCTTAAATGATAAAACTGATAGCGTCTGATATGGACGGAACTCTTCTCAACGATAAAAAAGAATTTCCGCACGATTTTGATGAAGTGCTGGACAAGCTTTGCGAAAAGAACATACACTTCGTCGTCGCAAGCGGACGTTCCTATTCCACGCTGAAGATCAACTTCGAGGGAAAGCTCGATAAGCTCGACTTTATCTGCGATAACGGTGCTTACGTCATTGTGAACGGCGAGCTTGTAAGTATGAGCCTGCTCAAAAAAAGCTGCGTTAAGCACCTTATCGAAATTTGCCGCGGAATGGAAAGGGTAACGCCCGTTTTGTGCGGTGTACACGGAACCTATTTCGAACGCAGGGACGAGGAATTCTATCACGAAGTAACACGCTACTATCTCCACTATACCTGCGTTGACGATATCGCCGCAGTCGATGATGATATCTTCAAAATTGCCGTCTGCGACTACAACGGCGCAGAAAAGAACGTCTACCCCATTGTCGCAAAGGAATTCGCCGAGGATTTCACCGTCGCAGTCACAGGTCCGAAGTGGATAGACATTATGAACAAGGGCATAAACAAAGGTGCGGCTCTGAAAGAGATCCGTGAACATCTCGGCATTTTGCCCGAGGAAACAATGGCGTTCGGCGACTATTTCAACGATGTTGAGCTTCTGCAAAATGCAGGCTGCAGCTTCGTGATGAAGAACGCCCACCCCGATATGCGTCAATATGGCAAATTCACCGCCGAAAGCAACAATGACGAGGGCGTAACAAAGGCTATCAGGCAGTATGTGCTGAAAGAGGATAACAATGAATGAGCGTCTTCCCTACCTGCGTGAAAAAACGTCGCTTCTGACAACTTCACCGGGCGTTTACCGAATGAGGGACAAAACAGGGCATATCATCTACATCGGCAAGGCAAAAAACCTCCGCAACCGTGTCACGAGCTATTTCTGCAAATCGCCCGACCATACTCCTAAGGTCGCAAAAATGGTTTCCAACGTCTATGACTATGATTTCATCGTCACCGACTCGGAGTATGAAGCCCTCGTCCTCGAATGTTCGCTCATAAAACAGCATAAGCCGAAGTATAATATCCTCTTAAAGGACGATAAGGGCTACAGCTATATCAAGATCTCAAAAGAAGAATATCCCCGTATCACTTATGAGCTCCAGAAAAACGGCGAGGGAAAATATATCGGCCCTTATACAAGCTCTTTCGTCGCAAGCCAGACCGCAAAGGAAGTCAACAAGGTCTTTATGCTCCCGACCTGCAAAAAAGTTTTCCCCCGTGACTTCGGCAAGAGCCGCCCCTGCCTGAATTACCATATCAAGCAGTGTATGGGGCTTTGTATGGGAAAGATATCCTGCGATGAGTATAATTCCATTATCGCACAGGCGGAGGAATATATCGCAAGCGGTTCGGAGGCCTCGGTGGAAAGTCTTACCCAAAAGATGAACGAAGCCGCCGAAAACCTCGAATTTGAACGCGCCGCCACACTCCGCGACCGTATAAATGCGATAAAGCGCGCCGCCGACAGCCAGAAGATAATCAACGAGGATATGCGTGATACCGACATCATCGCCGCCGCACAGAACGGCACAAATGCCTGCGTCGCAATTCTCCAGTACCGCGGCGGCAGACTTACAGACCGAAGCGAGCTTCCCGTCGGCGAAATTGACGATACCGCCGTTATGATTCAGGATTTCATCACAGCCTTCTATACAACTCCCGAATCCATTCCCCGTGAGATGATCACCGAGGAAGAAATCCCCGATGCTGAAATGATAACACGGCTTCTCCGTGAAAAAAGCGGCCACGCCGTAGATATCTTTTCACGAACAAGGGGAAAGGGTCTGAAGCTCATCAATATGGCAAAGGAAAACGCCAGCGAATCCCTCGCAATAAAGGTCGGAAGAACTGGTGCGGAAATAGTCGCACTCGAACAGCTCGCAAAGCTCCTCGGACTGAAAGATCCGCCAATGTACATCGAATCCTACGATATCTCGAACCTCGCAAGCTCCGCAATGGTCGCAGGTATGATAGTCTTTGAGAACGGCAGACCGAACAAGAAAGCCTATAAAAAATTCACGATAAAAGAAACCGCAATACAGAACGACTATGCATCGATGCGTGAAGTTCTGGAACGCCGATTCAAGCATTATAAGGACGAAAACGAAACGGACGAGGGCTTCTGCCGCCTGCCCGACCTTATCCTACTCGACGGCGGCAAGGGTCAGGTCAACGCCGTTGAACCAATTTTGCGCGAAATGGGCATAAACGTCCCCCTCTTCGGTATGGTAAAGGACAATAAGCACCGCACAAGAGCCATCGCCACGGGCGGCGGCGAGATCGCAATAAACGAAAACAAAGCCGCATTTATGCTTCTGACCCGAATACAGGACGAAGTCCACCGCTATTCGATAACCTACCAGCGCAAAAAGCACAGCAAGCAGTCGTTCAGCCTTGAGATCACGAAAATAAAAGGCATCGGCGATAAAAAAGCGGAAAAGCTCCTCTCCCGATTCAAAACCAAGGAAGAACTGAAAAAAGCCACCGTTGAGGATATCGCAAAAGCCGCAGGAATAAATATTTCGCTTGCGCAGGAAGTCAAAACGTTTATCGAGAACGAGTATAGATAACAACCAAGCCAAAGTTTACGTTAATTTTGTGCAGCTTTTAATAATACGCTTTTTCTACAGTCCGAGGTCGGATTTCATATCCAACCGTTTGCACACACAAAAACAGCTAATTACTTTCCGCGATTAATCTCTCCCTCTTTGGATATACTATCATAAAAACCAAAGGGGGATTTTTTATGTCAAAACAAGGAATGAACCGAATCGACAGAACACACACAAAACCCAAGAACGAGCAAGCCGCCGTTCCGCAAATTCAGGGCAGAGCGCATACCTCGGACACAAAAGCGAACCCGATCATCGCAGGAACGTCCGCACCTGCGCTCAAAGTCTACCACTCAACGCCGCATAATACTAAACACCAATAAAATACAGGAAAAAATCTGCGCCGAAATCCAATATATTCGAGATTGTCGGCTTGATTTTTTCCAAATTTTAAATGGTGTTTAGTATAAAGCCGAAAAGCCTATCTCGGACGCTTATGCCGCAATTGATACCGACCTCGCGCGCGACAATCTCGAAAACGATCTCACCGCCGCCGATATCCAAGACCTTGAATGACCCAACAAAAACAACTTCCTTAATTCCGAAAAACACCGCCCATAAAGGACGGTGTTTTTCGGAATTAAGGAAGTTTATGAAAAAGAAAAAATGAAAGGTTGTCGAAATTATGGAAAATAAATATCATAACTGTTTATTAGTTGTTACCGTTTGATTTATTTTCTGTATATATTATAACATCGGCATCTTCAAAAGTCAAGCTTTTGGAAAATATTTATAGGATTGCACCAATCAGAGCGATGTTTTTGTATAATATGCACAATAGATGCTATTTTACCTCAAATATGAAAAAAAGCAGACATTTTTCAGCCTGCTTTTTATGTGAATTTATACTAAACACCATTTAAAATTTGGAAAAAATCAAGCCGACAATCTCGTAGCTGTTTTTAACAGGTTTATATAGGATTTCGGCGCAGATTTTTTCCTGTATTTTATTGGTGTTTATACTAATTCCAAACCGTTCTATAGACAAAGACGACAGATAGAATAATCCAAGTCAAGGAAGACGACCGCAGGCAGGCTGCCGCCTGTCAAGGGAGTCTGACGCAGAATCGGATTATTATATCCGAGTATTTGTCTATAGGTTGGTCTGGAATTAGTATTAGTATTATGCATTTGTATCGTAGTTCATACCTATTTTAATAGCCTTCATATTATTCTCTATCAAGCCTTTTTTATGCGGCGGAACTATCTTCTCAAAAACTTTTCTTATCAATTCTTCCGACTTGAACCCGCACTCGGCGAGGAATTTTCCTGCGAGGATAATGTTCGCACCGCCCTTCAGATCGGGATCTGTATCGGTGAGTGCCGTTGCAGGCACTTTGCATACTCTGACATCGGTGCGTTCGATCTCGGAATCGACCATTGAGCTGTCAACTATAACAAGTCCGTTCGGCTGAACTTTGCCGATGAATTTATCGAGCGAGGGAGTGTTCATCACGATAAGGACATTCGGGTTCACCACGAGCGGCGAGCCTATCGGGTCATCGGAGATGCATACGGAGCAATTGCACGTTCCTCCGCGCATTTCGGGACCGTAGGACGGAAGCCAAGAAACCTCCTTGCCCTCATAAAGTCCGAGGTTTACAAGCAGCTTTCCTGCGAAAAGTATTCCCTGTCCGCCAAAACCTGCGATAAGGATTTCGTGATCCATTTACTTTGCCCCCTCTGCCGTTACATCTTTATATGCGCCGAGCGGATAGAACGGTATCATTACCTCATCTATCTTTTGAAGTGCCACTTCGGGCGAAACTCCCCAGTTCGTCGGGCAGGAGGAGAGGACTTCGATTATCGAAAATCCTCGCTTTTCCTTTTCATTCTCAAATGCCTTGCGGATAGCTTTCTTTGCTTCTCTTATATGCGGAACTGTGTTTACCGCAACTCTTTGTGCGAGTGCAACGCCGTCCAGAACGGAAAGCATCTCCACCATTTTTATAGGATTTCCTGCAACGGAAACATCTCTTCCGTAAGGTGTCGTCTGCGTTACCTGACCGGGGAGCGAGGTCGGAGCCATTTGTCCGCCCGTCATTCCGTAGATAGCGTTGTTGACGAAGATAACGACAATGTTTTCTCCTCTTGTTGCGGCGTGAACAGTTTCAGCCGTTCCGATAGCGGCACAGTCGCCGTCGCCCTGATAGGTGAAAACGAACTTGTCGGGGAGCGCTCTTTTTACTCCCGTTGCGGTCGCAGGCGCTCTGCCGTGAGCAGCCTCTATCATATCGCATTTAAAATAATCATAAGCCATTACAGCGCAGCCGACGGGCGCAATGCCTATCGTGTCGCCCTCAATGCCCATTTCATCTATAACTTCCGCAATAAGGCGGTGGATAATGCCGTGCGTACAGCCGGGGCAATAGTGCGTAGGCACATCGGCAAGGCTTTTGGGTCTGTCAAAAATTACAGCCATTGCAATTTTCCTTTCGTTAATTCCTGATTTCCGATAACTTCTTTATCTCGCCGAGAACCTCATCGGGGGACGGGATAACACCGCCCGTTCTGCCGAAGAAATGTACGGGCTTTGAACAGTTTACAGCAAGCTTTACGTCCTCGATCATCTGTCCCATTGACATTTCGACATCGAGCAAGGTCTTTGCGTTTTTGCAGGCTTCGTTTATTTCCTTTACGGGGAAAGGCCAAAGCGTTATCGGACGGAAAAGTCCTGCTTTTATTCCCATTGCACGGGCACGGTTCACAGCCGACTTAGCAACTCTCGCTGCCGCACCGTAGGCTGTTACAACAATATCAGCATCATCGCAAAGATAGCTTTCCGCTTCGGTGTGGTTTGCCTTTATCACTTCATAGCGTTTGTAACGGTCAAGAATGGAATTTTCCAGCTCCTCCGGAACGAGGTAAAGCGAATTTACAATGTTGTGTTCACGCTTGAAGCCGTGACCGTTCGTCGCCCAAGGCTTTGGCGGAAGCTCCATTTTTCTTTCGGGGAAAGTTACGGGTTCCATCATCTGACCGAGCAAGCCGTCCGCAAGTATCATCGCAGGCATACGGAATTCATCAGCCATATCGAACGCAAGCGTTACCTTATCGACCATCTCCTGAACCGAGCAGGGCGCATAAACAAGGAGCTGATAGTCGCCGTGACCGAGCGCCTTTGTTGCCTGCCAGTAGTCCGACTGCGACGGCTGTATACCGCCAAGTCCCGGACCTCCTCGCTGAACGTTGATTATAACGCAGGGCAGGTCTGAACCTGCAATGTAGGAAACGCCCTCGGATTTGAGCGAAATTCCCGGCGAGGACGATGATGTCATAGCACGAACGCCTGCCGAAGCCGCACCGAGAACCATATTTATAGCGGCGATCTCCGATTCAGCCTGAAGAAAAACACCGCCGTTTTTCGGCATATATTTTGCAAGATAAGCAGCGATCTCCGTCTGCGGCGTGATAGGATATCCGAAGAAGCATTTGCAGCCTGCGCGGATAGCAGCCTCGGCGAGAGCTTCGTTGCCTTTCATAAGATTTCTTTCCACTTTGTTCAGCTCCTTATTTTTCAACTTTTATTGCGCAGTCGGGACACATCATTGCGCACATCGTACAGCCTATGCATTTTGAATCGTCAATGCAGTGTGCAGGAAAATATCCCTTTTTGTTTCGTGAATTTTTATCAAGTTCAACTATTTTTTTCGGGCAAACGCTCGCGCAAAGACCACAGCCCTTGCAGCGTTCCCTGTCAACTGTTATTTTAGCCATAGCTTTTCTCCTTATTTTTCCCAGATCTTTTTAACGTATATTTCAGCAGGAAAACGGTTCTTTACTTCCGCCCCTGTGCTTGTGTCAACAGTATATTTCAGCGGCAGACCCGTTAGCCTGCATACCTCATCGGCATAAGCCGTGCTGCTCTCAATAGTTTCTGCGGTCGTTTCTTCACCGAGATTGGAATTGTTCACGATCGCCGACATCGGTATCCCCGAAGCGTTTTCTATCTCACGCATAAACTCCACCGCTTCAGCGGCAGTCCCCGTCAGATAGCGGTACATATTTATAACGCATATACCCTCGATATCGTCTGCGTTCTGCAAAAGGAACTCCCTGTACCGTGC
This sequence comes from uncultured Ruminococcus sp., assembly GCA_900543105.1. Classification (GTDB taxonomy): domain Bacteria; phylum Bacillota; class Clostridia; order Oscillospirales; family Ruminococcaceae; genus UMGS363. The sequence goes on along the minus strand of UQQA01000012.1, from coordinate 4,349 downwards.
CAGTGTGGATGCGCCGGAATCATCTCCGCCGACATCGACAATGACCTTTCCGTCGGCACTCATAAAATCCTCAATGTTGAACGAAAGTGCAGGAATGTCAAGGTTAGTGTTCGCATAAAGCGGCGCAGCAAGGGTGATCCCATTTTCCGTAAAAAGCTCCGCAAAATCCGCACTTCGGAAATATGGATTGACTATATCAAGGTCAACAACGGTGACTTTTTCACCCTCCTCGGCAGCCTTAACTGCGAGGTTCGCTGCGAAATTCGTCTTTCCGCTGCCGTAATGACCCGTTATTATTGTATATTTTTTTAGGTTTAAACTCATTTTGGTTACTCCAAGTGTTACATCTGGTTTTCAAAACTATTATACATCGTTATATCAGTCTTGTCAAGAGATTAGGAAAACAATTTTTCGTAATATTTTGCAAAACCTCTTGTAATTTGTGAAAATATGTTGTATAATATTAAATAATTTAAGGAATAGGATCTCATACGGAAAGGAGGAAATTTTTATGGCAAACGAAAACACATCGGATCTTTCATCACAGTTCTGGAATAAGCAGGAACGCTCCTGCCGGCTCCCGCGCTGGAACGAGCTGCCCGAAATAGGACTTTATATGGATCAGGTGCTCACGCTTATGAGCAAGTATATCCGCATTTTTTCCCACGGCGAAGCGAACCTTACCCCCTCAATGATAAATAACTACGTCAAGCTTGGGATTCTGCCCCCACCCGTCAAAAAGAAGTATTCAAGAGTGCATATCTCGCACCTGCTTATAATCTGCGCAATGAAAAGCGTCCTCCCAATACAGGTCATAGGTGCAATGATAGATCACCTGCTGAGATCGCGCACCGAGGAAGAACTGCTCGATTTTTTCAGCGAACAGTATGAACAGACCTTTCATCAGCTCGTCGAAATTCTCCATAACTCCATAGATAACCAGACCGCCGATGACAGCATCGGAAAAATGCTTATAACAACAGCGATACAAGCCGCCGCTGTATCAAGCGGAAGTAAAATAATCTCCGAAAATGCCCTCGGCGAAATGCAGAAATTGAATATACTGAAATTGCAGAAAATTTCAAACAATAATTAAAAAAGTAACAGTGCTGCGAAGCCAATCAAAGTTTAGGTCAAGCCTTTTCAAAGGCTTGCAGGGGTCAAGGGGGCAGCGCCCCATTGTCGCAGGTCAATTTGACCTTTAGCAGAAGAGCGAAACACCTTAAACTAACAGCGAAAAGCTCTGCCGCAACAGAAAAATATCTAACAGCTAAAAAGGCGCAATTCACATCAAAAAAAGGGAAAACATAATGTGAGAAATCGGTCTGTAAACCTATAAAATGTGAACTGCGCCAATTTTGTTTTCCTCACCAAAACTATCCTCGGCGTGAAATGCGCAGAGCGAAGCGATAAGCATTTCACGCCGACAACATTTGAACGGCGGTGAAATATGAACATAAAACAATTAAATTCGCTCCTCCGCAAATATGACATATCCCATAGCTGTTCATACTTCGTCTGCAAGCAAATATGCTCACTTTGTTTGCATATTTGCTTGCAGAGGACAGTTTATTTTAGAAAAACAGAATTGGCGCAATTCACTATTATGGCTTTACGAAACTTGATTTCTCATATTTCGTTCTCCATTATCTTTGTGAATTGCGCCTTTTTTAGCTGTTAAATATTTTGCTATTGCGGCAAGCTTTGACTGTTAGTTTAGAGTATTTCGCCGTCTGCGAACGGCGACCAAGGGCTTCCGCCCTCTGGACACCTGACGAGCTGTGCTCAGCTCGACCAGCTGCTTGGCTTCGCGGTTCTGCAGCAAATTTTGCATCGCAAAATACTGTGATTATCACTTTTCCCTATTGAAAATCAGCAGCTTTTAGTGTATAATAGTATATAACAATTTCTTTTTAAGGAGATAAAATTATGAGCAATGCTTTTAAGGCTGCGGATATTCTTCTTCCGCATAATATTGAAATGGAAAAATGGTCGGTCGTTGCCTGCGATCAGTACACCTCCGAGCCCGAATACTGGGAAAAGACTGAGCAGATCGTCGGAAACGCCCCCTCTACCCTCCGCCTTATCCTCCCCGAAGTATATCTCGAAAGCGACAATGTTGACGCTCGCATCGCTGACATACATAAAAATATGGACAAATACCTCGCCGACAACATTTTCGACGAGTACAAGAACGCTATGATCTATGTTGAGCGCACCACCGCTGACGGCATAAGAGCAGGCGTTGTCGGCGCGATCGACCTTGAAGAATACGACTACCGCAAGGGCAGCAAATCCTCCGTCCGTGCGACCGAGGCTACCGTTGTTGAGCGTATCCCGCCGAGAATAAAGGTAAGAAACGGCGCTCCGCTCGAGCTTCCGCACATTATGATACTCATTGACGATGCAAAGCGCACCGTTATAGAGAAGCTTTCCGCAAAAAAGGATCGGCTCAAAAAGGTGTATGACTTTGAGCTTATGCAGGGCGGCGGTCACATCGCAGGCTATCTCCTCGGCGAAGATGATATTGCCGAAGTTACGGCTGCACTTGACGCTCTCGGAAACGCTGACGAATTCAACGCCAAATACGGCTTGAAGAACGAACCCGTTATGCTCTACGCAATGGGCGACGGAAATCACTCCCTTGCTACCGCAAAGGAATATTATGAGCAGTTAAAGCGTGAAAACCCAGACAAGGATATGTCCGCTCACCCTGCACGTTACGCTCTCGCCGAAATAGTGAACCTCCACAGCGATGCGCTCCGCTTTGAGGCTATCCACCGTATCGTTACCGGTGTTGACGTTGAAAAGCTCCTCGCCGCACTCAAAGCCGCACTTGAAACCTCCGAAAATGGCAGCGGTCAGTCGTTCGTTGCAGTAAACGGCAGCAAAGATGAAACTCTTTATGTCAGCAAACCGACCTCAAACCTCACCGTCGGCAGCCTCCAGCAGTTCCTCGATGCTTATGTAAAGGAAAACGGCGGCAAGATCGACTATATCCACGGCGAGGACGTTATCCGCAAGCTTGCAAAGGCTGATGACGCAGTAGGTTTCCTCCTCCCCGATATGGGCAAGGAAGAGCTTTTCCCGACCGTTATCAAGGACGGCGCGCTCCCGAGAAAAACATTCTCCATGGGTCATGCGCAGGATAAGCGTTTCTACACAGAAGCGAGAAGGATCAATGCGTAATTCGTAATGCTTAATGCGTAATTAGTCAGGCTTCGTAAAATTATTGTAAAAAATGGGCGGATCTTATTTATCCGCCCTGTTTTTAACAGAGGTGAACTATGTCAAAAATATACCTTATCTGCGGCAAGATATGCAGCGGAAAAACATATTATGCAAAACAGCTCAAAGAAAAATACAACGCTGTTATACTCTCGACAGACGAAGCCACTTTTGCCCTTATCAATAACGAGCAGGGCGAGTTCTACAATGTTTTCGCCGCCCGTGTGAATAATTACCTTAAAAAGAAAGCTGCCGAAATAGCTTTGGCAGGCGCAAACATTATCCTCGACTGGGGATTCTGGACAAAAAAGGACAGAGCCGATATTTCCGCTTATTTTTCGGAAAGAAATATCCCATTTGAGTGGCACTATATCGACATTGACGATGAAACCCGGCAGAGAAACATCGCCGAGCGCAACGACAAAGTAAAATCGGGAAACGGCGGCTCAGACTTTTATGTTGATGAGGGACTTTTGAACAAGGTCAACACAATATTTGAAGTTCCCGAACAGTCGGAAATAGACGTATGGATAATGCGTAATTCGTAATGCGTAATGCATAATTAAGTTTCGCAAATATGTTAGAGTAAATTAAAACGGTACGATCACAAAACGTTTTACGAAATTGTGACTGTACCGTTTTTTAGTTGAAAATTTTACGGATTGAATAATTACGCATTACGCATTATATTTAAGCGTGTTTCTGTTCAAGGTCTTTCTCCGCCTTGGTCTGCTGGAGATATTCCGCATTTAAGCCGTCTGCCGGGCCGAACTGCTTTTCGTAGGAAGCATAGCAAAGGCTCGATGCAAGCTGTAAACGCAGGTGCGGAGGTGCGAGCGTTACATTTTCGGTTTCGGCAAAGCTGTTGTTTTGGTAAAGCTCCTCTGCCGCATCACCGACAAGTACTATTTCGCCGTGATAACCCTTTATTCTCGAAACGATATCCGCCTCGGGCAGGATAGTATCGTCGAAAATTCTCGTTATAACGTCCTTATACGAAGTGAAAAATGCTGTGTACATAAGGTCTGCACGTGCTTTCATCACCGTGCAGACTACGCCCTTGAAGCCTCGCATATTGTATGCAAGCGATTCAAGAGTCGAAATTCCGACGCACTTCTTGT
>UQQA01000011.1 GCA_900543105.1 uncultured Ruminococcus sp. | reverse complement strand
CTATGATAAGAACCAAGGGCGAACCGGGCACGGGCGACGTTGTTCAGGCTGTTCGTCACATGAGAATGATGCAGAGCGAAATCCGCAAGCTCACTTCAATGTCAAAGGACGAGCTTTTCGAGGCTGCAAAGGAACTTCGTGTACCCTTTGACCTTGTTGAATATGTTGCCGAAAACGGAAAGCTCCCCGTTGTAAACTTTGCCGCAGGCGGCGTTGCAACTCCTGCCGATGCAGCACTTATGATGCAGCTCGGTGCAGAGGGCGTTTTCGTAGGCTCGGGCATCTTCAAGTCGGGCAATCCCGAAAAGCGCGCAGCTTCGATAGTTAAGGCAGTTACGAACTTCAACGATGCAAAGCTTCTTGCAGAGCTTTCCGAAGACCTCGGCGAAGCAATGGTCGGCATCAACGAGCAGGAGATCGCACTCCTTATGGCAGAAAGAGGCAAGTAATGAGCAAGCCTGTTATTGGTGTGCTTGCGCTTCAGGGCGCATTTATCGAACACGAAAAAAAGCTTTCACAGCTTGGAGCGGAGTGCTTCGAGATACGTCAGCTTCCCGACATCGACCGCAGCTTTGACGGTTTGATAATTCCGGGCGGCGAAAGCACAGTTCAGAAAAAGCTTCTTCATGAGCTTGAACTTTATGAGCCGCTCAAAGAAAAGATACAGAATGGTCTGCCTGTTTTCGGCACTTGCGCGGGAATGATACTCCTCGCCGAAAAGATAGACGGCGGCGAAGAACCATGCTTCGGCACGATGCCTTTCACTGTAAAGCGCAATGCTTACGGCAGACAGCTCGGCAGCTTTTTCACGGAGGCTGATTTTGCAGGAAAAAGCGTTCCTATGACCTTTATCCGCGCACCTTATGCGAGCGATCCCGGAAAGACGGAAGTGCTTTCGACCGTTGACGGCAAGACAGCTGCGGTACGGTACAACAAGCAGCTTGCTATCGCTTTTCACCCTGAGCTTAACGATGACACCTTTGTACACGAATATTTTTTGAATATGATAGGTGAATAAAAATTTTCCTCTCCGTCGAAATCGGCAGAGAGGGATTTTTTATCTGCTTGTATTTTTGTGAGCAAGCGGCGAACGATAGCCACATCATATAAACATACAAAAAGCTCCCCTTGGAATTGACCAAGAGGAGCTTTTTTATTTGTTAAATGACGTAGGTACGTTGTTTCTTACGCTTTCATAGCTTCCTCAACAGCAACAGCGCAAGCAACAGTAGCACCAACCATAGGGTTGTTGCCCATGCCGATAAGACCCATCATCTCAACGTGAGCAGGAACGGAAGAAGAACCTGCGAACTGAGCGTCGGAGTGCATACGTCCCATTGTATCTGTCATACCATAGGAAGCAGGGCCTGCAGCCATGTTGTCAGGATGAAGTGTACGTCCTGTGCCGCCGCCGGAAGCAACGGAGAAGTACTTCTTGCCCTTTTCAACACATTCCTTCTTGTATGTGCCTGCAACAGGGTGCTGGAAACGTGTTGGGTTGGTGGAGTTACCTGTGATGGAAACGTCAACGCCTTCCTTCCACATAATTGCAACGCCTTCTGTTACGTCGTTAGCGCCGTAGCAGTTTACCTTTGCACGGAGTCCGTCGGAGTAAGCCTTACGGAATACTTCCTTAACTTCGCCTGTGTAGTAGTCCATTTCTGTTTCAATGTATGTAAAGCCATTGATACGGGCAATGATCTGTGCAGCGTCCTTGCCAAGACCGTTAAGAATAACTCTGAGAGGCTTTTTACGAACCTTGTTAGCCTTCTCAGCGATACCGATAGCACCTTCAGCAGCAGCAAAGGATTCGTGACCTGCGAGGAATGCGAAACATTCTGTGTCTTCTTCAAGAAGCATCTTGCCGAGGTTGCCGTGGCCAAGACCAACCTTACGCTGGTCAGCAACAGAACCGGGGATGCAGAAAGACTGGAGGCCTTCGCCGATTGCAGCAGCAGCGTCAGCAGCTCTTGTGCAGCCCTTCTTGATTGCGATAGCGCAGCCTACTGTGTAAGCCCACTTTGCATTTTCAAAGCAGATAGGCTGAATGCCTTCTGTGATCTTATATGGATCGAAGCCCTTTGCCTTGCAGATATCTGCACACTCTTCGATAGAGTTGATACCGTATTTTTTGAGAACGTCAAGAATCTGCTTTTCTCTTCTCTCGTATGATTCAAATAAAGCCATCGTTGTAATCCTCCTTATTCTTTTCTGGGGTCGATGATCTTAACAGCGTCAGCAACTCTGCCGTACTGACCCTGAGCCTTTTCGTAAGCTGTCTGAACGTCGTCACCCTTCTTGATGAAGTCCATCATCTTACCGAAGTTGATGAACTTGTAGCCGATGATCTCGTCATCTGCATCAAGAGCAATGCCTGTAACATAACCGTCGGTCATTTCGAGGTAACGGGGGCCCTTCTTGAGAGTACCGTACATTGTGCCGACCTGTGAACGAAGTCCCTTACCGAGGTCTTCAAGTCCTGCGCCGATTGCAAGTCCGTCTTCGGAGAAAGCAGACTGTGAACGGCCGTAAACGATCTGGAGGAAGAGTTCTCTCATAGCGGTGTTGATAGCATCGCAAACGAGGTCTGTATTAAGAGCTTCGAGAATTGTTCTGCCAGGGAGGATCTCTGCTGCCATAGCTGCGGAGTGTGTCATACCGGAGCAGCCGATTGTTTCAACGAGAGCTTCCTGGATAACGCCTTCCTTGATGTTGAGGGAAAGCTTGCAGGTACCCTGCTGAGGAGCGCACCAGCCGATACCGTGAGTAAAGCCGGAAATGTCCTTGACATCCTTAGCCTTGACCCATTTTGCTTCTTCGGGGATAGGTGCACAGCCGTGTGCTACGCCCTGCTTGACGCTGCACATAGTTTCAACTTCATGAGTATAATTCATACTATGACTCCTTTCGTTATTAACGGCAAATAAATGCCATCTGCATACTCGTTAATTATATAACATTTTTCTTCCGAAATCAAGAGTTTTTTTATTTTTTTACAAAATATCGGATTTTGCGCAAAACGGCTGTCAGTCCTGCCCTTTTCCGTCGTTATCATCAGGCTTCTCCCCTGCAATGCAAGCCTTTTTGTAGCTTAACGGACTGACTCCGACATATTTTTTGAATTTGTTGTGGAAATAGTTGATGTTCGTGTAGCCGACCCTCTCCGCGACCTCATAGACCTTGTATTCGTCCTCCGCAAGAAGTCTTTTAGCCTCGGTGATACGGATTTTATCGAGATAATTGTTGAAATTGTCGCCCATATACTGATGAAAGACCTTGCCGAGATATGCGCTGTTGTATCCGAATATGTTCGCGAGCATTTCAAGGCGAAGCTCCTGATTATAGTTCGCGTGTATGTACTGAACTACGCGCTCCATCGTGCTTTTGGTCGTCCTGCCGTAAACGCTGTCGGAAAACTCGGTGAACTCTTTCTTCATCAGCTCGATTATGTCGTGCAGACTGCCGAGCGAGCCTATCTGACTGACGATATAATCGTCCTTGAACGGCTCTGCCTTTTTTTCGCCAACGCTTTTTATGATAAGATTTTTCGTGCTGAGTACGGTCGTAATGCAGATAACGCGGATCTTTTCGGGAGTGAAGCTGTTCCTGCAAAGCGATTCCTGAAAGCGTGCAAAACAGCCCTCCAAACGCTCCTTGTCGTTTATCTCCATAAACGGGAAGAACTGTGCAGCTATTGTTTCGGGTGCAGGAATGTCCTCATCGCTTCGGCTGCGTATCTTCTCGGCGGAAATAACACCGTAGTGAAGATAGAGAAAACGGTTGTTGTATATCTCGTTCGCCGAGCGGTAGGAAGCCGATATCTCCTTTGCCGAATGAACGGATTCGCCTATCGCAGCAAATATCATTCCCCTATAATCGAAGTTCAGCCTGCTCATACATTCCTGTATGCGCTCGTCTGGGCTGTCCTTGAATATAACGGCAAGCATACCGTTGAGGTCTATGGGAACAGCATCAACGTTCTCCATTTCGGAAAGTCGGCTGCGTATCTTGTCAAGAATGAACTGGCGCGATTCAAAGCTGTTTTTTTCGGTCGCACTGATAAGCACAACGTTGAACTTCCGTCCGCTGCTGTATGCTTTCAGTGCGCTGTTGTCCGAAGCCGATGCTCCGCCGATAAGAAGCTCCTTGATAGCATTTTCGTTGAGGAACTCACTGCCTTTCTGAAGCTGCAGGCTGCTCTCCTTTTCCGCCTTTATCTCGGACACAAGCGCTTTCAGACATTCGATAAGCTCATCTTCGTCAACGGGTTTGAGAATGAATCTCTTCACACCGAGCGACATAGCCTCCTTTGCATAAGCAAAATCGGAATAACCGGAGAGTATCACAGCTTTTCCCTTAAAACCGTTCTTTATCGCAGCATCGATCATCTGTATCCCCGTCATTCCCGGCATCTTCACATCGGCAATAACTATATCGGGATCGTGTATAAGTATTTTGTTAAGTCCGTCGTCCCCGTCCTCTCCCTCATCAATAACTTCAAGTCCGAGTTCGTCCCACGGTATCATCATCTTTACGCCAAGGCGCACGTTCGGTTCGTCATCAACCAACAGAACTTTGAGCAAATCACCCGACCTCCTTTTTACGCAGCTTTGACTGCCCTTTTATACAATTATAGCTTATTCCGACATATTTATCAATGCTTTTCATAAAAATTTCATATCTTGATGATATTTATATAAAAATTACAGTCGTTTTTTGAGCATTTCTTTGAAAAAGCACAAATTATTCTCGGGATCGAAAACTATTGATTTTTTACCTCCTTCGGCAAGGTTATCCTTACCCTTGTTCCCTTTCCTATCTGACTGGTGAAAGAAAGACCGTATTCATCGCCGTGGAACATCTTTATTCGCTTGTTCACGTTCGTCAAACCGATGCTCTTTCCCGAAGATGTGTCGTTTTCTTCAAGCTTCCACCTCAGCTCGGACATTTTGTCATCGGGTATGCCCTGACCGTTGTCCTCGACCTCGATAATGACATTTTCGCCCGAATATTTTATGCTCACGGTTATCTTTCCGTTGCTCTTGCTGCTCTCGATGCCGTGAACAAACGCATTTTCAACGATAGGCTGTATAATGAGCGGCAAAATAGGATAATTTCCGTCAATTTCATTATCTATCGAGTATGATATCCTGTCGCCGAAACGGGCCGCCTGCAATTCAAGGTAGCTCTTTGTGAATTCAAGCTCCGATTCGAGCGTGACCATACTGTTTTTGACTTCAAGACAGCGGCGCATAAACTTTCCGAGCTTTTTTACAAGATCGGCCGTTTCCTTGTCGTTGTTCACATACGCTTTCATTCGTATCGTTTCAAGCGTGTTATAAAGGAAGTGCGGATTTATCTGGCTCGCAAGGGTCTTGAACTCGGCTTCGACCTGATTTAAACGAAACGTTTCCGTCTGAATTTTCGCCTCGTAAGCCTCATTCATAAGCTCCTGCATACTCTTTACCATTACCTGCAGGTCGTTGTAAAGCTCATTGATCTCGTCGTCACCATCTATCTTCTCGTTAAGGTCGAAGTCGCCGACCGTTACTCTGTGCATCTGATCGCGCAGAAAGCCTATCCTTCGCACGAAATACGATGTAAAAAGTATCGCGATGAACACCGACAGCAGGAAGCAGGAGGTAATGTAGAAAACATATCCGAACGAAAGCTCCTTTGTCGCACCCGTTACGATAGCATAAGGCTTCACAAGATATATCTGAAAAAAGTTGCCCGTATGATTGTAGTTGAAGTTGGTCGCAACCGTGTAGCCCTTGTCTGTCAGCGGAGATTTTCCCGTAAGCTCGATCGGGTCTTTTTCCGTGCCGTCAAGTTCAAAGTCGGGCGTTGTGAATACTTTGCCGAGGTCGTATTCGGGTATATTGCTGTAAAAGACCATTCCGTTCTGAACAGCGAAGATAACGTTGAAAACCTCGTCCTCCATAAGTGTTTCTATCCAGTCCTGATTGATGTAAACGACCATAACGCCAAGGCTCCCGCCGTCTTTTGACTTTATCTGACGGATATAGCTAAGATAGCATTTTGAATCGGATGGATTTTTCAGCACCCGCCATATCGGTGCAGTTGTCTCCAAAGCTTCGCCGAACCAGTTTGAATCCTTTATCTGCTTGGTTATGCGCTGAAAAGAGAGATTGTAAAGAAAGCCATTCGGATCTTCGCCCATATCAACATAAAAGGTTATATCCGAGATCTGTGAATAAGCGTTTCTGTAGCCCGATACAACGGGGTGCGTTGCATAGAAATCAAGACATTCATCGTGGTTCAGTCCGCTGTTGAGAAGATAGCTTATGCTCTCGTCATTGTATATTGTGTCAGCCGCCGCAGAGGTCGTGAAAAGCGTGTCCGTGAGCCTTATTTTAAGGTTGTCAGCGTCCTTGTACGCCTCCTTGACGGTGCTTTCCTGCAAAACTCCTATCGTGTTCATAATGAGGTAAATTCCTGCCGCAAAAACGGGGACGATAACCGCAATGAACATCACGATAAGCTTCGTGCGGATATTAGTGTTGAGCAGTTTGTTTATCAGCTTCATACCGCTCCCCTGTTTAATTTTCCCCGGACAGTATCTTCACCGCCGAACTTGTTCCTATCCTATCGCAGCCCTCGTTCAGAAAAGCTTCAAGGTCAGCCTTTGTCTTTACGCCGCCTGCCGCTTTCATCCTGACATTTTCGCCGATGTGCTTCTTGAAAAGCTTGATATCTTCAAGCTTTGCACCGTCCGTGCCGAAGCCTGTCGAAGTCTTTATGTAGTCCGCTCCCGCATTTGTAACGCAGTCGCAGAGTGCAATTTTCTCTATCTTTTCAAGGTAGCAGGTCTCGATGATGACTTTGAGTATCTTATCGCCGCAGACCTTTTTCAAAGCGGCAATTTCCGCCGTTACCTTGTCGAATCTTCCCATTTTTACATCACCGAGGTTCACGACCATATCAAGCTCGTCTGCACCGTCAGCTATAGCGCACTGCGCCTCGAACACCTTTACGGCAGTTGTGTTGTAGCCGAGAGGAAAGCCTATCACCGTGCAAATATTGAGTTTTTCGCCGAATTTTTTTCTCGCATACGAAATAAAGCTCGGCGGTATGCATACAGAAGCCGTGTTGAGGCGAAGTGCTTCTTCGCAAAGCTTATCGATGTCAGCCTCGGTCGAAACTGCTTTGAGCATAGTATGGTCGATGTGCGGATAAATCTGTTCTTTTTCCATTGTCAGTCTTCCTTTCGTGAGTCGTCCTCTGCCTTTAAAAGCAGTTCATAAACGGGTGCAAGCTTCTCAAATTCGCCGATGAGGAACGGTATGAGTTTGTCGCTGAAAAGCAAGTCGTGATCGTGGCTCAGAGCGTTGACGGAAATACTCCTGCGGTTGAGCCAGTTCTGCTTTTCCTCGCTTTCATCGGGGAAACGGTTCTTTTTGTAAATGTCACCGTCAAGCGAAAATTCGGGCGAAGCTTTCAGCATTTTCACAGCCGCCTTGTAGCTTTTGTCGTCATTTTTTATAAGCTTGCGCAGGCTCTCCATAACAGCCGTGGGCGCTTGGTAATAGCCAACGCCGTATGAAAAGCCCGTCTGTTCGATGCAGAAATAAAACGAGAGCGCATTTCCAAGCCTTTCGCGCGGTCTGCTCACGGCTATCCAGATATGGTCGCGGAAAAGCGACTTGTCCTTGGTAAAGCGTGTGTCACGGCGAACTCTCGAAACGCATTTCGGAGAGCAGACGAGCCGGCTGTCGATCTTTTCAAAGGTCGGCGCAAGCCCTGCGGCTATCTCCGCAAACGGCTCGGTTATGACCTTTTTGTATATCGGCTTCTGCTCCTCATAATATTCCCTGCTGTCGCGCAGTTTGAGTTCAAAAAGTATATCGATAGATTTTCTTGAAAAATTCATTTTGTTCCTTTCCTTTTTTTGAAAAAGATCATATCCATATTCTGCAGGTCAGATTTTCCCGACCGCAAAAAGGTAAAGCGGAACGTGAAGCCGTCCTACAGGATCGATGCGTTTGGATAAAAAAAATCCGTTTCTTTTAACAAGAAACGGATTTCTGCTGGTTGGGGTGCAGGGATTTGAACCCCGGAAATGCCTGAGTCAGAGTCAGGTGCCTTACCGCTTGGCTACACCCCAGTATAAGTCGCCGATCGAAAAGGCGATGCATTAACGGCAACTTACTTTGGTTGGGATAGTTGGATTTGAACCAACGAAATGACGGAGTCAAAGTCCGTTGCCTTAGCCGCTTGGCTATATCCCATTGAACTTTTTAATGAGGAAATAATCAAGCTCATCGTCAAACGACAGTAATTATTATAGCACGTCCATTTCTGTTTGGCAATAGTTTTTGTATAACTTTGGCGTTTTATACAAATATTTTTTTCTGATTTGTGCATTATTTACATTTCATTGCGGTTTTCGAGTGCTTTGAACAGCGTTGTCCTGTCTGCGTACTCGACCATAGCACCAACGGGCAGACCGAAAGCAAGCCTTGTGACCTTTACACCGAGCGGCTTTAAAAGCTTTGAAATGTAAACAGCGGTAGCCTCACCCTCAACTGTCGGGTTGGTAGCCATAATGACCTCGCGCACTCCGCCTGCGTTCACCCTCGCAAGAAGCTCCTTTATCCTCAGCATCTCCGGAGTTACACCGTCCATAGGTGAAAGAAGTCCGTGCAGAACGTGATAAACGCCCTTGTATTCGTTGGTGCGCTCGAAAGCTTCGATGTCCTTAGGCGCTTCGACAACGCATACGGTGCTGTGGTCACGGAAATCATCACTGCATATCGGACAAAGCTCATTCTCGGTGAAGTTTGCGCAGACCTTGCAGTAGGTAACTTTTTGGTGAGCGTTCATTATCGCATCGGAAAAAGCCTGCGCTTCCTCATCGCTCATCGTCATAACGTAGTAAGCGAGCCTTTGAGCCGACTTCATTCCTATTCCGGGGAGCTTTGCGAACTGCTCCGCAAGTATTACGAGCGGCAGAGCCGTTTTTGACATAAGATCATTCCTTTGGGAAAAAGTTGTTTGAAATAACGGGAATCCATCAGATGCGGATTCCCGTTCAATGTGTATCTCAGAAAAGTCCGGGGAATGAAACGCCGCCTGTGATAGCGCCCATCTCATTTTCGGAAGTAGCTTCGATCTGGTGAACAGCATCGTTGAATGCGCTGATAACGAGATCCTGAAGCATCTCGATATCGTCCTTGTCAACAACGTCAGGCTTGATAGTGAGAGCCTTGATCTCCTTTTTGCCGCTCATAACGACTTCAACAGCTCCGCCGCCCGAAGTAGCCTTGAACTCTCTGTTTTCAATATCTTCCTGAAGAGCGGTGATCTGTTCCTGCATTTTCTGAGCCTGCTTGAGCATACCCTGCATATTCTGAGCGCCGCCGCCCATTCCCTGTGGCAATCTTGCTTTCATAATTAATACTCCTTTTGGTTGATTTTATGCACCGCAGAACTTAGCAAGCGGTACTGTAAATTTATAAAAACGGAACATTTATGACTGTTCTGTCGGTATCCCGTTTTCCTGCGCTTTTTTTAAGATAGATTCGACCGACTGCCTTGTATCGGCTTTCTCGGTCTTGTTCGTGCATTTCGCACGGATAGTGTATATCCTGCCCGTTATCTTCTGAATCGAGCGTTTGAGCTTCTCGGCGTTGTCCCCTGCCTTTAAAACGGACATAAAGAACGAATTCTCCGAGAAAATAAGCATCATATCTCCGCTTTCGAGGGCATACGAGCCGACAAGTGCCGCCGAACCAGACGGACATGCCGCCTTGTACTCTTCGAGGATATCCGCCCAGCGTTCAACAGGCTTGAACGAAGACGGGTCTATTTTGCCCTGCTCCGTTTTTGCGGGAGCGGACTGTGAAGCCTGAGCAGACTGTGGAACGCTTTCGTTCTGTTTTTCCTGCCGATACGAATATTGGGGTTCGCTTCGCACGGGAGCAGTCCTTGCCGCCGGTGACTGAACGGACGCATCGCCGAGCCTGCGCTCCAACATTTCAATTTTAGCATAAATTTCGGAATTGTCAATAGAATTGTTCGCAGAAGTACCCGAAGCCGCAGCGCCCGCTCTGCTTGTGCATATCTTTATCATGCACATCTCGATCTCGACACGCTTTGACGGCACTCTGCCGATCTTATCACCCGTCTGCTGCAAAATATCAAGGTCGGCGAAGATATCCTCTATCGGCATTTTCTCCGCAAGAGCCTTGACCTGAGCGATCTCGCTCGGCAGGCAGTTCAGTATTCCCGTATCATCGGGAACGGTTTTCGCAAGCATAACATTCCGCAGCTGTCCTACCAGTTCGGCACAAAGCTGCTGCATATCCTTTGACGAATCGTAAAGCTCGCCGACCGCCTTTACAGCCTCGGCAGTGTTATGGTCAGCCGCCGCTTCAAGGATACGGAAAACAGGACCGCTTCCCGCGATTCCCGCCGCACTCGCAGCCACATCTTCCGTGATATTGTCGGAATAAGCCGTGCATCGGTCGAGCAGCGAAAGAGCATCACGCATACCGCCGTCCGAAGCCTTTGCGATAAGCAGTGCGGCTTCATTCGTGAGCGTGAATTTCTCCTGCTCTGCGACCCACAAGAGCCGCTTTGCAATATCGTCTGATTTGATTCTGTGGAAATCGAAACGCTGGCAGCGTGAAAGTATCGTGGGCAGGACTTTGTGGATCTCAGTCGTTGCGAGGATAAACTTAACGTGTTCGGGCGGTTCTTCCATAATTTTGAGCAGCGCATTGAACGCCGCAGGAGAGAGCATATGAACTTCGTCGATGATATAGACCTTGTATTTGCAGCGTTCGGGCATATAAACAGTACCCTCGCGCAGGTCACGGATATCCTCGACACCGCTGTTTGAAGCCGCGTCTATCTCGATAATATCACCGAGCGCGCCCTCATCGGCATCGCGGCAGATCTCACATTCAAGGCACGGGTTTCCGTCAACGGGGTGCAGACAGTTCATCGCCTTTGCAAGTATTCTTGCGCAGGTCGTCTTGCCCGTTCCTCTTGAACCCGTGAAAATATATGCATGGGCAGTTCTGCCTGTTCTGAGCTGATTTAAGAGCGTTTCTGTGACCTGCGGCTGCGAAACAACATCAGCAAAGCTCAAAGGTCTGTATTTTCTGTACAAAGCCTGATACAAAACGCTCACTTCCCTTTATTTTATCTTCATTTCTTCGTCTATCCTGTCATAAACGCCGACGCTCTCGGCAATTTTGCAGTAATACTGCTTGAAGCCGACAACATCGAACATATTCGCCGCAAGCGCTTTCGCATAATACTCACGGCTCTTTTCAAGGTCTTTCAGCCCGAGCTGCGCAAGCGCACAGCCGCCGAGCGCAAAAACATAATTTTTGCCTTCCAGTATCGACCTTGTGAAGCTTTCAAAAGCCTTTTCGTATTCACCCATTGCAAGGTAACACATTCCGTAATCGGTGTAAAGATACTGAAAAATGCCCTCCCGATCCGTTTTTTCGGCAAGGCCGTCATAAATATCGAGCGCCTTTTGATAAGCGCCGTTTTCAACGTGACATCTTGCAAGCAGGAAATCGACCATATATTTCTCATCATTCAAACCGAGGTCAACAGCGTCCTGAAAAAATTTTGCCGCATTGGTATTATACCCCATAAGGCGGTAGGTATTTCCTATGTAAAAGCTTGCGACCGCTTTTTCACGGTCTGTACAGTCACATTCCATAGCTTCTTTAAGATAGTCGATGCCGTCTGCAAGCTCCTCACAGCGGATACAATCCATACCATCGCTGAAAAGTCTTGCCTTTTTGGAAAAGCCTTTGAAAGTCCCCCTCGTGAGGTACTTATCATAGCCTCTGCGAGCGACACTCTGCGCATCGCTGTAAGCGGTCACTATTGCAGACATAACGAGAGCGAATTCCGCAAGTCCGAAAAAAAGCTTCTGGAACAGGTCTGGCGTATAATCGGGCGAATCAAAAAGCACCTTATAGGCAAGTGCGGTCAGAAACATCAGCGGAACTACTATAATAAAGTGCCGCCAAAGCTTTTTTATAAAATACCACTTGTCCATTAAAAAGTTCCTCCGAAAAAGAGAAAAATCCGATACATAGGTGTGCAGGCTTGCTGCGGCACACAGAGCGAACCGCTTAATGCTGCTCGGTTCCCCGCCTGACATGGTTCACGGTGTTCTGTTGCACAGGGCCCGCACACCTATATACCGGATAAATTCCGATCATAGTATGCCGATACGCTCATTTTCGGTTAAATTCCGCTTAAAACAGAGCGCAAACAGGATTTACTTGATTATGATATCATATTTCACAAAAAAAGTCAAGCATTTTGCAAAAATTTAAAGGCTTATATAAGCTGCACAAGAATTATTCCCATAATTTGTTTACATTTTAATATAATTTTAGCAAAAGTCAACAGCTGAATCATTCACAATTGCACTATTTGTACAGAAATTTTTTTCTATCTAATTTTACTATTGAAATTTTTCCGATTATGAGTTAAAATAGTTACAGTATGTGTTTCAAACGTTTCAGTTTGTCATTTTTCATAAAAATTTTGTAACAAAGGCAGTTGGTTTTATACTTATTTTTAAAATCAAAGTGTACAAACAATCAAGCAAAAGCTCGCAGCTGTTTAACGGTCTTATATGGCTTTTGCGCCGTTTTTTTGTTTACACTTTTATTAAAAATCAGTATTATTTAACAAGCTGTACAAAATATTATTAGGGTGGAAAAAATATGGGTTCTAATATCATTCTTTACGGTCCTCCGGGTACAGGTAAAACTTATAATACTATCGCCTATGCGATATCTATTATTTACGGAAGATCTATCCGTGATGTCATGGGCGATGATTACGGCGAGCTTCTTGAGAAGTACAACGCTCTCAAAACTCTCTACGGTCAGATCGAGTTCACTACCTTCCATCAGTCCTTCGGCTACGAGGAATTCGTTGAGGGTATCAAGCCTGTTTTCATTCAGGTAATGAACGAAAAGGGCGAGCGTTCCCGTAAGGAAGAAATGGTTTATAAGGTAAATCAGGGTGTATTCAAGCGTTTCTGCGATGAAGCTTCAAAGAACCCCGGCGAAAAATATGTATTCATCATCGATGAGATCAACCGAGGCAACGTTTCCAAGATCTTCGGTGAAATGATAACCATTATCGAACCAACAAAACGACTTGGACAGGCTGAAGAAGCCACCGTTAAGCTTGCCTATTCGCAGGAAGCGTTCGGCGTTCCCGACAATGTTTACATAATCGGCACGATGAACACCGCCGACCGTTCCATAGCGATGCTTGACTCCGCTTTAAGACGACGCTTCGACTTCGTTGAAATGATGCCTAACCCCGAGCTTCTGCGCGGAGTTACCGTTGAGGGCATCGATATCTGCGAGCTTATGTACAAGATAAACAAGCGAGTTGAGATACTCCTCGACCGTGACCATACGATAGGTCACGCTTACTTTATGCCGCTTCGCTCCCGTCCGAGCCTTGCAGTCCTTGCGCATATCTTCAAAAATGCGATAGTTCCGCTTCTTCAGGACTATTTCTACGATGATTATGAAAAGATAAGACTTGTCCTCGGCGATGCGAACAAAGAGCCGAACGAGCAGTTCGTAATCAAGACAGACGTTGACTATGCACAGATCTTCGGTGCAAATGCCGAGCTTTACCTTGAAAATGACGATATTTATACTATAAATAATGCGGCTTTCGGAAATGTCAACGCATATCTTAAGATCTAAGGATAATTTCCAATGAGTACAAATAAAAAGTTCGTTATCACAGATGCAGACTCCTTTGTAAGGGGCGGAACATCGGACAATCCGCACATTATCCCTATCCCCGAACATAACTTTGACCGTCTTGCGGACTTCACCGAGAACAACCGCTTTCCCGTTATGCATGAGATAACTCTCCCGGACGGACGAAAGACCATTCACCCTGCCCGTTATGCAGGCATCATAACGCTGCGTGACGGTACGCAGATCGAGCTTATGCCGCAGATAGCCGCCGACCCTGCCAAAAATGCGGTCGTATCGAAGATGCTCATTCTGCGAATGCTCGAATCGATGATAGAAGTCCCCGTGAAAAGGGTCAACGAGCGCTACTTCAAAAAAGAACAGCTCAATATTTTCGAGATATGCGTGCGAATGTTCCTTGACGAGGTAGAAAACGTTGTACGAGGCGGATTGAAGCAGACCTATGTCCCCTACCGCGGCAACGAGCCGTTCGTAAAGGGCAAGACTATTTATTCCGAACACGCCAAGAAAAATTATGCCCACAAGGAAAAATTCTTTGTTGAATACGACGTTTTCAGCATAAACCGTGCCGAAAACAAGCTGATAAAAACAACTCTCGCCGCTCTGCTGAAGCTTTCGACAAACGGACTTAACCTCAAACGACTGAGAACGCTCCTTATGGACTTTGACGGAGTTGATTTCTCGACGAATCTAAAGCGTGACTTTGCCGCTGTTATCGACGACCGAAGCATGGCAAGATATTCAAGGGCAATGGGCTGGTGCAGACTGTTCCTTCTGAACAAGGGTACAACAACGTTCTTCTGCGGCGGAAAGGTAGCTTATGCGATGCTTTTCCCTATCGACAAGCTTTTCTGCGGCTGTATCGCAACAAGCCTGCGCCGTCAGATAGACCGTTCAAGATACAGCTTCCTCACGCCCGAAAAAATGACAAACTCGGTCAACAACGTTTCGCTCGACCTTAATATGGAACCAGTTTCCAACTTCTATGTCAAGGACAAGCAGGACGATTCCTACATAAATATCATCTTCAAATTCTATGATTTCAAGAATTATCACGGCAGGGACACCGATGACACGGCGATAGTTTTCCCCGTTACGGAAGTTCTCAACCGCAATCTTGAAGGTATGCAGCGAAATATGTACCTCGTTGACCTCAAAGACATCGACGGAAGCGTTGCTATCCTCAATGAAACATTTTTCCACTGATATTTTATACTAAACACCATTTAAAATTCGGAAAAAATCAAGCCGACAATCTCGTAGCTGTTGAAAACAGGTTTATATTGGATTTCGGCGCAGATTTTTTCCTGTATTTTATTGGTGTTTAGTATTTCAGCCACTCATATTAGGGCGGCTTTTTTATTGTGAAATTTTAACATAACTATTGCAATTCGCAGAAAAAAAGTGTATAATGTTATGTGATGTACTATTCAATCAATTTATCTGAAAGGATATGATCTTATGAACGAAAATTCCGAAAGATCCCATGACAGTGTTCTCAATCTCCTCCTCACAGTGACAGGTCTGCTCTCGTTTGTGCTTGGTTTTGTACTTGGCATATGTGTAACAAAGAAGCTGAACGGCAAATGCTGCGGCAAAAAGAAAAACTGCAAGGATTTCGATGCTGACGAATATGTTCGCAGCCTCAATCTTGAAGAAAACTAATAAAAAGGACTAAATGAAATATGAAACTTGGTATGGTTGGACTTCCGAATGTCGGAAAAAGCACACTCTTTAACGCACTCACAAACGCAGGCGCAGAATCCGCAAACTACCCGTTCTGCACCATCGAACCGAACGTCGGCGTTGTTTCCGTCCCCGATGAGCGCCTTTTGAAGCTCAAAGAAATGTATGACCCGAACAAATTCACCCCCGCAACGCTTGAATTTGTCGATATCGCAGGTCTTGTAAAGGGCGCATCAAAGGGCGAAGGTCTTGGAAACAAGTTCCTCGCAAATATCCGTGAAGTTGACGCTATCGTTCACGTTGTTCGCTGCTTTGAGGGTACGGACGTTATCCACGTTGACGGAAGCATCAATCCGAGAAGAGATATTGAAACCATCGATCTCGAACTTATCTTCTCCGACATTGAAATGCTCGACAGGCGCATCGACCGCACAAAGAAGCTCGTAAAGGGCGACAAGAAATACATCGCAGAGGTAGAATTCCTCGAAAAGCTCAAAGCTCACCTTGAAGCAGGTCACTCCGCACGTTCCTTTGACTTCACCGAAGAGGAAGCCGAGGCTATCAAGAGCACACCGCTGCTCTCCGCAAAGCCTGTAATTTTCGCAGCAAATCTCTCCGAGGACGATTTCAAAAACAACATCGAAAATTCCGTTCACTACAAGACCGTGTGCGAGATCGCAGCGGAGGAAAAGGCTTCCGTATTCCCTATCTGCGCACAGCTTGAAGCCGAGATCTCCGATATGGGCGATGAGGACAAGGCTATGTTCCTCTCCGAACTCGGACTTGAAGTATCGGGACTTGACCGAATCATCAAGGAGGGTTACGCTCTCCTCGGACTTATCTCGTTCCTCACGGCAGGCAAGGACGAAGTTCGTGCATGGACTATCACAAAGGGTACAAAAGCTCCGAAAGCAGCAGGAAAGATACACACTGACTTTGAAAAGGGCTTTATCAGAGCGGAAGTTGTTTCGTTCGATGACCTTATGGCTTGCGGAACAATGGCAGGAGCAAAGGAAAAGGGACTTGTCCGTCTGGAGGGCAAGGAATACGTTGTTCAGGACGGAGATATAATCCTGTTCCGCTTCAACGTATAATAATAAGGTATCAAAAGGGCAAATTGGCGCAGAGGCAATGCCCTTTGATCATAAATTTTTTATGGAGGATATGAAATGAACACAAAGAAGATACTCGCAGGCGTTATGGCTCTCTCCCTGACGGCTGCACTCACTGCCTGCGGCGGCGGAAACGGCGCAGACAGCGAAACAACAACATCAGAAGCTACCACCACCACTAAGGCTACCGTTGCCGTAAACACAGAGGGACTTAAGGACGAAGAGCAGGAATCGCTCTCTTCCGTTCTCGACCAGCTCCCCGATACTGAGCTTGCAAACAAGGAGATCAAGTGGCTCGCTCACTACGATCTCAACCCATCAAACGACGGCTCTTCCAAGAAAGTAGAGCTTGAACTCTTCGAGCAGAAGTACGGCGGAAAGATCACCTATATCCCTACTACATGGGAAAAGCGTTACGATGACCTTTCCACAAACGTTCTCGGCGGCACGGGCGTTGACTTCTTCCCCGGTGATGATGCCAACAACTATCCAAAGGGGATCATCAACGGAATGTTCCAGTCTGTAGATGACTACATCGACCTCGATTCCGCTATCTGGCAGAACGTTTCAGCAGCTATGGACCTTTACAAATTCGGTGGAAAGCACTATCAGTTCGTTACAGGCGTAACCGCTGAACAGGTAGTTATCTACGACACTTCCACACTCGAAGCTCAGGGCTTTGACGATCCTTGGGAGCTTTATCAGAAGGGCGAATGGAACTGGGATACATTCAAGCAGATGCTCCTCGACTTCGTTGATCCCGATGCTGACCAGTACGGTCTTGACAACTGGTTCAATGAAAAGGCTCTCTACCTTTCCGCAGGCGTTCCGACTGTTTCCGTCGGCGATGACGGTCACCTCGTATGCAATGTAAACAACGCTACAGTTGAAAAGGCCATGAACTTCCAGTATGAACTCTATCAGAACGGACTTGTTCTTCCTCTTGAACAGTTCAACTGGTCTATCCAGCCTCAGTTCATGGGCGAGGGCAAGGAACTCTTCTGGCTCAACGGTACTTGGGGAATCCAGGGCGACCCTGCTACATGGACAGTAGGAATCGAACCGCAGAACCTCGGTATCGCACCTGTTCCGTCACCTGAGGGATCCGATCCTTACCAGTCCGCAGTTGTAAACGGCTATGCACTCTGCAAGGGCGCAGCTAACCCCGAAGGCGTTGCCCGCTTTGCTGAATGTGTTATCGTTGCTGCAAACGACCCTGCAACTATCGCTATCTCCGACAGAAAGGCTATGGACGACAACCAGTGGTCCGAAGATATCATCGCAAGAGTCAAGGAGATCAACGAACTCACAAGACAGTACCCCGTTGTTGACCTCGCATCGGGCTGCTCCTCCGACATCGCTTCCATCACAACGGACGGCGGCTCTGAAATGGGTACAAGAGCTCCATTCCACGGCACAGACTGGGCAACAATGAGAGAAACTATCGCAGATACTCTCATTATGCTTGTTGATGAAGTTGACCAGAAGCTTCAGGAAGCTACAGCTGAATAATTTTACATAATACTAATCTCTGATCAACCTATAGACAAATCCTCGGCTTTAATAAATCCATTCGGCGTCAAGCTCCCTTGAAAGGCGGCAAGCCTTACTGCGGTCGCTCTCCAAGGTCAACACAGTGACCTGACTGGATTTATTCTATCTGTCGGCTTTGTCTATAGAACGATCAGAGATTAGTATAACAAATATAAATGCCGTCAAAGCAATTGCTTTGACGGCATTTGTCTGTCAAAAAATATATTGCATTTATGCAGATCGACGAAAAATATTTTTATACTAACGCTAAATACCAGTTAATATTTGGAAGAAGCCAAACTGATAATCTCTCATATATAGGATTTCGGCGCAGATTTTTGCCTGTATTTTATTGGAGTTTAGTATTATGACTTGTTGCAGAAAGAAGAACTGCCATTCATATCCCGTCGGTGCTAAACGTTCGTCACTTTGCTCCTCACGTTTATTTGCCGAGAATAGTTGTTCCGAACATAAATAATAAGCGCAATTCACATTTTATAGGTTTATAGACCGATTTTTTCACGTTCAGTTTTACTTTTTTTGAATGTGAATTGCGCCTTTTAACTTATAGCTATTTCGCTATTGCAGTAATACTTGATGCTGCTGGTTTAAAGTGTTTCGCTCTTGCGAGAGCGACCAAGGGCTTTGCCCTCTGGACACCCACCACCCTTTAAAAAGCGTGGACGTAAACTTTAGTTTTGTGCAACTTTTTTCAATAACATACTTTTCAACAAACTGAGCGGTTGGGTAAGCACACGCAGGCAGTTTGTGCCATGCTTTGTGTTGTTTTATTTGGTTGCCTTACAAATCTGATTGAAAATCTATGTAATAATTTGTTTAAAATGCTGAAAATAAATTTAGAAAAAGGGTTTTTGAGGGCGTAAATTGTATATTATATTGTTATGAAAAAAGCAAAAGCTATAATTATTTGTCAAGGGAGGAAAAAGATATGACTATCCGTGAGCAGAGCGAAGTTATGGAGCTCGGAACACTTTGCGAATATGCCTGCCTTTCGCGAAATTCGGGAAAAAGGGCAAGACCCGAGCCGAAATGCCCGATACGAACTGAATTTCAGCGTGACAGGGACAGAATTTTGCACTGCAACTCCTTCCGCAGACTTAAACATAAAACGCAGGTCTTTCTTGATCCCGTTGGTGACCACTACCGAACACGCCTTACGCACACACTTGAAGTTTCGCAGATCGCGAGGACGCTTTCAACGGCACTTCGCCTTAACAGCGACCTCACCGAGGCTATTGCACTCGGTCACGATCTCGGACACACGCCGTTCGGTCACGCAGGCGAGCGTATTCTGAACGAGCTTTGCCCGAACGGATTTACTCATTATGAGCAGTCTGTGCGCGTTGTTGACTACATAGAAAAAGAGGGCAGGGGACTTAATCTTACCTACGAAGTAAAGAACGGTATCGTCTGCCACACGAACAAGATCGCAAAGACCCGTGAGGGTTACATTGTTCGCCTTGCCGACAAGATAGCATACATCAATCATGATATCGACGATTCAATCCGTGCAGGCATCATTACCGAAAATGACCTGCCGAAAGATGCAACGGCGGTTCTCGGTCACTCCAAGAGCGAGCGCATCACAACGCTCATCACCTCGATAATAAACAACGGTGCGGAGAATATCACGATGTCGGAAGATGTCCGCAAGGCCCTTGACATTCTCAGCGACTTTATGTTCGACAATGTTTACCGGAATTCTGTTGCAAAATCCGAGGAAAGCAAAGCTATAATGCTTGTTGAGAAGCTTTACAACTACTTCCTAAAAAATCCCGACAAGCTCCCTGATGAATACAAGCGCATACGCGAGATGAAAGGCTCGGACAGAGCCGTTACCGACTACATTGCAGGAATGACGGACAGCTACGCTATTGCGGTGTATGAAGATCTTTACATTCCGAAAAGCTGGCGCGATGCGAAACTGTAATTGAGTACGGTCACTTAATTCTGTAGGGGGCGGGTTTTCCGTCCCGTTATTCCACATTTGAAGAGTGGGGCAGGCACTGTCACGTACATTTAATAGACCGCCCAAAGACATATATTCGTGATATTTCCAACGCAAACGAATGTAATAAAGTGAAGCTTGATGCAAAATTTTCGCAGGGCTTTCCTGCAAATTCCGATTTAACGAAGTATATTCGTGGAGAGGTTATATGGCATTACCCGAAAGTTTTATTTTAGACCTAAAACAGAATAATCCGATAGATACCGTTATGAGCAGCTATGTGACGCTGAAAAGGAGCGGACACGGCGCAGTGTGCCTTTGCCCGTTCCATTCGGAAAAGTCGCCGTCATGCAGCGTCAACACAACGGGGCAGTATTTCCACTGCTTCGGCTGCGGCGCAGGCGGCGATGTCATTACGTTCATAATGAAGATAGAGAACCTTTCCTACATCGAAGCGGTGAAATTCCTCGCCGACAGAGCAGGAATGCAGATGCCAGATGACGGAGAGAGCAATGACTTTGCCCGTGTCAAGGCTCGTGTGCTCGAGATCAACCGAACGGCGGCGCGGTATTTCTTTGAGATACTCGCAAAGTCGCCGCAGGGCGAAAAGGGACGGAGATACTTCGCCGAACGTCAGCTTTCAAGGGATACTATCATAAAGTACGGACTTGGCTATGCGCCCGACGACTGGCACGGTCTGCACTACTTTATGCGTAACAAAGGCTTCACGGACGATGAACTTGTGCTGGCAAATCTCTGCACACGAAGCTCAAAGGGCGCAGTTTTTGATTCGTTCCGCGACAGAGTTATGTTCCCGATAATCGACCTCAGAGGAAATGTTATCGCGTTCGGCGGAAGAATAATCGACGGAAGCGGTCCGAAGTACCTCAACTCGTCCGATACGCCCGTTTTCAAGAAGAGCCGAAACCTTTTCTCGCTTAACTTCGCAAAAAAATCGACCGAGCGCAAGCTGATACTTGCCGAGGGCTATATGGACGTTATTGCGATAAATCAGGGCGGCTTTGAGAACGTTGTTGCAACGCTCGGAACGGCACTGACTCCCGAGCAGGCCCGTCTGATAAAGCAGTATGCCGATGAAGTCGTGATAGCCTACGATTCGGACGGTCCGGGACAGGCTGCAACGCACAGAGCGATAAATCTTCTGTCCGAAGCGGGACTTGACGCACGCATAATCAAAATGGAGGGCGCAAAAGACCCCGATGAATACATAAAAAAGTTCGGTTCGGTGCGCTTTAAGCAGCTTCTTGAACGCTCGGACGGCGCTATCGATTTCGAGATGAACAAATGCGCCGCAGGACTTGACCTGGAAAGCGAAAATGACAAGGTGATCTATCTGAAACGCTGCGTTTCGCTCCTTTCCGACATTGCCTCGCCGATAGAGCGTGAGGTCTACATCGGAAAGCTTGCAAAGCAGTGCGATGTGAACCGTGAAGCTATCACGCATCAGGTGAACGGACTTATAAAGAAGAAGATAAACCGCTCCCGTGAAGACGAAAACCGTGAGATACGCACCTTCGGCAGACAGCGGCGCGAAAATCCCGACAGCGTTGCCCACCCGAGGGAATATAAGGCGGAATGCGGCATAATCGCCTATCTTTCGTCCAATCCCGATGAGCTTAAATACATTGAAAGCAGGATAACAAGCGCAGATTTTGTGACAGATTTCAACAGGACTGTTTTTGAAAAATTAACAGAAAAGATAAATAATTCGGTGGAATTTGACATTTCACTGCTTCAAAGTGAATTTTCCGCTGACGAAATGGGAAAAGTATATTCGATAATTGTCGCAAATCAGCAGGTCGATATCACTCGGGAAACTCTCGATGATTACATAAATATTCTCAAAGGCTATGCAGAAAAGAATATTGACGCGGCGGCGATGTCGAATGAAGAGTTCCTGCGGTACTTTGAAAGTCTGAAAAAGTCGAAATAGAAAAATGAAAAACATACAATGTGGTTTTCCGCATTTTGTATAGGAGGAAGTTTATATTATGGCAGAAAAAAGAACTATTGAAAGCCTTATTGAGCAGGGCAAATCAAGCGGCAAGCTTTCCACAAAGGAGATCACGGACGTTCTCGAAGACCTTGAATATGACGTTGACCAGATGGAAAGCTTTTACGAAAGCTGTTCAAATAACAATATCGAGATCATCGATGATTTTTCGCTCGAAAACTTTGATGAGGATATCCCTCTCGGTGAAGACGATCTGGAGCTTTCGCTCTCGACCGAGGGCATTGCTATTGACGACCCCGTAAAAATTTATCTTAAAGAAATAGGAAGAGTTCCGCTTCTTTCCGCAGAGGAAGAGATCGAGCTTGCCGAAAGAATGGCAAAGGGCGACAAAAAGGCGAAGAAGCGTCTTTCCGAAGCTAACCTCCGTCTTGTCGTTTCCATTGCGAAGCGCTATGTCGGCAGAGGTATGCAGTTCCTCGACCTTATTCAGGAGGGAAATCTCGGTCTTATCAAGGCTGTTGAAAAATTCGATTACACAAAGGGATTCAAGTTCTCGACCTACGCAACATGGTGGATACGTCAGGCTATCACCCGTGCGATCGCAGATCAGGCAAGGACTATCCGTATCCCTGTTCATATGGTAGAAACTATCACAAAGGTAAAAAAGGTTTCGAGTATGCTTCTCCACAAGAACGGTCACGATGCTA
The DNA here is from genome assembly GCA_900543105.1 of uncultured Ruminococcus sp. Lineage (GTDB taxonomy): Bacteria > Bacillota > Clostridia > Oscillospirales > Ruminococcaceae > UMGS363. The sequence continues at coordinate 8,495 of UQQA01000011.1, read as the reverse complement.
CTCCCGAGGAGATCGCTGCGGAGCTTGAGATGGAACCCGAGCGTGTCCGTGAGATAATGCGTATTGCGCAGGATCCTGTTTCGCTTGAAACACCTATCGGTGAAGAGGAGGACAGCCACCTCGGTGACTTTATCCCCGATGATGACGCTCCTGCACCTGCTGATGCGGCTTCGCTCATTCTTCTTAAGGAACAGCTCGGCGAAGTTCTTTCAACGCTTACCGAGCGTGAGGAAAAGGTTCTCCGTCTGCGCTTCGGTCTTGAAGACGGACGTTCAAGAACGCTCGAAGAGGTCGGCAAGGAGTTCAACGTTACCCGTGAGCGTATCAGACAGATCGAAGCCAAGGCTCTGCGTAAGCTCCGTCATCCGAGCAGAAGCAGAAAAGTTAAGGATTTTCTCGATTGATCTTAGTTTAGTGAGGTTTGGTTTATGAATATGACTTTGGAAGCGGATTATGCAGTCCGCATAGTTGGCTGTCTTTGCGAAGCGGGTAAGCGGCTTGATGCGAACTCGATCTCCGAAAGGACTGTTGTTTCGCTCCGTTTTGCACTGAAAATACTGCGCAAGCTCGTTGCTGCAGGCATCGTTGTTTCGTTCAAGGGCACGCAGGGCGGATATGAGCTTGCGAAAAAGCCGAATGAGATATCGATGAAAGATGTTGTTGAGGCTATCGACGGCAAATATGCGATAAGCAAGTGCCTTACGAACAACTACGAATGCAGCAGAGGAATGACGGGCAGATGCGGTTATCAGCGTGTTTTCGCCGAGATATCGCAGATGGTCGATAAAAAGCTTTCGGAATATACTTTCGATAAATTTATGTGATACATAATCGGGGGAATGGGGTCATTCAGTCCTAACGGACAGATAAAAGGAGACAAAACTTTGAATAAGAAAAAATTGATGCTTTCCAAAATAAAAAAGCTGTGCAGGCTTGTTTTTGGCAGAACGATGATAGTTTTTCTGTTTGTAATAATCCAGATAGTTTTCTTCTGGCTGTGCGTGAACACGATGAAAAACTCGATGGAGTATTTCTATGCACTGAATCTCATCATCTCGACGCTTGCGATGATATATATCATCAGCGACAAGTCCAACACAAGCTTCAAAATGGCATGGATAATACCTGTGCTGACGCTTCCGGTTTTCGGAACGCTTATGTACACTTACGTCAGGCTCGAGATCGGAACCCGGCTCGTGCGCAGGCGGCTTTCGGACGTTATAAAGGAAACGAACGGATATCTTCCGCAGAATGACGACGTTGTGCATGAGCTTGCCGACATTGACGAGGCAGAAGTCCGCTTTGCCGAATATATGAAGAACCACGCTTTTTTCCCCGTTTATAAAAATACAGCGACAAAGTTTTTTCCATTCGGTGAGGACAAGTTTGAAGCGCTCAAAAGGGAGCTTCTTGCGGCGGAAAAGTTCATATTTATGGAGTATTTCATCGTTGACGAGGGCTATATGTGGGACTCAATACTTGAAATACTCAAACAAAAGGTCAAAGAGGGCGTTGAAGTCCGCTTTATGTATGACGGCACCTGCACGATAATGCTTCTTCCCGTGAATTACCCGAAGAAAATGCAGGCTCTCGGCATAAAGTGCAAGGTCTTTTCGCCGATAGTTCCCGTACTTTCGACAGTTCAGAACAACCGTGACCACCGAAAGATAGTAGTTATTGACGGAAAGACCGCTTTTACGGGCGGAATAAACCTCGCCGATGAATATATCAATAAGGTAAAGCGTTTCGGACAGTGGAAAGACACGGGCATTATGCTCAAAGGCGAGGCTGTAAAAAGCTTTACGATGATGTTCCTGCAAAACTGGAATATGACCGAGCAGAAATGGGATAATTTCGGCGATTATATCGTTTCCGACTTTCCTGAGCTCAGGGACGAGGCAAAGCCGGGATATGTTATCCCGTACAGCGACAGTCCGCTTGACCGTGAGAATGTCGGATTGAGCGTTTATCTCGATATCCTTTACCGTGCGAAGAAATACGTCCATATTATGACGCCGTATCTTATCATTGACGATGAAATGAAGACCGCATTGTGCTATGCGGCGAAAAGGGGAGTGGACGTTTCGATAATAATGCCGCATATCCCCGATAAAAAGTATGCTTTCTGGCTTGCGCATACATATTATGCCGAGCTTATCGAAGCGGGTGTGAAGATATACGAATTTACGCCCGGATTTGTTCACGCAAAGGTGTTTGTCAGCGATGATATCCGTGCTGTTGTCGGTTCGATAAACCTCGACTACCGCAGCTTATTCCTGCATTTTGAATGTGCGGCTTATACCTACGGTACGAATTCTGTTCGTGAAACAGAGGACGATTATCGGCTCACTCTGCAGAAATGTCAGCGCATAACGCTTGAAGACTGCAAAAAGTTCAATATATTTACGAAGTTTTTCGGAAGAGTGCTTCGTATAATCGCACCGTTGATGTAAAATAAAAAAATGCCGTCAAAGCAATCGCTTTGACGGCATTTATGGTTATTGAAAAAGTATGTTAGAAAAAATACCAACTAAAGTTTACGTCCACGCTTTTCAAAGGGTGGTGGGTGTCCAGAGGGCGAAGCCCTTGGTCGCTCTTGCAAGAGCGAAATACCTTAAACTAACAGTCAAAGCTTGCCGCAAAAACGTAATCACTAACAAATCAAAAAAGCGCAATTCACAGCAAATAGGTAAAACGAAATGTGAAAAATCAGTTTCGTAAACCTAAAAATGTGAATTGCGCTTATTCTTTATGTTCGGAACAACTATTCTCGGCAAATAAACGTGAGGAGCAAAGCGATGAGCGTTTATTTGCAGACGGGATATGAATGGCAGTTTTCGATTTAACGATCAAGCCATAAAAATTTTTTCATCAATCTGCATAAATGCAATATATTTTTTGACAAGCTGTGTAGGTGCTTACCCAACCGCTATGAATTTACGGCTCTTAACAAACTGTCTTTGCGGTCGCAAACCTATTTTCAACGCAAACGAGCGAAACGAAGTGAAGCATGGCACAAACTGCCTGCGGGTGCTTACCCAACCGATATGAATTTACGGCTCTTAATAAACTGTCTTTGCGGCCGCAAACCTATTTTCAAAGCAAACGAGCGAAACGAAGTGAAGCATGGCACAAACCGCCTGCGGGTGCTTACCCGCCGAAGTTTTCAAATACTTCTTCACCCTGCACATAAGAAATACGTCCGTTGGAAGCATCGATAAGCTTTTCACGCAAAGGCTCGGCAAATGCTTTCTTTACCAGAAGCGAAACCGTAACGTCCGCACCGAAGTCCGTGTCAAGTATCTTCACCTCAAAATCGGGCAGAAGATACGTTATCCTGCTGTAAAGATCATAGTCCATTTTTATCTTTACGGGGTAAGCGCTGCACATTATAAGACGCTCCGCCGCATCAACAGCTATCTTCGCCGAGTGCGAATAAGCCCGAACAAGTCCGCCGCCGCCGAGCAGGATACCGCCGAAATATCTCGTCACAACACAGCAAACATCGGTCAGCCCCTCTTTCTGAAGAACATCAAGCACGGGAACACCTGCCGTCCCCTGCGGCTCACCGTCATCGGAGTAGCGCGAAGTGTTGCCCTCGCGAAGAATGTACGCATAAACATTGTGCGTCGCCTTGCGGTGTTCGGCACGAATTTTGTTGATGAACTCAACAGCTTCATCGTTCGTCTTTGCAGGAGAAATATAACCGATGAACTCCGACTTTTTTTCGATAAAGCTGTCCTGTGCGAACGCACGGACAGTTGAATAGTCCTCCAAAATGCGACCTCCCTTTGAGAATATAAAAAAACAGCCTGCGAAGAAAAAACGCAGGCTGCGATCGTTCCGTAACAATTACTTGTCCATACCGAAACGCTTCTTAAATTTGTCAATACGTCCGCCTGTGTCAACAAGCTTCTGCTTACCTGTGTAGAAAGGATGGCACTTGGAGCAGATTTCTACCTTGATATCCTTCTTAGTAGATCTTGTCTTGATAACATTGCCGCAAGCACAGGTAATAGTGGTCTCCTCGTAGTTAGGATGGATACCCTCTCTCATTCGTAACACCTCATCTCTGTAAATATTATATGATCAGCATAGCAGCCCATCACATAACACGGACAGTAGTGCTATTTTTCAATCACTTACGAGAAAATATTATATCACATTGTGAGCCGATTGTCAAGGGTTTTGCAGAAATTTATCAAAAAAGCGGCGATGCTTCAGCTAATTCCGCTTTGGGTCAAGCCTCTTTCATCTTCCTCATAAAAGCCGCGACAGCAAAGATCATTGCCGCAAGCATATATCCCAGAACATAATACATATCCGGGAAGATCTCCGCAAAATCCCCCGAGAGCGCATTTCTTCCTATATAAACGCTATGCGCGAACGGGAGCAGTTCGCATATCTTCTTGAACACGCCGCCGACAAGCGATAGGTCGAACCACGCGCCCGATGTAAACGCCGTGAGGTTCGTCAGAAGCGCACCGCAAAGTCCCCCGACAGCTTTTTCGCTGAACAAAGCTCCGCACAGAACACCGAGCGCAATGAAAAACAGCGCCGACGGCAGCAGCAAAAGTATCGCATACACTATGTTCACGCTCGGTTCAAGTCCGAGGAGCATCGCTGTACCGAAGCAGACAATACTTTGCACGACCGCCATCGGAAAAAGCGGCAGCATATAACCAATGATAAAGTCCGCCGCCGACATCGGCGCAGTGAAAAGCCTTATCAGCATCGCCGAACAGCGGTCGCCCGAAACAAGCTGTGCCGAGAAGAGCGTGAGGAACGAGTAACCGAACACCGCAATTCCCGGAGTGAGCTTTTCTATGTCAAAAACATTTACGGGGACGTTCGCATTTATCGCCGAGAGCAGCAAAAGCAGCACAACGGGAAAGCACAAGCCAAAAATAAGGCTCAACGGGTCGCGGATTATCTCTTTCGCAACCCTTGATGAAAAAGCTGTCATTTTCATTCGCCCTTTCCCTCCTTTACTGTCTTCACAAACGCATCTTCAAAGCTTTTTGCGCCCGTGCTGCTCACCAGCTCATCGCATTTTCCGCAGAAAAGCAGCTTTCCGTCACGCATTATGCCCACACGGTCGGAAAGGCTCTCCGCTTCTTCAAGATAATGCGTTGTGAGAATTATCGTGACCTTGCCTTTGAGCTCGCGGATAACGTCCCAAAGCTCCGAACGCGCGATAACGTCCAATCCGAGCGTAGGCTCGTCCAGAAACAGCACCTTTGGGTCGGAAACGAGCGCCATTGCAATGCTCAATCTTCGCTGCCAGCCGCCCGAAAGCTTTTTCGCCTGCATATCGCGGAACTTTGAAAGGTTGAATTTGCCTATCATTTCCTCGGCAATATTCTTCGACTTTTCCTTTGAAAAGCCGTGAACACCGCCCATAAGCACGAGATTCTCATATACCGAAAGATTCCTTGCAACGGCAGTCTCCTGCGGCGAAACGCCGATAAGCGTTTTGACCTTTTCGGGTTGTTTCACAACATCAAAGCCGCCTATCTCAACGCTTCCCGAATCGAACGGACAAAGGCAGCACATCGTTTTTATCGTCGTGGTCTTGCCTGCACCGTTCACGCCGAGCAGTGAGAAAAGCTCCCCCTCGCCGACCCCGAGCGAAAGTCCGTCCACCGCTTTCACGCCTTTGTAAGACTTCGTGAGGTCACTTATCCTTATCATCATCGTTTTCTTCCTCCGTCATATCGAAACCAAGTTCACCGCCAAGCTGTTTGAGCGGAACGACCGCCATTCCCTTGTGTATATCGCCGAGGAAAAGCAGCATATCGCCCTTGCCGATGCCAAAAATCTTTCTCGCTCTGCTCGGGATAACTATCTGTCCCCTCTCGCCGACACGGACAACGCCGAAAGCGTATTTTCCAGTGCGCTTTTCCTCGGGGTCTTCACCCTTTTCTGCAAGAAGCTCGTCCATAGAAATGTCGTAAATATCGGCAAGCTCCTTGCATTTCAGCACATCGGGGACAGTTTCGCCCGATTCCCACTTTGAAACGGTCTGGCGCGATACGTTTATCTTTTCCGCAACATATTCAAGGCTGTAACCTTTTTCTCGGCGCAAGTCCTTTAAGCGTTCGTTTATCACATCAAGCTCCCCCTTTCATATATGTATAAAAAATCATTCTTTTCACATTCTCTGAAATGTATTATATCGCATAATTCCGTGCTTTGCAACCAACGTTTCTTAACATTTTCCGTTATGTTTCCGTGCATTTCAAAAACAGTCGGCGAATTTTTTGTCCAACATCTTGAAAATCCCATTCAGCCGTGCTATAATATGTGCAGAAATTCACGGAGGTGTTTTTTATGGGCGATTGGAGCTCGGTTCAGTACACTAATACTAAACACCAATAAAACTATAGACAAAAAATCGTCGCATAATCCATATATGCAAGATTATGCTCGATTTTTTGTATAGTTTTTAATTGGTGTTTAGTATAAATTTGAAAGAGAGCGCACTCAGCCCTCTATCGACCTTATCTTCTCAAACGCTTACCTGCATTGGATACCCGACCACGAAAAACTGCTCCCGAAGCTTATTGAAAAGCTCAATGACGGCGGCACTCTTGCCGTTCAAATGCCGCTTGTTCAGAATGCGATGTTCTATCACGAACTGTACAGCCTTGTGGCGGACGGAAAGTGGAAAAAGCTTAGTGCAATACACAATTTTCACAATCTTTCGCCCGAGGAAACATATAATATACTCTGCAAATCGGCTTCCACGGTCAAGATGTGGGACACTTCGTATTATCACATCGTTCCCTCGCACAGCTCTGTTATCGACTGGTACAAGGGCAGCGGTCTGCGCCCTTATCTTGAAGCGCTTGACGAAGCGGAAAAGAACGATTTTCTTTCCGACCTGCTCGAAAGAATAAAGACGAACCACCCCGTTCAGGCGGACGGAAATATCATATTAAAAATGCCGCGACTGTTTTTCATCGCGGAGAAATAAGAGGTGAAACTTCGATGAAACTCTGCATCATCACGGCTCTATGCAAGGAATGACGGATTGCATAGAGGTCACTTGACACGCTTTACATAAAGCAGATCTGACCGTCATACCTTGCACTTTGACTACACTATATTAAAGGAGCAAGGTATTATGAATACATTAAAAGAACTCAAAACATTTATTATTTTATGGCTCACGCAGGCGCTTTCTTCGCTTGGCAGCTCGATGACGGGCTTTGCGCTGGTGATATGGCTCTACAACGACAGCGGGTCGGCGCTGACGACCGCTCTGCTGACAGTCTGTTCATACGCACCATACGTTATCGTGAGCATCTTTGCAGGTGCGATAAGCGACAAATGGAACAAGAAAGCCGTAATGCTCGTATGTGACAGCTTTGCGGCACTTACAACGGTCTGCATTCTCGTGCTGTTTAAAACAAACTCGCTTGAAGTATGGCATCTGTACATTCTCAACGCCCTGAACGGACTTATGAACTCGGTCCAGTCGCCTGCTTCCGATGTTGCGACGACGCTTCTCACACCCGAAAAGCACTATCAGAAAACAAGCGCAATGAGATATTTCTCAACTTCGCTCGTTTCAATTCTAACTCCCGTCCTTGCGGCTGCGATAGTTTCATTTGCAGGACTTGACGCGGTCATCGCCTTTGACCTTGCGACATTTGCCGTTGCTTTTACGGTGCTTCTTTTCTTTATAAAGATACCCGAAGTTCCGCAGAACGAAAGCAGCAAGGAAACGCTTCTCCAATCGGCAAAAGGCGGAATTTCCTACCTCGGCAGGAACAAGGGCATACTCTGTATGATACTTTTCCTCTCTGCGATAAACTTCATCGCATCTATCTACAACGCCGCACTTCCTGCGCTTATCCTCTCCAAAAGCAATGAAGCCGCACTCGGCGCAGTCAGCAGCAGCGTAGGCATAGCAACGCTCGTCGGCAGCGTTATCGCAACGGTTTTCCCGAAGCCGAAAAGCCGCTCAAAGACAATATGCGCCTGCCTGATCGTTTCGATGAGTACGGAAAATTTCCTGCTCGCATTCGGGAACAACACGATAGCATGGTGCATCGGCGCTGTTCTCGGCTGGCTGTTCATTCCGCTCATGAACGCAAACTATGACGTTATCTTCCGCAGCACAGTTCCGAAAGAAATGCTCGGACGCGTCTATTCCGTGCGCAATACGCTCCAGTTTTTCTCCATTCCCGTCGGATATTTTCTCGGCGGATTTCTGGTCGATAAGGTATTTGAACCCTTTATGGCAGGCACGGAAAACACGCTTCTGCTGAATATTTTCGGCACAGAAAAAGGCTCGGGCGCGGCACTTCTTTTCTTCGTGATAGGCATTGCAGGTGTTATTGTCTGTGCTGTTTTCAGCAGGATACAGGCTCTTCGAGAACTGGGATAAACAAAAACTCCCGAGGTTTGACTTCGGGAGTTTTTTGCTTGACAAAATCCTCCAATTGTAATAGAATATTATTATACACTATATGTGTAATAGATTG
>UQQA01000010.1 GCA_900543105.1 uncultured Ruminococcus sp. | reverse complement strand
ACTTATTCTATCTGTCGATTTTGTCTATAGAACGATCGAGAATTAGTATAAAAAATTATCCCGAAAACCAAAGTAAAGAGGTTTTCGGGATTTTTTATCAGTTTGAAAGCACTGCTTCGGAATATATTACTGCGCCTTTTCCACAGTTCGGGTGGATATGGTCGAGCAGGTAATAGCTGTCGGGCTTTTCGGTAAGCTTCTGACGGATATAACCGTTCGCATCAATGAAAATATCACCGTTTTCATTGCAGGACTTTTCAAGAGCATGGCTGTACTCCTCGTTCAGAGCAGTCTTTGCCGTAAATGAAAGCTTGCAGAACGGGTCGCCATCGGTAGAATACCACGGTGCAATAAATACAAACTGCGCATTGGGAGATTTTTTTATAAGGAGCGATCTCAGTTCATTCTGACGTGCCGCAAAATCGTCTGCCGTCATTGCACAAACGCTTTCATCACGGTATCTTACATCATTTGTGCCGAGTGCAATAACGTAAAGCTCCGCTTCGGGGATGCTGTCTATATTATCTATCATATATGAAACCGTACAGCCGCCTTTGGAGTAATTATAGACCGTTTTATCGGGAATATGCTCCTCGATCGGTTCATACCACGGGCAGCCGCCGTTTTTCGTTCCCTCGGTCACGCTGTCGCCGATAAAGCAGATTGAGTTCACATTCTGCATCGCTTTCCAAAGCTTGCCCGAACGTATTTCATCATTCATTTCAAGTCCTCCTGCTTTTGAACGGATAAATCCGTTTTTGTCAAAATAATATCTTTTCGTAACGGACGAAATATCCATTTCATGTCCGAACACGACCCTTGTAACGGTTGAATTTGCATTTTTCGCTTTCTCGATATCGTCTGTACTCAATTTCCTGCGCAGAGCCGTGTCAGTCATAATGTCATATATCGGCAGTGCACGGTAATTCCCGTCCGCAGGTGCCTGAGTATAGAGCGGAACAACACTTCCTCCGATAATTTCTTTTGTGCTGCGGTCAATATAAACGTCAACGAGCATACTTGTATCGCCCTGCTGCTCACGGTAGATATTTGCAAAATTTCCTGGGCAATATGCAGTGAAAACGTTCCGTCCGTCATACTCTTCAACGACAGCAGGCTCTACTGCGTGAGCATGGTCACCGAGAATAATATCAGCGCCGTTCTGCCTGAAGATATCGAACCAGACGTTCTGTTCCTCATCGGGAGAATTTGAAAACTGTGTTCCGATATGCGGAAGAACCATGATAAGATCGGGGTCAAGCGCCTTTGCATCGGCAAAGTCATGTTCAACATTTTTCCTGAGCTTTTCAAAAAGTTCGTCCGATGTTCCCGAAATAATCGATGTAATATATGAAAGATAACCGTTGGCAAGCTCGCCGCTGTCATACCCGTTGCTGCCGTACGTATATGCAAGAACAGCTATTTTCAAACCGTCAGATTCAACGAGCTTTATGCGGCAGTTCTGCTTTTCTTCCGCAGTTCTGTATGAACCGATATGTTCAAGCCCGATCCCATCGAGGATATCAAGAGTTCTCAATGCGCCGCCGACATCACGGTCAAGGAGATGATTTGTCGCTGTTGTAACAAGGTCAAATCCTGCATTTTGCACAGCGTTTGCAAAGCTGTCGGGGAAGTTCAGCCAGAGCGTTTTTTCATCATCAAAGTTGCTTGAAGAATAGCCTGCCTCCTCGCCTGCGGTAGGACCTTCAAATACACCTATCGCAAGGTCGGCGGAAGAAATATATTTTTCGGCATATTCAAATACATCGGTAAACTCATATCCTTTTTCGGTGTATGCACGCTTGACCTGATCTTCAAGAAGTATCAGATCACCTGCAAAGGTTATACGGAATGCCCGGTCAAATGCATTTTGCTGTTCCGATGTCATTATTGGATATATAATGTCGCTGTCGGTATTTTCGTTTGTATCTGTGTTGACTGTAATATCTTCACCTTTTATCAGTTTTTTCAGATCATTAAAGGATATTCCCGAATAAGAATCAATTACAACAGATGCAATAAATCCTAATAAAACGATAAGAACAGCGGCTTTCGATATGGTTGATTTTCTGCTGCTAAACAAATCAGCACCCGATTCGGCAAACTTGTTTGCATATTTACAGAACAGATCATTGCCAAATGCAACACTGATCAAAATTGACGAAGCGACCGATACAATAATAACAGCCGCAGTATTCAATTCACCGATGAGGTCGCTTATAATGAGCGTGAATGGTCTGTGGAGCAGGAATATCCATAATGAATTTCTGCCGAACATCGTAAGAAGCGGTATTTTTTTGCAGGGCGAAATACTTCTCAGTGTAAATATTGCCATTGCAGCGATTATGTAAAGAACAATTCTTCCAAATGCATCGATAGATTCATTATAGGGAAACATTTGAAAAGCATTATCTGAATAGTCAAAGAATTTGTATGATATAAATGCGATCAAGGCTGTTATCAGAGCAGTACCGCTGCCGATAAGAGCTCTTTTGCTGTAAGCTTTTTCTTCCAGAGCTTCACTTTTTTCATTTGTAAGCAAATATCCTGCCATATAAAAGGGATAGAAGCCGATTATTCTTGAAACAGCGAATGTGTTATCGATCGAATCAAAAAAGCCTGCAAACAAGGCAATGACAAAGAGGATCAGCTGTATCTCCTTAAATTCCGCAATGCGGTGTGCCGTCAGCCGCCATGCGACCAAAGCTATTAAAAACCAGTAAGAGTACATAGGTTTCAGCAGCGAATCAAAGCCGTATATGAACCCCATAATACTGTTAAAAATAAAGTACAGGAACAATAGCCTTACAATTGCTTCAAAGCTGCGTGAATGTTCACTTTTTCCGAAATAGCCACAAACAAAAACAAATGCAGGCATATGAAACATATAAATATAATCAACAATATTGTTGACAGCAGACGAGTTTCCCTGAAGCTGATATAAAATATGGGCAAAAACTGTGAGCAGCATTAACAGTCCTTTTATATTGTCCCAATAAACGCTTCTTTGCTTGGCATTTTGCATAGTAAAAATTCCTTTCATCCGAATATATACAAATTATAGCATAAGAACCGATTTATAGCAATATATCAGCAAGAAAAAGCACGAAAAGCGGTCAACTTTTCGTGCTTGGAACATATTATCAGATATTTGCACCCTCAAAATAAACAGCATACCACTGCAGGAAGATGAAAACTGTCCATATCTTTCTGCTGTTGTCGTATTTACCCTCACGGTGCTCATCAAGAAGCTTTACGAGCAGGTCGGTGTTGAAGAATTTTTCAGCGGCAGGGGAGGTGAATGAGTCCTTTACAATGCCGTAATATTTATCCTCTTTGAGCCATACTCTGATAGGAACGGGGAAGCCGAGCTTCTTTTTGTTCGCAGTCTTAGGAGGTGCGGCACGGAGCGCTGCCTGACGCATTGCGAGCTTGGTGTTCTCGGTGCTTACTCTGTATCTCCACGGTATCTGTTCCGCAAGCTCCATTATCTTCTTATCGAGGAATGGAACACGGAGTTCAAGCGAGTTCGCCATTGACATTTTATCCGCTTTGAGCAGGATATCTCCCGTCATCCAAAGGTGAAGATCAAGATACTGCATCTTCGTTATCTGATCCTTGTCCTTGACCTTATCATAGAACGGTGCTGTGATAACGGTCGGGTCGGGAGCATTTGTCTTTATTTTGAGCAGCTTTTTGCGGTCTTTCGGCGTGAACATATAAGCATTGCCGATAAAGCGTTCTTCAAGATCTTTTCCATTGCGGACGAGGAAGTTTACGCCTCTCTTCTGAGGGAGATGTGAAGCAACATTTCCGATGCCGCGGCGGATAAATCTCGGCAGTGATTTATAAGCGTGTGAGCCGAGCGGTTCTTTGTAAACATTGTAGCCGCCGAAAATTTCATCTGCACCTTCACCCGAGAGAACGACCTTTACATATTCCGAAGCCTTGTTGCAGACGAAATAAAGTGCAATGCAGGACGGGTCGGCGAGCGGTTCGTCCATGTGATACTGAATCCTTTTAATATTGCCCCAGTATTCCTCCGGAGAGATGACCTTGCTGATATTTTCCTTGCCGATATACTGTGAAAATTCTTTTGCCCAGCCGATCTCATTGTATTTTTCATCTTCGCCGAAACCGACTGTGAATGTCTTGTCAACATTTGCAACGGAAGCAACATAGCTTGAATCTACGCCGCTCGAAAGGAAGCTTCCGACTTCAACATCGGCAATCTTATGAGCCTCAACGGAGTTCTTGAATGTATCGGAAATACGGTTCACCCATTCTTCCATATCAGGTTTTTCATCTGCGTTGAAGCTGATATCCCAGTAACGCTTTACATCAAGCTTGCCGTTCTTATACTTGAAGCAGTGAGCGGCAGGAAGCTTGTAAACATTCTTGAAAAATGTTTCGTTAGTAGGGGAGTACTGGAAAGTGAGATAATTTTCAAGTGCTGTTTCGTTAAGCTCTTTCTTGAAATCGGGGTGGGCGAGGAAAGCCTTTATCTCCGAGCCGAACATAAAAGTGTCGCCCATTACGGCATAGTAAAGCGGCTTTATTCCAAAGAAATCTCTTGCGCCGAAGAGTTCCTTTGTTTTGGTGTCCCAGATAACGAAAGCGAACATTCCCCGAAGCTTGTCGAGAAGCTTTTCGCCGTATTCTTCATAGCCGTGGAGAAGAACCTCCGAGTCGGTCTTGGTCGTGAAAATATGTCCCTTTGCAACAAGTTCTTCACGAATGGACCGGAAGTTGTAGATCTCGCCGTTGAAAAGGAGAACCTTGCTTCTGTCCTCGTTGTAAATAGGCTGGTCGCCCGATTCAGTAATATCGATGATGCTCAGACGGCGGAAACCGAGAGCGATATCTTCGTCAGTATATTTGCCGCCCGAGTCAGGACCGCGGTGACGTATCTTATCCATCATATCTTCGATGATGCGATTGGAATTATCTTTTGTATTTGTAAAGCCTACAAAACCGCACATAATGTTCCTCCAAAAATAGAAATATACATATATTATACTTTATTACCGAAGATAATGCAATATGAAGATTTAACAAAAAGAAAAGGAAACGGCAATGAAAATCTGCCGTTCCCTCTTTGAACGAGATCAATATGTCTGCCTTGTTGCTTCAAGCTTGTTCTTGTAATCCTGTTTGAGAGCTTCAAGACGCTTGGAATCCTCTGCACGTTTTACTTTTGCATCTTCCTGTATCTTTCTTGTTTCTTCAATACCGCTTACGATAGTCTGCCATGTTTCTTCAAGCGTTTCGATCTTTATCGAGCTGCCCGAAGCCATCTTTGCTATCATCTTGGACTGCTCAACAGTGTTGTGAGCATTTTTGACAAGAAGCTCATTTGTCTTTGCGTCAAGCGCTGCCATTGAATCAGCCTGAACCTTCTGACGCTTGAGCATTACAGCCTGCGCAAGTGACTGCTTGAAAACAGGCATCGTAATGATAAATGCGGAATTTATCTTTCTGATAAGATTGAGGTTTGAATACTGCATGGTTTTGAGCATAGGGACGGTCTGCATTGCAACATTTTCCGCAATTTTTAGATCCATTACTCTCTGCTGGAAGATCTCACGGACATTTTCAAGGTTCTGGAGATCCATTGCAACAGCACCCGAATCGGGGTTTTCAGCAAGCTTTTTCTTGTATTCATCAATGTACTGGTCAAGCTCTACGCAAGCCTGTTCCCCTGCCATAATGTAAAGTGTGAGGTCTTTATAGTAGTTGACGTTGGCATTGTACATCTGTTCAAGCTTGACATTGGACTGTTCGATCTCTTTTTCGTAGCCTTTGAGCTGAACATAGATGCGGTCAACGTTTTCGCCCATTGTGTGATATTTTTCGAGAAGCTTGTCGATCTGCTTGCGGAGATTTGCGAAGAAGCCTTTTTTAGGTTCCTCGGTAAGTTCTTTTGCATCGAACTGTTCCATAACAGCAGCAAGGGCGGTGAGCATTTCGCCCGAATCATCGATCTGCTTCATATTCATTGCATTGAGGACCTGATCGGAAGCCTTTGAGATCTCTGTTGCGGCATCGTTGCCGAATTTTACAATGGAGTTGACATCGTTGATGTTGATAGAGTCAACGAGCTTCTGAACAGCTTCTGTTTTAACAAGATCATTCTTGATATTCTGCTGAACCTCCACCATTGAGAAATTTTCGGGAGCTGCTGCGATAGTTGGTGCATTCTGAGCTGTTGCTGTTTCAACGCCTGTTGTCTGTACAGCGGTCTCCTGCTCTGATGACGGTGTGAACTGTAAACCCATAATTATTTGCGTCCTTTCTTGAAAAGTTTGTTAAATAATCCACCGCTTTCCTTCGGCTCGGGGATAGAGTCGGGAATTTTGAACCTTGGAATACGGACATTATACTTGAATTCGTTCATTCCGAACGTGGTGAAAGCCTCGGGCGAGATATAAGTTTCGAGGTTTTTATAGCCTGTCGGCGTGTAAACAATTATATCAAAGCCGAGAAGATTGAATAAAAGAAGCTGGATACATTCGACCTTGCTGAATGTATCTTCAATAGTGTCTATGACAACTATTTTCGGAATATCCTTGGTAAAGTCAAACTTCTGCAAGATTTTCAGAACTTCACGTTCAAGCGCAAGACCGACATATATTACAAGCGGAACAAGCTCCGATTCGTCGAGCATAAGCAGACCGCTGTCGATAGCTTCCTGCATCTTGTGGAAAATAAGCAGCTGAAGATCGTCCGAAAGGAATCGGTAAGCGTTTGCAGGGGAATCCTTCAGCTTTTCAATGTTTATCGTTGTGCCGTCATAAAACGGTTTGAATGCAGTGAAAACGGACGGCGGAAATTTATCGTAGGACGGAGCTTTGTAAATGACCCTTGAAAGGGGAGAGAGCTTCATCTTGACGCTTTCCCAGTAATCGTCCATATCACCGTCACGAACGCCGCTTATCTTGGCAAAAATATTCGGGATAACGACGGTCTTATTTTTTATAACGTCAAAGCCTGTGCGGTATCTTGCCGCCTGATGCCAGAGAATATCAATTTCCTCATAAGTTGTTTTAAGAGTGAGTGCCTGCATATCGGAAAACTGAAAATCTCTGAATATCGAGGTATTGCTGTACATAAAGCTGTTAAGCTCCTGCTCGGCGCTGTATGCAATGGTCGCTTTTGCTGATTTGATAAGCTTGTCGGGGAAAGGAAATTCCTCACCGTCTGCGGCAAATTCAAATATCTGCATACGGCTCTCAATGTTGCCCGATTTCAAAGCTTCAAGTGAAGCTTTTGAAGCCGATATAACAAGAACGTCAAAACCTGACTGTGACAGAAAATGCAGAAAATCGACTTCTTTTTCTCCTGCGCTTCCGTAGAAAATGACTGTAGGGATATCATTTTCAAGGCTCTTGGCGAACTGTTCGGAAGCTGTGCAGCGGTTTAGCCAAGTGATAGTTCTTACACCATATTCAAACAGAGCATCAAAGCCGACAGAAGCATATTTATCGGCATTTTCTCTGAACAAGCGCTTGGCTTCGTCTGTTCTGACGCTGTCATTTCCTATTTTTATAAGATTGGAAAAGTCGGAAACAGCTTCATCGGTGTTTCCGCGCGAAACTGCGTCAAAATATACTTTTTCCTGAGCAGTTGGTGCGATCATTGCACCGGGAATAAATATCAGAAACTTCGGTGAACGGATAAGATCCTCACGAAGCGTAAAAAGTGCATTTTTATAGCTTGCCAAATTCTCTTCGGCAGGCGAACCGATAAGTCCGCAGAAAAAAACAGGGATTATCCCATCGGTATTAAGTCCGAGTCCAAGCATAGATGCACGTTCGGACTGCGGCTTTAAAATATCCGTTATGACTGTATCGGCGGTCGTTGGGATACACTTTGAAATTCGCTTATTTTCGGTAGAAAATCCTTCAAATCTCATGAAATTTTGCCTCTCAATAGTTGATATGCATATATTATACAATAAATAGTATATCTTTGTCAATAATCTTTTACAAAATTATTTTTTTGCAAAAAAGGTCTTGACAAGCCGGTGTGGGATATGTTATCATCATAAATAATTAAAGGCTGTGAAGAGAACCAATTAAGCGAATGATACAGCGGTCAAAGAGAGTCCTTGGTCGGTGAAAAAGGATGCCGTTCGTTCGTGAATTACATCTCGGAGCTTGTGTCCCGAAACAACAGTAGGGATATGCGGTCTGCGCCCGTTACAGCGCCCTAAAGGTCTGCTTTTAGCGGATAAACTGAGGTGGTACAGCGATGATTCGCCCTCTTGAAGCTTATGTTTTCAAGGGGGATTTTTTATTGTGTTGAGAGGTTGTGATATCCGTGAGATCAGTTTTTGATTTCATCACTTATGCAAGGTCTGTTAAGGAAAACAATAGCTTGAAAAAAATAATAGTATCTTTTATTTCAGCGGCAATTGTTTTATCTGCAGCCCCAAGCGTTTACGCTGAAAATGTTCTGACCAAGACTGCTGCTTCGGAAAGCTACGGTATTGAAGCCAAAAGAATAGAATATATCGGCGACAAAGCAGCTTTCAGCATTGATATACCATCTGAATGTGCTGATGCGGCAGAACTTTCGGAAAGCGAGATCATAAATAAAGACGACGGTTCTTCAGAGTGTGATCTTTTTTATGGAGAAATCGAAAAAGGATATATTTCCTGCGTTTTTCACCAAAGCAGCGGAGGATTCGCTGCTGAAGCCGAGTCGTGGAGCGAAATTGATAACACAACTGTTTATAACGGCGTAAGCGCCGACGGTCAGCCGTATTGCGTTGCCGAAATGAATATGTACGGCTTTTCTGCTTTTTTAGGCGAATTTCCAATCGATGAAGAAACTTGGGTTAATATCACAATGTCTTTTCCCGAAAGTGAAATGAATGCTGTTCGTGATGATATTATTTCGATGATTGGTACATTAACTCTGATAAATGATTCGGTCAGCATCGATGAATCCGCTGAAAATAATTATGAGAATCCAAAAACCGGCGAATCCGCAATGCCGATAGCTGTTGCTGTACTGATGATCGCATCGGCGGCAGTTTTGCTTAAATCAATAAATTTTAATGCTGATAAAAGGCATAAAATATAACTAAAATAAGGAGAAGTAATAATGACTTTATACGAAGAACTTGTAAGAAGAGGACTTATCGCACAGGTCACCGATGAAAAGGAGATCAGCGAAATGATAAACAACGGAAAGGCTACTTTCTATATCGGCTTCGACCCGACAGCGGACAGCCTCCACGTTGGACACTTTATGGCACTTTGCCTTATGAAGCGTTTGCAGATGGCAGGCAACAAGCCTATCGTTCTCATCGGCGGCGGCACAGCTATGATCGGCGACCCATCGGGCAAGACCGATATGAGAAAGATGATGACAAAGGAAACTATCGACCACAACGTTGAATGTTTCAAGAAACAGATGAGCAGATTCATCGATTTTTCCGAGGGCAAGGCTATCGTTGTAAACAACGGCGACTGGCTTCTTGATCTTAACTACATTGATGTTCTGCGTGAAGTCGGTGCTTGCTTCAGCGTAAACAAGATGCTCACCTTCGAGTGCTACAAGCAGAGAATGGAAAGAGGACTTACGTTCCTTGAATTCAACTATATGATAATGCAGTCCTACGACTTCTATATGCTTTTCCAGAAATACGGCTGTAATATGCAGTTTGGCGGCGACGACCAGTGGGCAAATATGCTCGGCGGCACGGAGCTTATCCGTAAAAAGCTCGGCAAGGACGCTCATGCAATGACTATCACGCTTCTCCTCAACAGCGAGGGCAAGAAAATGGGCAAGACCGTAAGCGGCGCTGTATGGCTCGACCCCGAAAAGACATCACCGTATGATTTCTTCCAGTATTGGAGAAACGTTGACGATGCTGACGTTATCAAGTGCCTTAAAATGCTCACATTCGTTCCTATTGAGCAGATCGAAGAGATGGAAAAGACTATGCAGGGTGCAGAACTCAACAAGGCTAAGGAGCTTCTTGGCTATGAGCTTACAAAGCTTGTTCACGGTGAAGAAGAGGCCGAAAAGGCTCTTGCGGCTGCAAAGGCTATCTTTGCAAACGGCGGCGCATCCGCTGATATGCCTTCGACCGATATTCCTGCCGCTGAACTTGAGGGCGGTATCAATATCCTTGATCTCCTTGTAAAGACAGGACTTTGCCCGTCCAAGAGCGAGGGAAGAAGACTTGTTCAGCAGAACGGCATTGCTGTTGATGATGTAAAGGTAACTGACCCGAATGCGGTTATCACTATCGATGATTCCGTTGTTATCAAAAAGGGCAAGAAGATATTCCACAAAGCTGTTAAAGCATAAGATCTTATAAACGAAAAACGCCGCAGAAAATCACATCTGCGGCGAACTTTGTTATAAAATTTTCAGATAAAATAAAAAGGATGCTTCTTTTGAAAGCATCCTTTTCATGCATTACAATTGCGGTAATTATACTGCACGGGTAACCTTATTGGAACGAAGACATCTGGAGCATACATAGATATGTGTAGGAGTTCCGTTTACGATTGCCTTTACGCGCTTAACATTAGGCTTCCAAGTTCTGTTTGAACGACGGTGAGAATGGGAAACCTTTATACCGAAAGTAACACCCTTTCCGCAAATTTCGCACTTTGCCATAGGGTTACACCTCCTTTTTATAATCGTTACATAGTCAACGTTAAGATTATACCACAAGTAAAATCAAAATGCAAGTGTTTTTTCAAAAAAAATCAGAAAAAACCAAAGTTTTTTATTTTATACAGAAAATCAACAAAATCGCTTGTGTTTTTTTATTAAATATGGTATAATGAATCCGATTAGTTGTTTGAAATTCTGTATGGAGAGTGTATATGAGTACAATTTTATCGGGACGGCTGCTTTCGTTTCTCGTTCGTCTTATAGTTTTAATGGTCGCATTCCCTGTCCATGAATCTGCACACGGTATTGTGGCATACTGGCTCGGCGATGATACCGCCAAAAAGCAAGGCAGAATAAGCCTTAATCCTGCAAAGCACATAAGCCTTTGGGGTGCGCTTTTTATGCTTTTTGTCGGCGTAGGTGCGGCTAAACCTGTTCCTATCGATGCACGGAAATTCAAAAATCCAAAGGTCGGAATGGCTGTTTCCTCACTTGCAGGACCTGTTTCAAACCTTATATTGGCGTATCTTTCGATGATAGCTTTCCGTGTGCTTTATATAGTTGAGTTTGTAAAAGGTTCAAGTACAGCATTGAGCATTTTTGAGTATATCTTTGAGTATGGCGCGGTTCTTAACATCGGACTTGCCGTTTTCAATCTTCTTCCGATACCGCCGCTTGACGGTTCAAGGATTTTGACCTTATTTCTGCCGCAGGATAAGTACTTCGGCATAATGAAATATGAGCGCTATATCTTCGGAGTGCTGTTCATTGTCGTATTTTTAGGCTTGCTCGATAAGCCGCTTGCATTTTTACAGAACGGAACAACAAACGTGCTGTGGCAGCTTACGAACTGGGTAGACCTTATTGCAAACCTGTTTATAAAAAGTAATATCGGGGTAATCTGATTTGGAAACAATTTCTTTTAAGCTTGAGGTGTTTGAAGGACCGCTCGACCTGCTTCTGCACCTTATATCAAAGCATAAACTGAATATCAACGATATACCGATAGTAATGCTCGTTGACCAGTATCTTGAATACATTGACAAGGCTGTTGACAAGGATATGGAGAGTGCAGGCGAGTTCCTTGAAATGGCTGCGCAGCTCGTGTATATGAAAACAGTTTCGCTCCTGCCGTCAAGGGAAGAGGCGGAAGTTATGAAGAAAGAGCTGGAGGGACGGCTTATCGAATATTCGCTCTGTAAGCTCGCTTCCGGACTTATGCAGCAGCGCTATATCGGCAACAATATCACCGTGCGAAAGCGTATGCACATCGAATTTGACAACACTTATCCGCTTATCCACGACCCTGAGGAGCTGCTTGCGGCGTATAAAAATATCGGCGCAAAAAAGCCCGAAGAGCCGATAAAGCTTGATTCGTTTAACACTATTGTAAAGAAAAAGATAGTTTCCGTTACCTCGAAGATCGTCTATGTCCTGCGAAATCTTTATAAAACAGGAAAATGTATGACTGACAGCCTTTTTGACGGTCTGACCGACCGTTCTGAGAGAGTAGCGGTGTTCCTTGCGATACTTGAACTGACGAAATCGGGGCGAATTCTGCTCAACGATGACAACAGCGAGATAGTTTTCAACAAAGACTATGTAAAGCCGTCACAACCGACGGAAAATGAAACTCCCACCTATAATTAAAGGGGAAATGACCTTAAAATGAGATTGAATGAAGAACTTTCGATAGTTGAAGCCATACTTTTTGCGAGCGGCGACCCGATAGAAAAATCAAGGCTTGTGCAGGCTTCGGGCATCGAAGAGGAAACGATAGAAAAGATAATAAATATGCTTAACGACCGCTATGAGGAGAACGAAAGCGCATTGATGATAATCAAGCTTTCGGACAGCTATCAGCTCTGCGCCCGTGAGAAATTTATAGACTATATCCGTGCGGCAATGGAAACACGAAAAGCCGCTCCGCTTTCACCTGCGGCAATGGAAGTCCTTACGATAATCGCTTACAATCAGCCTGTTACCAAGGGCTTTGTTGAGCATATCAGAGGAACGGACAGTTCAAGCGTTGTAAATTCGCTTGTTGAGAAAAATCTGCTTGAAGAAGCAGGAAGGCTTGATGTTCCGGGACGGCCTATCGCATATAAAACAACAGCGGCGTTCCTGCGAAGCTTTCAGCTTTCCTCGCTTGATGATCTGCCTGCCGTTCCGAACGGAGATTCACAGGTAAGCTTTGATGAGCTTCTTATAAAGGAAAACGAAGCTGACATTTCCGAAGAAGCGGAAGAATCGAAGGAATAGGTCTTATGACAGCACTTATTATAATAGCGGTGATAGTGCTCTTGCTTTTTCTTTTATTCAAGGCGAAGATACGTGTTGAGCTGAAATATCTCAGTGGAGTGCTTGATTTCAAGGTAAAGTATCTCTGCTTTACAGTATTTCCGTTCAAAGGAAAGAAGCCGAAGCGCAAAAGACGAAAGAAAAAGAAGTCACTGCCCGAAGATAACGGTTCGGCGGAAAACGTTGAGCTTTCAGCCGATGCAAAGGAAGCTGTCAGCGAGGCAGAAGATTTTATTGAACAGACGGCTGACGAAGCTGCTGATCCTGACGTTTCGGAAAAGGATAAAAAGAAGCTTTCCGAGACATTCAATATGATAAAGGTTCGTATTGAGCAGTTAAAGCTGCTGTGGGAAACCGTAAAAAAGTTTTTCACCAAGTTTTTCAAGAGCATAAAAATAACAAATCTTATGATCGATTTTGTTATAAGCGGTGAAGATGCCTGCGAAGCTGCTGTGAATTACGGAAAAGTCAGCACGGCTGTTTATAACGGCATTGCGCTGTTAAAGCTTATGTTCAGAGTTTCCGTAAAAACTGTCGATATCGGCTGTGAATTCGAGTCGGGAAAAAGCAGCTACGACTGTACCGCAAATGTAACGCTCGGACTTGGAACGGCTGTGGGACTTCTGCTCGGAGTGCTTTTCGGGTATATGAAAAACAAAGAGAAGATAGATGAACTCGGTGCGTCACTGAACAGCTCCGATTCAGATAAAAAATATGAAAACTTAACGGCTTGATTTTCAGGCAGAAAGGATAAAAATAATGGACGATAAAGTAAAAGATTTAGTCAGGACATCACTCGATAAGGTCAAGGAGCTTTCCGATGCCGATACTATAATCGGCGACCCGATAAAGCTTGACGGCGTTACAATAATCCCTGTATCAAAGGTTTCCTACGGTTTTGCGGCAGGCGGTTCCGATCTTCCGTCAAAGACGAGCAGCGAGCTTTTCGGCGGCGGTACGGGCGGCGGAGTTACAATCCAGCCTATCGCATTTATTGTTGTTGCAAACGGTGATGTAAAGCTTCTCCAGATCAATCAGGACAAGTCCTCTGCGGGTGCGATCGTTAATCTCGTTCCGGAACTTTTTGACAAGGTGCAGGGACTTTTCAGCAAGAAAAAGGCTGACGATGAACCTCTTGGCGTAACTCCCGACATCAATACAGAGGGACTTAATCTTTCTCTCGATGACGAACCCGAAACGACGAACAAAAAACCTAACAGTTCGTCGGAATTTGATTTCTAAAACCCACTTTTTTATCATAGTATGTACTGCTTATTATAAATTTGGTGGTGTATGCTATGAAAAAAATAATTGCTGCGGTGCTGTCGTGCGTAACGCTGTTTGCCTTTACACCTAAGACGAATGCCGCAGAAAATATCTCGCTTTCCGCTAAGGCTGCTGTGCTTATCGAAGCCGAAACGGGAACGATAATTCTTGCCAAAAACGAGAGCCAAAAGCTCCCTATGGCGAGTACGACAAAGATAATGACAACTTTGCTGACGCTTGAAAGCGGTGATCTTGACAAAGTTTATGCCGTTCCCGATGATGCTCTTATGACAGAGGGTTCGTCAATGGGACTTTGCTTCGGTGAAAGCGTTACAAAGAATGAACTTTGCTATGGAATGATGCTCCCGTCGGGCAATGATGCGGCTAATACGGCGGCACTTCTTATAAGCGGCAGCTTTGAAAGCTTTGCGCAGCGAATGAACCGCAGAGCATCCAAGATCGGTATGAACAACTCGAATTTTGTCACGCCTTCGGGACTTCATGATGAAAAACATTACTCAACGGCTTACGATATGGCGCTGCTCACAAGAGAGGCACTTAAAAACGAGCGTTTCTGCGAGATATGCCGAACGAAGAGCATAAAACTTTCTTCGGACGGCTTTCAGTCGGATAAATATCTTTCGAATACGAATCGTTTGCTGACGAAATATCAATACTGCATCGGAGTAAAGACGGGTTTTACCGATGAAGCAGGGCGTTGCCTTGTTTCGGCTGCCGAAAAGGACGGCGTAAAGCTTATTGCCGTTACACTCAATGCTTCGGACGACTGGAACGACCATATCAAAATGTTTGAAACGGGTTTTTTTTGTACGAAACGTGTTAAGCCTAATAACTTTACAGATAAATTCAGTGTTGGACTTGTCGGTGGAACATCTGACAGTATGAAGTGCAGGCTTTCCGAAGCACCCATGTTTACCTCGGTGAACGGTTCGCTGCCCGACATAACGGAAAAAATATTTATTCCGGATTTCGTATATGCTCCGATTATGGAGGGCGATGAAGTCGGATATGTCGAGTACAGCGCTTATGGAGATGTTTTGTGCAGACGTGTGATAGTTGCCGATGAAAGCTGTCCCTATAAAACCGGTGATGTAAAAAAATCTTTGTATAATAGTTTGATAGATATGCTTAAAAAGCTTTTTGAATAAAAAGGAGAAGAATTGTGGAAAAAATAAGACTGCAAAAGCTCATTTCCGAGAGCGGATTATGCTCGCGCCGAAAGGCTGAGGAGTTTATAATCAACGGAAAGGTCAAGGTCAACGGACACCCTGCATCTATCGGTGACGGCGCAACTTACAACGACGTTATAACCGTCAACGGTGAGCGTATTTACCTTGAAAAGAAGCGCAAAAAATACTACATTATGCTCAATAAGCCGAGAGGATATGTGACAACAATGTCGGACGAACTCGACAGAAAATGTGTTACGGAACTCCTTACAGGTCTTGATGAGAGGGTTTATCCGATAGGAAGACTTGACAGAAATTCCGAGGGTATGCTGCTTTTTACGAATGACGGAAAATTCGCAAATGATATCATGCACCCGAGCCGCCATATCTCAAAAACCTACCGTGTTACGGTTCGCCCGTCCATAACCGAAAATCAGCTCGTTCGGCTCACCGCAGGTGTTGAGATCGACGGAAGAAAGACGCTTCCTGCAAACGTTGAGGTTCTTGACGAGCAGGAGGGCAGAGTAGTGCTTCGCATAATAATCCGTGAGGGCAGAAACCGCCAGATCCGTAAGATGTGTGAAGCTGTCGGACTTGAAGTTGCCCGTCTTCGCAGAACGGCTATAGGTCCCGTAAAGCTTGGTATGCTCAAACCAGGAACATGGCGTGAACTTACCGCAGAAGAGGTAAAAGCGCTTCGCAATGCTGTCAATGAACAGTAAAATTATCACAAAATATGAACAAATTGAAAATATAATAGATTTAATCTTGCCAACCAAGATCAAATGGTGTATAATATACAATGGTTTAATTTTAAGTATTGAACGGAGGAACGTTTATGTTGACTGAAAGCCAGAAAACCAAGCTCGCTGACTACAAAAACAACGCAGCGGCTTCGACAAAGGCAAAAGAAAGACTTACTGATTTATTCGACGATGGTGTTTATACCGAGATCAATTCCGCTGTAAAGGCTGAAGATGCGGCTGTTGTTACTGCATACGGCTATGTGGACGGAAGCCCTGTTTATGCATTTTCTCAGGATAAGAGCATAAACAACGGTGCTGTTACAAAGACTGTTGCAGCTAAGATCTGCAAGGTTTATGAACTCGCATCAAGAAATGGTGTTCCCGTTGTTGGAATTTTTGATTCCAACGGTGCTGTAGTTACCGATGGCGCTGACGCTATTGCTTCTTACAGCGAAATTCTCGCTTATACAAATAATCTTTCGGGCGTTGTTCCACAGATCGCTGTTATCGCAGGCACTTGCGTAGGTAGTGCGGCTCTTATCGCTGCATCTTCCGATTTTGTTGTTGCTACAGAAAACAGCGCTGTCTATCTCACAGCAGGTGAGGGAAAGAACGGTGCTGATGCTGCAAAGCTCGGCGGTGTTTCCGTACTTGCAAAGGACGATGCTGCAGCTGTAAAGAGCGCAAGAGATATACTTTCTCTTCTCCCTGCAAACAACCTCGCAGTTGCTCCCGAATTTGAATTTACTGCCCCAACAAAGGCTGCAGACGGAAAGGCAGCAGACGTTGCTGAGGCTCTTGCAGACGAAGGCAGCGTTATCGAACTTTCCAAGGAGTTCGGCAAGGCTTCATACACAGCTCTTGCAACCCTCGGCGGTTCTGTTGTTGGTATCGCCGCAACAAACAAGACTGCTGATAATCTCACTTCCGATGACAGCTCCAAGCTTGCACGTTTTGTAAGAACCTGCGATGCTTTCTCTATTCCTGTTGTAACTGTTATCGATACAGAAGGCTTTGAAAATAATGACAATATCCGTGATCTTGCAAAGCTTGCAAATGCTTATGCAGAAGCTACTACCGTTAAGGTTTCCGTTGTTACAGGCAACGCTATCGGCTCTGCAATGGTAGCGCTCGGAACAGCTAATGCTGATATGACATTTGCATATCCAAATGCTGTAATTTCTCCTGTTGCTCCCGTTACGGCTGCTGAGTTCCTTTACCACGACAAGCTCAAGGGCGCAGCTGATGTAAAGGCTGAAAGAAACAAGATCGCTGCTGAATATGCAGAAAATGAAGCATCTGCTTTCGCTGCTGCTGAAAAAGGCTGTGTCGATGCTGTTATCACTTCCGATGAAGCAAGAGCTAAGATTCAGTCCGTTCTTGAACTTATGGCAGGCAAGCGTCTTAACAAGCGTCTTCCTAAGAAGCACAGCAATATGCCTTTCTAAGGTATCATTTGTTTTCCTGAAAAGAATGTTTATCCGACAGTTTTCTGTCAAAAATAAATTGAATGGAGTTAATACATAATGAAAAGATTTAATATTACTGTAAATGGCAAAGCTTATGACGTAGCAGTTGAAGAAACAACAGGCGGCGCTGCTCCTGTTGCTGCAGCACCCGTTGCTGCTCCTGCCGCTGCACCCGCTCCTGCTGCAGCTCCTGCACCTGCTGCTCCTGCAGGCGGTGAACCTGTAACAGCTCCAATGCCCGGCACTATCCTTGACATCAAGGTTTCCGTAGGCACAGAAGTTAAGGAAGGTCAGCCTGTTGCTGTTCTCGAAGCTATGAAGATGGAAAATGATATCCCTGCTGCTAAGAGCGGTAAGGTAGTCGCTATCAGCGCTAAGAAGGGCGATTCCGTTCAGACAGGCGATGTTATCCTTACAATTGCATAAGTTTTGTGAAAGGTTGATATAAATTATGGCTAAGATTAAAGTTACGGAAACCGTCCTTCGTGACGCACACCAGTCGCTTATCGCAACCCGTATGCCTTTAAGCGATATGCTTCCTATTCTTTCAAAAATGGACAAGGTAGGTTTCTATTCCGCAGAGGTTTGGGGCGGTGCTACATTTGATGCCTGCATCCGTTTCCTTAATGAAGATCCTTGGGACAGACTCCGCACTATCCGTAAGGAGATGCCCAACACCAAGCTCCAGATGCTTTTCAGAGGACAGAATATGCTCGGCTATCGTCACTATGCTGACGATGTACTCGAATATTTTGTACAGAAGTCTGTTGCAAACGGCATCGATATCATCAGAATTTTCGATGCTCTCAACGATATCAGAAACCTTAAGACTGCTATCCACGCAGCTAAGAAGGAAGGCGCTCATGCTCAGGTTGCAATGTCTTTCACAGTTGGTGATGTATTCACAGATGAATACTATGCTAACTATGCTAAGCAGTGCGAAGCTGAGGGTGCTGATTCCATCTGTATCAAGGATATGGCTGCTCTTCTTACACCTTACCGTACAGTTTCTCTCGTTAAGGCTGTCAAGGGAGCCGTTGATATTCCTGTACAGCTCCACACACATTACACATCAGGTCTTGCTTCCATGTGCCTCTTAAAGGGTATTGAAAACGGACTTGATATGATCGATACAAGTATGTCGCCTCTCGCACTCGGTACTTCTCACGCTCCGACTGAATCTATGGTTGCTGCACTTCAGGGCACAGAGTACGATACAGGTCTTGACCTTGTTCTTCTCAATGAGATCAGAGATTACTTCATGACACTCCGTAAGAAGTATATCGACAGCGGACTTCTTGATCCTAAGATGCTTGCTACAGATACAAACGCTCTTATGTATCAGGTTCCGGGCGGAATGCTCTCCAACCTCCTTTCACAGCTCAAGCAGGCAGGTAAGGAAGATCAGTTTGTTGAAGTTCTTAAGGAAGTTCCTAAGGTTCGTGCCGATTCCGGTATGCCTCCTCTCGTAACTCCTACTTCCCAGATCGTTGGTACACAGGCTGTGTTCAACGTTATCAACGGCGAACGCTACAAGACAGTTACTAAGGAATTCAAGGGACTTGTTAAGGGCGAATACGGTAAAACTCCTGTTGCAATCTCCAAGGAATTCCAGGATAAGATCCTCAAGGGCGAGGAAGCTATTACCTGCCGTCCTGCTGACCTCCTCGAACCTGAGCTTGATAAGCTCCGTGAAGAGTGTGCAGAATGGATCGAACAGGAAGAAGATGTTCTCACATACGCAATGTTCCCGAAGGTTGCACCTAAATTCTTTGAAGCAAGAAGAAATGCAAAGTACGGCATTGACGGACATGCTGATGCGGCTTCCAAGGTTCATCCGGTCTGATCTGACAAATGACATTTACAAAAAGAGTCGAGAAATCGGCTCTTTTTTGTTCTGTACTACTTGATTTTGAACCGAAAATATGTTATAATGATATGAAAAGCTGATTAAGGGCAAAGTGCTTTTTTCGGCAAACATATTATGGATAAAGCGGTGATTTTGTGATAAAAAGCATGACAGGCTTCGGAAGATGCCTTGAATCCGTGGACGGTAAAACTATCATTGTTGAGATCAAATCTGTCAATCACAGATACTATGAATTCACGTCAAGAGTTCCGAGAAGCTGCGGATACCTCGATGAAAAGCTTAAATCATTCATTCAGGGACAGGTTTCGAGAGGTAAGATAGATGTCGGCGTTTCCATTCAGTCTGACGGTGTCAGTGATGAAAAGATCGAAGTCAATTCAGAAGTTGCCAAGGGCTATATAACAGCTTTAAGAAGGGCGAATGAAGAACTCGGTCTTGAAGATGACCTTACACTTTCAAGGATTATGCGTCTGCCCGATATTTTTGATGTAAAAAAGATAGAAGAAGACGAGGAAACTGTCTGGAACGAGGTAAAGTCGGTCGCTGAAAAGGCTCTTGAAAGATTTATTGCTATGCGTGAAGCCGAGGGCGAAAAGATGCGCGAAGATATTCTTTCAAGACTTGATTATATCACCGGACTTGTGGAAAAAATAGAAAAGAAGTCACCCGAAACTACTGAAAAGTATCGCAAAAAGCTTTTCGATAAAATTTCCGAGGTGCTTAAGGATACGAATGTTGACGAGCAGAGAATTCTTACCGAGGCGGCTATCTTCTCCGAAAAGACAGCCGTTGACGAGGAAACTGTCCGCTTGCGCAGCCATATAAATCAGTGCAGGGAAATGCTTTCGATGAATGAAGCTGTCGGAAGAAAGCTTGATTTTCTTATCCAGGAATTCAACCGCGAAGCAAACACTATCGGCTCAAAATGTCAGGATATTGAGATCACAAAGGTAGTCGTTGACTTAAAATCCGAGATAGAAAAGATTCGCGAACAGGTTCAGAACATCGAATAAATTTAATGGGAGAGCGCTATGAAGCTTATCAATATTGGTTTCGGAAATATGATTTCCGCAAGCCGACTTATTACGATCGTAAGTCCCGAGTCTGCTCCGATAAAACGAATAATTCAGGACGCAAAAGACAAGGGAATGCTCATTGATGCAACCTATGGCAGAAGAACCCGAGCTGTTATCATCATGGACAGCGACCATGTGATCCTTTCTGCCGTACAGCCTGAAACCGTTGCAGGCAGACTTGACAATGATGATGAGGTGGACGATGATGAGTAAGGGTACATTATTTATTGTTTCGGGGCCGTCAGGCTGCGGAAAGGGTACTGTACTTGCTGAGATTTTAAAGCAGGATAATGTTTATTACTCCGTTTCGGCAACAACAAGAGCTCCTCGCCCGGGCGAAATTAATGGTGTGAATTATCATTTTCTTTCCAAAGATGAGTTTGAAAAGCTTATCGAAAATGGCGGTATGCTTGAATATGCGAACTACTGCGGAAACTATTACGGCACACCGAAAAAACCGGTCGAAGATATGCTCGCTGAGGGCAAGAATGTTATACTTGAGATAGAGGTTCAGGGTGCTTTAAAGGTAATGGAAAAATGCCCCGAAGCTGTTTCGGTTTTCATTCTTCCGCCATCGCTGAAAGAACTTCGCAGAAGACTTCACAAACGCGGTACAGAAACCGAGGAAGTCATTGAAAAGCGTATCGGAGAAGCTGCAGGCGAAATACGCAAGGCTGTAAACTACGATTATGTTATGATAAACGGCGAGTTGGAAATTGCTGTTTCCGACCTGCTTTCTATAATCAATTCACAAAAGCTAAAAAAAGAAAATTCAGAATATTTAATTGATGAGGTGCTTGAAAATGCTTAGACCAACTATTTCACAGATCGCAACAAAGGGTGAAAGCTACTATTCTGTAGTTATCGCCGTAGCAAAACGTGCAAGAGAGATCTCTGACGAGCTTTACGAAAACAAGCAGATACTTGAACAAAAGCCTGTAAAGACGGCTGTTGAAGAATTCGCTGCAAGAAAGTATTACATTGTTGAAGATCCTTCTTTGAAATCTCCTGCTACCAAAGACTAAAACTTGGAGGGATAAAGCTTGGCTGGTGAGAAATATATTGCCGCTGTCGCAGTGAGCAATACATCGCTGTATTTCGACAGACGGTACAAATATATAGTTCCGACCGAGCTTGAAGAGATCGTTCGTCCGGGGTGCAGAGTTATCGTTCCGTTTGGAAAAGGCAACCGAAAAAGAATAGGCGTTGTTGTTCGTCTTGACTTTGCTGCAGAGCTTTCACCCGAAGAAAAAATGTCGGATTTTAAACCGATACGTTCTGTAGTGGATAAAGAACCACCGCTGAATGATGAAATGCTTGAACTTATGATGTGGCTGCGTGAAACAACGCTCTGCACATATTTTGAGGCATTCCGTGCGCTCATTCCGATAGGACTTAACGTAGATTATACGGAAAGATACGTCACAGCCGGCGGTGAACTTCCGTCGGAAGATGTACTTTCAGACAGTGCAAAAAAAGTATGGAAGAACTTCTGCGAAGATGTATCAACTATAGAGAACGCAAAGGGTGCGGATATCGCCGAACTTGTCGATAAAGGTTTTCTTGTTGAAAATGATGACATAAAACGCCGCAAGAAAGACGATACTGTAAAAATGCTTCGTCTTTCCGAAGAATATCTTGCCGAAAGCAGTGCTTTTAACGTTTCCGAAAAAGGAAGGGCGGTAGTCGAGCTTCTTGAAGGCTGCGGTGCGGCTTCGGTAAAGGAAATTTCGTATATCTGCGGAGTTTCGGCGAGCGTTATATCGACCTTGAAAAAAAATCACATCGTTGAGGCTTTTGAAAATGAGTATATCAGTGACCCTGTTGTTGATATAACAGAAAAAGTCAGCGATATCGTTCTTTCCGACGAACAGCAGAAAGCATTTGACGGAATTTCCGCTCTTATTGATGAGGGAAAGCCGGAGGCGGCGCTTCTTTACGGAGTGACGGGCAGCGGAAAGACCTCGGTATTTATAAAGCTTATCCAATATGTTCTTGATAAGGGACGGAATGTAATAATGCTCATTCCTGAAATTTCGCTCACGCCTCAGGTAGTAAGAAAATTTCAGGGACTTTTCGGAAACAAGATTTCCGTTATGCACAGCAATCTTTCGCTTACGCAAAGGCTCGATGAGTTCAAGCGTGTAAAAGCAGGCAAGGCTCGTATCGTTGTCGGTACACGAAGTGCTGTTTTTGCGCATCTTGATAATATCGGGCTTATAATTATGGACGAAGAGGGCGAACAGACATATAAATCCGAGTCCTCACCACGTTATAATGCAAAGGATATTGCGAAAAAGCGGTGTGTGACGCATAATGCTCTGCTCCTTATGGCTTCGGCTACACCATCGATAGAAAGTTTTTATTACGCTCAAACGGGAAGATATAAACTTTTTACGATGAAACAGCGTTATTCTCAAAATAAGCTTCCCGATGTTGAAATAATCGATCTTGCGACAGAGGGTTTCTATGACAGCTCGGCGATCCTCTCCGAGCGGCTCGTTGATGAGCTTTCGATAAATCTTGACAGGGGAGAACAGAGTATTCTTCTTCTTAACCGAAGAGGTTATCATACTTTTATAAGCTGCTGCGACTGCAAGCAGACTGTTACCTGTCCGAACTGCAGCGTTCCGCTGACTTATCACAAGGTCAACAATATGCTTGTGTGTCACTATTGCGGTCATATCGAAAATATGATAACGGTCTGTCCAAACTGCGGTAGAAATCACATAAAGCAGACAGGCTTCGGCACTCAAAAGGTCGAGGACGAGGTTGCAAAGCTTTTTCCGAATGCAAGACTTCTGCGAATGGACGCTGACACGACATATTCGAGGACAGCTTATGAAAAAAACTTCCGTGCGTTTGAAAACGGCGAGTATGACATTATGCTCGGAACTCAAATGATCGCGAAAGGTCTTGATTTTCCGAATGTTACTCTTGTAGGTGTTGTATCAATAGATAAGGCGCTTTTTTCGGGAGATTTCCGAAGCTATGAACGAACCTTTTCGCTTTTAACGCAGGTCGTAGGACGATGCGGCAGAGGTGAAAAGCAGGGACGTGCCTATATTCAGACATTTGTTCCTCAGCATTATGTCATAAACCTTGCGGCAAAGCAGGATTATGAGGAGTTTTACCGTCAGGAGATAGAGATGCGCAAAACGCTGCTCTATCCGCCTTTCTGCGATACCTGTCTTATTGAACTTTCGTCCGAGATAGACGGTTGTGCGCAGACTGCATCGGTTTGTTTTATAAACAAGCTAAAAGAAAAGATTGACAAGGAGAATATTCGGATCCCACTTGTTGTTCTCGGTCCGTCACGCTGTACATACGAAAAGCTGAACGGCAGATATAGATACAGAATTATCATAAAATGTAAAAACAACACAGTTTTCCGAAGCTTTATCGGCGATGTTTACAAAAGCTGTTCAAAGCTTCGTGAATTTGCAAACGTCAGAGCATACATTGATATAAACGGCGATATAAGCATTTAAAAAATGCAGCATATAAAAATGGAGGAATTAAAATGGCACTCAGAAACATTGTAAATAAATCGGAGGATGTTCTTCATAAGAATTGCAGACCCGTTGAAAAATTTGATGAAAAGCTCGGTATTTTACTTGATGATATGGCAGAAACTATGTATAAAGCAAAAGGCGTTGGACTTGCAGCTCCGCAGGTCGGAATTCTCCGACGTGCAGTAGTTATTGATGTAGGCGACGGTCTTGTTGAACTTATCAATCCGGTTATCGTTAAGAAATCGGGTAAGCAGAGAGGTATTGAAGGCTGCCTTTCCTGCCCCGACCAGTGGGGATATGTAGTTCGTCCGATGAATGTTACTGTAAAGGCGCAAGACCGTACAGGCAAAGAGATAGAGATAAAGGCAAAAGAGTTCTTCGCAAGGGCTGTCTGCCACGAGCTTGACCACCTTGACGGACATCTTTTCATTGAAAAGGTTGATGAATTCGTTGACCCTAAGGATCTTGAGGACGCATAATCAAAAGGAGAACGCTCAATGAATATAGTTTTTATGGGAACACCCGATTTTGCTGTTCCTTGCCTTAAAGCACTCGTTGAAAGCGGCGAAAACGTTTCTGCTGTATTTACACAGCCTGATAAGCCGAAGGGCAGGGGAATGAAGCTCCTTTCACCTCCTGTAAAGGAAACAGCCTTGTCATACGGAATACCCGTTTATCAGCCGACAAGCTTGAAAAAAGGGGAAGATGCAGAGCAGGCTCTCAAAATTCTGAGAGAAATTGCTCCCGACCTTATTGTAGTTGTTGCTTACGGAAAGATTCTCCCGAAAGAGATACTTGATCTTCCAAAGCATTTTTGTGTGAACGTTCATGCTTCACTTCTTCCGAAGTACCGTGGTGCTGCTCCTATTCAGCGAGTTGTTCTTGACGGTGAAAAGGAAACGGGCGTTACAACAATGCTTATGGCGGAGGGACTTGACACTGGCGATATGCTCCTTTCCGCAAAAACAGAGATAGGGGCGAATGAAACGGCTTCCGAACTTCACGACAGGCTTTCCGAGATGGGCGCAAAGCTTCTTCTTGATACAGTCAAGGCTGTAAAGGATAACAGCATTACACCTATTTCTCAGGACGATTCGCTTTCAAACTATGCTGCGATGATAACCAAGGATATGTGCCCTATAGATTTTACACGCCCTGCTGCCGAAATTCACAGACAGATATGCGGACTTTCGTCTTCACCATGCGCCAAAGCTATGTACAACGGCAAGTTTTTGAAAATATACAAGTCAGAGATGACTGGTGAAACTTCGGATGCAGCGCCGGGAACGGTTGTAAATGAAAAGAACTTTACAGTCGTTTGCGGTGATAAAAATACAGTTACTTTTCTTGAAATTCAGGCGGAGGGCGGCAAGCGTATGAAAACCGCTGATTATCTCCGAGGTAAACCTGTAGCAAAGGGAGAAGTTCTTTCTTAAACGTATATCGTTTTTATCTGAAAGGAGAACTGCTAAATGTTCTATGATCCTACCTATATTCTGGTAATCCCTGCGCTGATCTTTGCGCTTGTCGCACAGTGTATGGTTAAATCGACATTCAGCAAATACAGCCGGATATCCAACAGGCGAGGCATTACAGCTGCCGAGGTTGCGCGAAAGATACTTGATGAAAACGGATTGTTTGACGTTCGCATCGAACGTGTGAGCGGAGAACTGACCGACCATTATGACCCGAGGACGAATGTTGTCCGACTTTCCGATTCTGTATATAACAGCACATCGGTTGCGGCTGTCGGCGTTGCGGCTCACGAAACGGGTCACGCAATACAGCATTCGGTCGGATATGCACCTATAAAAATACGAAATGCGATTCTTCCTGTGGCTCAGATAGGTTCGCAGGCAGCGATGCCGCTTGTACTGATCGGACTTATTTTCAGCCGTTCACTTGGCTTCCTTATTGATATAGGCATTATCGTTTATGTTGCTGTTGTGCTTTTTCAGCTTGTGACGCTTCCGGTTGAGTTCAATGCAAGCGGAAGAGCATTGCGAATACTTGAGGGAAGTTATATACTCGAAAATGACGAGAACAAAATGGCAAAAAAAGTCCTTACGGCTGCCGCAATGACTTATGTTGCTGCCCTTTTCTCGGCATTGACGACACTTCTGCGTTTAGTGCTTATCTCAAACAACAGAAGACGCTGAAATTTATAAAGGAGAAAAGCTGATATGAAGTCTGCAAGAATGATCGTTTGCGAACTGCTTGAAAAGCTTGAAAAAAGTGCATATTCAAACCTTGCACTCGACGGAGTTTTGCAGTGTTCCGATGTTTCAGCGAGGGACAAAGCTTTTATTTCACGTCTTTTCTATGGTGTTATCGAACGTAAAGCAACGCTTGACTATATAATTTCGCTTTATAGTTCAAAGCCGATACAAAAGCTTGATGCTGTCATTCTTGAAACGCTTCGTATGGGAATTTACCAGCTTTTATATATGGATTCCGTTCCCGATAATGCGGCAGTGAACGAGTCTGTCGAGCTTGTAAAGCAGCTTGGGAAAAAGAGTGCAGCGCCGTTTGTGAATGCTGTGCTTCGCAGCTTTATAAGAGATGATAAAAAATTTGCATTACCAAAGGATAGAATACAGAAATTCTGCGTTGAATATTCCTGTTCAGCTGACCTGGCGAAGAAGCTTATAGATCAGTACGGCGAAGATAAGGCTTCGGAATTTTTGAATCGGTCGCTTGAACCACACAAGCTTTATCTTCGTGTAAACAATACTAAAACCGATTGCGATACTCTTATAGCGGATTTTTCCATGAATGGAGTTTCGGTAAAAAAATGTACTCTTCTTGATAACTGTCTTGAAGCAGAACCTTTCGGTTCGGTTGAGAATAACGAACTTTTCAAAAAAGGTTATTATCATGTTCAGGATCTTTCATCGCAGCTTTGCTGTGCGGCACTTGAACCGAAAAAAGGTGAGAAGATTCTTGATATATGCTCCGCTCCTGGTGGAAAGGCATTCACCGTTACAGAGGTAACGGGCGACGAATGTGAGCTTTACGCTTGTGAACTTCATGATAAAAGAGTTAAGCTTATAAGAAACGGAACTGAACGGCTTGGACTGAAAAGTATAAAAGCTTTACAGAATGATGCTAAAATTTATAACGAAAGTTTTCCAAAATTTGATAAGATACTTTGTGATGTGCCTTGTTCCGGAACGGGAGTTATATGTTCAAAGCCTGAAATAAAGTATGCAGATTTGAAAAAATTTGAGGGACTGCCGAAGATTCAGTATGATATACTGAACACGGCTTCAAAATATCTCAAAGTCGGCGGAGAGCTTGTTTACTCGACCTGCACGGTGCTTAAAGAAGAGAATGAACTTGTAATTGATAGATTTTTGAAAGAAAACAAGGATTTTGAGGGAGTTCCTTTCCTGACGGATATCGGCACTCCTTTCGGAGGATATAAAGCCTCGATAATTGCCGAAAGCTTTGATTGCGAGGGCTTTTTTATAAGTAAAATACGCAGGATAAACTGAAATATTTACCTATGAGGTGACATTTTTGAAAAAAGATATACTTTCTTATTCACTCGAAGAACTTGAAGCGGTACTTGCAGAAATAGGCGAGAAAAAATTCCGTGCAAAACAGATATATGAGTGGCTTCATGTACAAAGAGTGTCGGAATTTGACAAGATGAGTAATATTTCATTGTCATTGCGCACAAAACTTGATGAAGAGTTTTGTATAAATAGTATAAATATAGTAAAAAAGCTTGAATCTCATATAGATAATACTGTAAAATATCTATATGAGCTTTCGGATGGCAACCACGTTGAGTGTGTTATGATGGAGTACAAGCACGGCAACAGCCTTTGTATTTCAACGCAGGTCGGCTGCAAAATGGGCTGTCGTTTCTGCGCTTCGACCATTGCAGGCTTCAAACGAAATCTTCTTCCGTCGGAAATGCTTCTGCAGATATATACAGCCGAAAAGGAAAGCGGCAAGCACGTTGACAGTCTTGTACTTATGGGGATCGGCGAACCGCTCGATAACTTCGACAATGTTGTAAAGTTTTTACAGCTTCTCTCTTATGAAACGGGCAAGAATATGAGCCTGCGCCATGTTTCGCTTTCTACCTGCGGACTTGTGAACAGGATATATGACCTTGCGGAGTATAAATTCGGACTGACGCTTTCTATCTCTCTCCATGCGGTAACAGATAAAAAGCGCAGCGAGATAATGCCCGTAAACAACCGTTTCTGCATCAGCGAGCTTTTGCAGGCCTGCCGTGATTACATTGATAAGACCGGCAGAAGAATTAGCTTTGAATATTCCGTTATCCACGGTGTCAATGATTCGCCCGAAGATGCGGCAGGGCTTATAAAGCTGCTCAAAAATATGAACTGTCACGTTAATCTTATCCCTGTAAATGAGATAAAGGAACGCGACTTCAAGGCAGACAGAAAATCACTTGAAAAATTTGAGGAAATGCTCATAAAGGGCGGACTTAATGCTACAACAAGGCGCACTCTCGGCGCTGATATAAACGCCGCCTGCGGACAGCTCAGGCGTGAATATGAGATCTGATATATCATAGAAAGGACGGTGAATACTGCGATGTATGCTTTTTCCGATACGAATATTGGTTTGACTCGAAAAGAAAACCAGGACAGAGTTCGTACAGGAGTTCTTGCAGATGATGCAGTGTTTGCTGTTATCTGTGACGGTATGGGCGGAGAAAATGCAGGAAGTGAAGCGAGCGAACGCGCTATTCAAGTCATTTACGACCGCATCACAAAGGTTTTTCGCCGCGATTATGACGATAATTCGATAAAAAATCTTCTTATTTCGGCTGTGACCACTGCAAACGCTGTTGTTTACGATGTTGCGTGGTCGGACGAAAATATGTCTGGTATGGGAACTACCTGCGTCATAGCGTTGAAAGTCGGCAATAAAGTCCATGTTGTAAATGTCGGGGATTCACGTGCTTATCGCATCGGCGAGAAGATAGACCTTATTACCAAGGATCACACTGTTGTTATGCGTATGTACGAAAACGGCGAGATCTCTTACGAAGACATGAAGACCCACCCACAGAAAAACTACATAACCAAGGCTGTCGGCGTTAAGGATATGATCTCACCCGATTATTTTGTTCTTGACGCAGACGAAAATACTGCGGTGCTGCTATGTTCGGACGGACTTACCAACAACTGCAGTGAGGACGATATGTTTAGGATAGCTTCTTCGGCTTCACCCGAAAACATTCCGTCAGAACTTATAAAAATTGCGCTTGAAAACGGCGGCAATGATAATATATCGGTTGCCGTCATAAAATAAATAATGGTTTCTGTACAAAGTTTATCGGAAACCGGCATTTCATTGGATTAAGGATGAAGTACGATTTTTTTACAGGAGTGAAGTTAATGGATAAAAACATAGGCAAGAAGATCGACGGCCGCTATGAGATCACCGAACTTATAGGTGTGGGCGGCATGGCTGATGTTTACAAGGCCAATGATCTTCTCGAAAACAGAGTTGTCGCGGTAAAGATCCTCAAAAACGAATTTGCGGACAATGAGGATTTCGTACGGCGTTTTCGCAACGAATCCAAGGCAATTGCTGTTTTGTCACACCCTAATATCGTAAAGGTATTCGATGTTGGCTTCTCCGATAAGCTTCAGTTTATCGTTATGGAGTATATCGACGGCATTACGCTCAAAGAATTTATGGAACAGCAGGGTGTGCTCAAATGGAAGGACACCGTTCACTTCATCATTCAGATACTTAAGGCGCTCCAGCATGCTCACGACAGAGGAATTGTTCACCGTGACATCAAGCCGCAGAATATTATGCTTTTCCCCGACGGTCAGATAAAGGTCATGGACTTCGGCATTGCGCGCTTTGCACGTGAAGAGGGAAAGACTATCTCCGACAAGGCTATCGGCTCTGTTCATTATATCAGTCCTGAGCAGGCAAGGGGAGATATCACCGATGAAAAGAGCGATATCTATTCCGTTGGTGTAATGATGTATGAGATGCTCACGGGTGTAAAGCCTTTTGATGCGGATAATCCTGTGACTGTTGCGCTTATGCATATGCAGAACGAACCCAAGATGCCGCGTGAGATCAACGATTCCATTCCCGAGGGACTTGAAGAGATCGTTGTCCGTGCAATGCAGAAAGAGCCTTCAAAGCGTTATCAGTCCGCCTCCGAGATGATAAAGGATATTGAAGAATTCAAGAAAAATCCGAGCATTGTTTTCGAATATAAATATCTTTCCGAAAAGACACAATATTATAACGCAAATGCTGTTTCAAGAGCCGCTGCCGCCTATGAAGCTGCAGGAAACGAAAAGGCTTCAAAGCCCGCTCACGACAAGGCAGGAGAACACGCTGCCGCAAAGACAAAAACAAAGGTAAAGACCAAGTCCCAAAAGGACGACTATGATGAGGATTATGATGATTACGATGATTATGAGGACGATGAAAAGGTTTCAAAATCCTCCTATCTTGTTGTAATTCTTACAGCTATTGCGGCCGGTATCCTTATTATCGTTGTGGCATTTTCTGCACTTGCTATTATTAGAAAACTCAGCGATGAAGATACTAAGGTAGGAAAGATGCCTAATCTTGTTGGTTACAGTTTTCAGGAAGTAAAAACTTATTATGCAAGCAGCTTTAGCGATATAACCGTTGAATCTCAGGAATATTCTTCCGAATATCCCGAGGGTGCTATCATCTTTCAGACACCTGCCGAGGGACGCGATTATCTTGTCGGTCAGGTCGAAGTAAAGGTAACCGTCAGCAAAGGTCCCCGAATGGTTTCAATACCGAATGTTTACGGTCTTGACTCCGCAACTGCACAGAATATGCTTGCAAATAATGAGGGCTTCAACGTTATAATTATGAGCGTATGCGATGATGAAGTCGATAAGGACTATGTAATTATGACCGACCCTGCACGAAATGAGCAGGCAGAATACGGCTCAACTGTTTATCTCTATGTAAGCCGTGGACCGGAGGAGCAGGACGTTATCGTTCCCAATGTTGTTGGTCAGGATCTTGACAAGGCAAAGGAACTCCTCAAGGATAAATTTACCGTTCAGGTCATGAAATCCGATTCGGCAGAGCCTGAAAACACGGTTATTGAACAGTCGATACCTGCTGTCGGCGAAGATGGTTCAGCAAACATTGTTCCGATAAAGTCAACCATTATTCTTACGGTAAGTACGGGTGTTGTTCCCGAAGAAGAAGCGGTTATCACATTTAAGATACCGAGCAATATCGACAGCGGTTCGGTAACATTCAACTGCTACTACAACGGAAAGATAATCGGAACGGAGCAGATCGACAATATCGCTTATGCGAAAACCGTTTCTATCACAGTAAAGGGCAGCGGTCTTGAAACCATTATCCTTGAAGCGATAAACAACGGAACAAATGAAAACGCAACTATCGGCGAATATGAGATCAATTTTGACGAAAATACTGTTACCGAAACAAACTT
This sequence comes from uncultured Ruminococcus sp., assembly GCA_900543105.1. Lineage (GTDB taxonomy): Bacteria > Bacillota > Clostridia > Oscillospirales > Ruminococcaceae > UMGS363. The sequence continues at coordinate 2,855 of UQQA01000010.1, read as the reverse complement.
TGAAAAGGAACTTCTCCGAAATCTGTTTGCGGAAGTACAGACTGAAACAGAACCCAACTACAATGATGACGGTTCGGACGACAACAATGATTACGTTGACCTTAACGATGAAGATTTCTGGAACGAACTTCTGAACGGATATTAATATTATGGATCAAACAAAAGGATTGATAATCAAATCTATCGGGGGACTTTATTCTGTAAAGTCCCCCTTGGGCATTATGGAATGTAAGGCGAGAGGAATATTCCGAAAGCAGAATATCTCGCCATGTGTCGGTGATGAAGTTGTTGTATCGGACGGGGTTATCTCGGAGATAATGCCGAGAAAAAACGAGCTTATCCGACCGCCGCTTGCAAATCTCGATTATATGATATTTGTGGTTTCGACCTGTGAGCCATCGCCGAATTTTCTGCTCCTTGATAAATTTATTGCGATATGCGTTTTCAAGGGGATAAAGCCGCTCATTGCCATTACAAAATCGGATATAAAGGCTGATGATTCGATAACGGAAATATATAAGGATTCGGGTGCAGAGGTATTTGTGATAGATTATTCAGACGAAAGCAGTTTTAAAGCGCTTTATGATAAGATAGCTGGAAAGCTTTGCGCCTTTACAGGAAATACAGGCGTTGGAAAATCTACATTGCTCAATCACCTTGACACCGATACTGTTCGTGCGACGGGCGAAATAAGCCAAAAGCTTGGCAGAGGCAGACACACAACTCGCCACGTTGAAATGTTCGAGATGAAAAACAGAGCACTCGTTGCTGACACACCGGGATTTTCTACATTTGAAACAAATAAATACGATATTATCTTAAAAGACGAACTTGCAGGCTGCTTTAATGAGTTTGGAGAATACTTTGGCAAGTGCCGCTTTCCCGATTGTTCGCACACAAAGGAAAAAGGCTGTGCTGTGATCGAGGCCGTGAAAAGCGGAGCCATACCGTCGTCACGCCACGAAAGCTATGTTGCCATGTATGAAGAAGCAAAGCAGATAAAGGAATGGAAAATCGGAAAATGAGCGAATGCTATATTTTCGGCGGAGCAAAAATTGAAAATTACAGTTTCATAAAGATACCAAATGATGCTTTCATCATCGCGGCTGACAGCGGTATCTCTCATCTGAAAGGCTTCGGCGTTGAACCCGATATTATTATGGGCGATTTTGACAGCTGTGAAGTTCCGACCGAATACAATTGCGAGATAGTTCGCTTTAAACCCGAAAAAGACGATACCGACCTTATGATTGCAGTAAAAAAAGCTCTTTCGCTCGGTTTTGATAAAATTTTTATTCTCGGAGCAACGGGCGGCAGGTTCGACCATACGATAGCGGCACTTCAAACGCTTGAATATATTTATGAGCATGGTGTTTTCGGTACAATTTTCGATGAAAACAACGCCGTTTATATCAAAGGCGTTGGAAAAAGCAGATATAAGGCTGACAAAAACTGCTATTTTTCAGTTTTGTCGCTTACAGATGAATCAGTGGTTTCTATAAGCGGAACGAAATACGAATTGCAGGATTCGGTCATTGCACGAAGCTTTCCGCTCGGTGTGAGCAATGAATTTGTAAAGGAATATGCAGAAATTGAGCTTTCAAAGGGAAAAGTCCTCATAATCTACTCAAAAAAGGAGATTTTGTAACCATTTTTCCGACTTAAGCATAATATATACCAAACTAAAGTTTGGAGGAGATATTATGAAAGTCGTAGTTATCAAAAGTCCTAAAATGCTCGCAAACATTTTTCGGATAATCTTTCGGATAAAAAAAGACGACAGCGACAGCTAAAAATGACCGCCCGAGGAAAAATCATTCCTTGGGCGGTTTGTTTTTGTTCTTGATATTTGCAAGGGGAGAAGCGTCCATTGCCTGCTTTAGCCCCTCGTTTGAGATATGCGTATAAATTTCGGTCGTTGAAATGCTTTTGTGGCCGAGTATTTCTTTGAGCATGAGCGGATCGACATTGCCGTGCTGATACATCAGTGTTGCGGCAGTGTGGCGAAGCTTATGTGTAGAAAATCCGCGGTGGTCAAGATTGCTGTCGCGCAGAGCGTTGTCAACTATCTGCTCAACCCGTCTGTTGCAGAGCCTTGAACCCTGCTTGCTCAAAAAGAGCGCATTGGGTTCTTTATCGGACTGTTTTCTGGTAGGAAGATAGGTGATTATGGCATCGGCACACGCATCATTTATGTGAATGATGCGTTCCTTGTTGCCCTTTCCGAGCAGGCGCATCGAACGCTCATCAAGATTTACATCCTGCATATTCAGTCCGACAAGCTCGCTCAGACGCATTCCGCAGTTTATAAAAAGTGTCACAATACAGTAATCACGCAGGTAAAACGGGTCATCGGTGTTCATATTTTCAAGCAGATTGATGCTTTCGTCAAGCGTTAAAAATTTCGGGAGATGATCGGGCATTTTCGGATAGTCAACATCCTTTGCGGGATCGGAATCGATAAGTCCGAGATCGCGGTACATACATCTGAAAAACAGCCGTATCGAAGCAAGCTTTCTGTGTCTCGTTTTTGCCGAATTGTTGCGCTCGGCAGCGACATAGTTAAGATACTGCAGAATGTCAAGCTTCGTCAGCGACTTTATATATTCTATCGGAATATCGGAAATATCAATATTTTTAAACGGCGTGTTTTTGGAAACAGCGCCCTTTTTTACCTTTAAATATCGCAGGAATACCCGCAGATCAATGTAATATGCTTCTATCGTTTTCTCGGATTTCAGCAAAACCACACGCTGATATGTGAAAAAATCATTGAGAAAGTATGGGCATTCATCAGGATTTATCATAACTAACGGGTTCACTTCCTTATAATAACTGTTTACTTTATTTTAATA
>UQQA01000009.1 GCA_900543105.1 uncultured Ruminococcus sp. | reverse complement strand
TTCATACTTTTATTTTATTATTTTTTGTGTTAAAATAAATACTGGCGAAAAAATTATTCTATCTGAGGTGACTTTATGGCAGAGCGTGTTATTCAGGTCAGCAATGTTGACGAGATAAGCGCACTTTTCGGAAGTTTCGATGAAAATATAAATTTTATCCAGCGGCAGTACGGCGTTGCTGTTCTCAGCCGAGGAACGGATATCAGGATAAGCGGTGAGGAGGACGGTGTGCGCCGTGCGGAAGCTGCTGTTAAGACTATGCTTGACCTTATAAAAAAAGGTGAAACGATAAATGAACAAAGCATTAGATATGTAAGCTCTCTTGTTGATGAGGGCGAGTCGGAACAGGCGGTAAAGCTTGCTGACGGCGGTATATGCGTTACATCGGGTGGAAAGGTCGTTAAGGCTAAAACACTCGGTCAGAAAAACTATGTAAAAGCTATTGAAAAAAACACTATCGTAATGGGTGTCGGACCTGCGGGAACGGGTAAGACTTATCTTGCAGTGGCAATGGCGGTCAAGGCTTTTAAAGCGCACGAGGTAAACAAGATAATTCTCACAAGACCTGCTGTTGAAGCAGGAGAGAAGCTTGGTTTCCTTCCGGGTGATCTTCAGAACAAGGTCGATCCTTATTTAAGACCGCTGTACGATGCGCTTTTTGATATGTTTGGCGCTGATACTTTTGCAAAACACATGGAAAAGGGAACTATCGAAGTCGCTCCGCTTGCATATATGCGAGGACGAACGCTCGATGATTCATTCATAATTCTCGACGAAGCACAGAATACAACCCGTGAGCAGATAAAAATGTTCCTTACAAGACTTGGCTTCAACAGCAAAATGGTCATAACGGGTGATATTACGCAGATAGACTTACCCGACAGCAATAAATCGGGACTTATCGATGCGATGAGGATACTCAAAAATGTTGATGATATTGCAGTAATGCATTTTACAGAAAAAGACGTTGTCCGTCATAAGCTTGTGCAGGATATTATCAAAGCTTATGAAAAGGCAAGCGAACAGAAAAGGGAAAGAAATACAGAAAGGAAATGATTTTTATGGCAAAGGTCAAGGTAATGATAAGAAACAATCAGCGTGAAGTAAAGATCCCCGTAGGTCTTAGACTTCTTGTAAGAAAGTGCTGTCAGGCTGTTCTGACTACGGAAAAATTCCCCGGTGCTGCCGAGGTTAGCGTTTCCTTTGTGGACAATGCGGAGATACGCAAGCTCAACCGTGTTTACAGAAACAAGGATAAATCCACCGATGTTCTTTCGTTTCCTTTGGGCGAAAACGGTGTTTACGATCTCAATAATGAAACAGGCGCATATCTGCTTGGAGATGTAGTTATTTCTATGGAAACTGCTGTTAAGCAGGCACATATTTACGGTCATTCCCTTGAAAGGGAGGTCGGTTTCCTCACTGTACATTCAATGCTTCATCTTCTTGGCTACGACCATGAAACATCACCGCTTGATGCTGCCAAGATGCACGAAAAGGAAGAGATCATTCTTGATTCGCTCGGCATTTCAAGAGATGCAACTTTTGTAAATGACGGCGAATGATAAAAGGAACGGATTATGAATACAAAGATTGAGTTTATCACTATCGTAGGACGCGCAAATGCCGGTAAATCTTCACTTCTGAATGCACTTGTAGGGGAGAAGATAGCAGCTATAAGCTCCAAACCGCAGACAACACGTACAAGGATCACGGGCATTGTTACGAAAAACGAAGCACAGTATGTTTTTATGGATACTCCGGGCGTGCAGAAAGCCAAAAATAAGCTCGGGGAGAGTATGAACAAGGCTGTAAAGGATTCCGTTACCGATGTTGACCTTATTCTTATGGTAGCAGATGCTTCAAAAGCCATTAATGACATTGATAAGAGAATAATAAACAGTTTTCACAAAAAAGATAATGTTATTCTCATACTTAACAAGATAGATCTGCTTCCCGACAAGGAAAAGGTAGCTTTGAAAATAGCTGAATTCTCGGCATTGTATGATTTCAAGAGCGTTATTCCCATAAGTGTTGTTCGCAATGACGGTATTGATATCGTATGGGAAGAAACCAAGAAATATGCTGCCGAAGGTCCGCATTATTTTCCTGATGATTCTTTTACAGATCAGCCTGAGCGTGTACTTGCGGCCGAAATTATCCGTGAAAAGATACTCCGCCTTATGCATGATGAAGTCCCTCACGGAATTGCCGTTACAGTTGAGCAGATGAGCGAGAGAACGGATTCTTCGGGTGAGGATATACTTGACATTTCAGCTGTTATATTCTGTGAAAGAGATTCACACAAGGGAATGATAATCGGAAAGCACGGCGCAATGCTTAAAAAGATCGGACAGTATGCACGAGAAGACCTTGAAAAATTCTTTGAGATAAAAGTAAATCTTCAGTGCTGGGTAAAGGTCAAGGAAGATTGGCGCAACAGCGAAGCTATGATAAGAAGCTTCGGACTTTCAAATAATACCTCTGATAATTAAGTTCCAAGAGGGCATAATCATAATGTAGTTTTCCGAAAGCGGGGCTGTATTATGAACGATGAAAAAGATATACTTTGGGACGAATTTGTCAGAAGCGGCAATATCGCCGACTATTTAAAATATAAAGGAATTTACAAGTGCGGCAATTCTGCGGAATATGGTTATTCAGGCATATCCGCCGAAGAACCGCATTTTTGCGGTCAGATTTCGGATAATGCAATATCTGCACAAATGAAAGCGAGATGAAAGAATATGGCATCAATGCTGACGGTCGACGGGATAGTTGTCCTTGAAAGATGCGTTGGTGAGAATGACAAATATATAAGCATACTCACCGAAAATTATGGAACGCTTGAAGTTTCGGCGAAAGGCTCAAAGAAGATAACTTCAAAGAACCACGCCGCAACGCAGCTTTTTGCCTATTCAACGTTTTGTCTTAGAATGAGCAACGACAAATATTATCTTGACAGCAGCGAAGTAAAGCACGATTTTTACAATCTTCGGCTTGATATAAAAAAGCTTTCGCTTGTATGTTATTTCGGAGAGCTTGCACGTCACGCTGTGCTTGCAACGAGTAGAAAACATGAACACGATATAATGCGGCTTATGCTCAATTGTCTGTACTTTCTTAATACAGATCAGCGAAGCTGCGAATTCATAAAAAGCGTTTTTGAACTTCGGTTCGTTACGGAAATAGGTCTTGTTCCGCAGCTTATCGGTTGTCGGATATGCTATGATTACGAAGCTGACCCGATGTATTTTATCATCGATAAGTCACGCTTTTACTGCGAATATCATTTTCGTGAAAAAGAGCTTGAAGAAAGCTACTACCGTGTAAAGCTCAGCCACGCCGAGTTTGAAGCACTTCAACATATTGCGCTTTCTCCGATAGATAAGCTGTTCAATTTCCGTATTTCTGATAAGGCTTTGGCGAAAGTGAATGAGGTTACGGAAAAATACATCTATACTCAGTTCGGCAGAACGTTCAGATCTCTGAATTACTACCATGAGATATGCAACCCCTTTGAGAAAGGTCAAACATCATGAATAACTACTATAAGTCACTTGAATTACATAAAATTTTAGAGATGCTTTCGGACGAAGCATCAAATTCACGCACGAAAGAAATGGCACTTGCTCTTTCTCCTTGCACAGATCTTGAAAAAGTTAAAAAAGAGATGAAGAAAACCGAGGACGCATTTGAGCTTTCTGTAAAATACGGAACGCCGGGTTTTACGGCATTTAAGGATATAAGAGGTTCGCTTCGCAGAGCTTCATCGGGAGCAAGCCTTTCGCTCCGTGAGCTTATCGACATCGGACAGATGCTTTATCAGGTAAGGATAATTTCTGACTGGTATAAGTCTGTTGAAGAAAAGGACACAACTCTTTGTGAACTGTTTTCATCACTTTCACCGAATAATTTTCTTGAAGATAAGATAAAAAATTCAATTCTTTCCGAAGATGAGATATCAGATATGGCAAGCCATGAGCTTGCGGATATCAGAAGAAAGATAGCGCAGGCTGGTGTTAAGATCAGAGAAAGTCTTGATAAGCTTGTGCGCAATTCCGAGGTCCAGAAATCCTTGCAGGAAAATATCGTTACTATCCGTGATGGACGTTATGTTCTTCCTGTAAAGGCGGAACATAAGGGAAGTGTCCCGGGATTGGTTCACGCAACATCTGCAACGGGTTCGACATACTTCATTGAGCCGATGTCGGTCGTTGAAGCTAACAATGATATCAAAATTCTCAAAAGCCGTGAAAAAGAAGAGATAGAGCGCATTATTGCGGAGCTTTCGGGAGATTGTTCTTACTGTGCAGAGTCGCTTTCCGCCGATTATGAAACCTGTGCGGAGCTTGATTTGTATTTTGCAAAAGCTAACCTCGGCGCAAAGATGAGAGGCTGTATCCCTGCCATTTCCGATGACGGTATCACCGATCTTAAAAAGGCCCGCCACCCGCTTATTGCTGCGGATAAGGTCGTTCCTGTCGATATAAAGCTTGGCGAGGACTATCAGGCGCTTATCGTTACAGGATCTAACACGGGCGGTAAGACGGTCATTCTTAAAACAACGGGACTTCTTACTGCTATGGCAATGTGCGGACTTATGATACCCGCATCGGACGGCAGCCGAGTTTCCGTATTTGAACATATTCTTGTAAATATCGGCGATCAGCAGAGCATCGAACAGAGCCTTTCGACGTTCTCGTCACACATGAGCAGCGTTGTGCAGATACTTGAAGCGGCTGATGACCGTTCACTTATATTGCTTGATGAGCTTGGTTCGGGTACTGACCCTGTTGAGGGTGCTGCGCTCGCTGTTTCAATCATTGAAGATATGATAGCTAAGGGAGCAAAGCTTCTTGTTACAACGCATTATCAGGAATTGAAGCTTTTTGCCATTGAAACAAAGGGCATAGAAAATGCTTCGTGTGAATTTGATACCGCAACGATGCAGCCGACATATCGGCTTATAATCGGTTCTCCGGGTAAATCGAATGCTTTTTCTATTTCGTCAAAGCTCGGCGTTCCGCAGGGTATCATCGACCGAGCAAAGTCGCTTGTTTCATCGGAAAATCAGCGCTTTGAAGAAGTTGTTGCAAATCTTGAAAAAGCACGAATTGACCTTGAAAACCAGAATAAAGAGCTTACGAAGCTTAAAAACGAGCAGGCTGAAAAAACTGCACAGCTTGAAAAAGAACTTGATGAGCTTAATGAGAAAAAAGCAGGGGAGCTTGAAAAGGCAAGAGTTCAGGCTATGCGGATCGTTGAGAGCTGCCGTATGCAGTCTGATGAGCTTCTCAGTCAGCTTGAAGATATGCGCAAACAGCAGAACAAAGCTGACCTTGCAAGTGCAAAATCCCGTCAGAAATCCGCAATGGGCAAGATGTATGATACGGCAAATCCCGTTCAGCAGCGTGAACGCAAGGAATACAAGCTTCCCCGTCCGTTGAAGCGCGGTGACAAGGTTCTTATTTTTGATATCGATAAAACGGGTATTCTTGCAAGTGACCCGGACAGCAGCGGAAATGTTTTTGTTCAGGCTGGAATTATGAAAACAAAGGTCAATGTCAGCAAGCTAAGACTTATCGAAAACGAACCTAAAGTCACTGTTCAGAACAAGAGAGTTTCCAAAGCAGGTGTTCAGAGTAAGCTTCAGAGAAAGCCGTCGCTTGAACTTGATATTCGTGGCTGTGCGGTCGATGAGGGTATTCATGAACTTGATATGTTCATCGACAATGCAGTTCTTTCGGGCGCAGGTATCATCACTGTTATCCACGGAAAGGGAACGGGAGTTCTTCGTGCTGGAATACAGAAGCATCTGAAATCACACCCGTCTGTAAAGAGTTTCCGTCCGGGACTTTTTGGTGAGGGCGAGGACGGCGTAACAATAATCGAACTGAAATAAAGCATAGAACAAGCAGTCCTTTCCATACTATTATATAAAGTATGGAAAGGTCGTGCGAAATGAAATACACATTGAATGATATACGGAACAAGGAAGTAATAAACATCCGCTCCGGAAGCAAGATCGGGTATGTTGATGACATTGAATTCGATGCGGAGAGCCTTACGGTGAAATCCCTTGTTATATACGGCAGAGGGCACTTCTTTGGCTTTTTCGGAAGAGATGACGATGTGGTCATAAAATGCCGTGATATTGAGATAATAGGTACAGATACGATTCTTATTTCGACAAATGAAACAATATCGCCAAAAACGATTGATGTAAAAGCAAAAAGTTTGTGCAAATAAATAGTGCGCTTGATATTGTAATTTTGGAAAGAATATGATATAATATTTAAGTAATTCGCACGTCCGTACTTTTAACGGTTGGTGCTTGGAGTTTATCTGAGTTTATGTTAAGCTAAGTCGGGCGGAGGTTATAAAATTTTAAAACCAATATGGAGGAAAAAATCATGGGCGTAGTATCAATGAAGCAGCTTCTTGAAGCCGGTGTACATTTCGGTCACCAGACAAGAAGATGGAATCCTAAAATGGCACCTTACATCTTTACGGAAAGAAACGGTATTTACATTATCGATCTTCAGAAGACTGTAAAGAAGCTTGACGAAGCTTACAATTTTGTTCGTGAAGTTGCTGCAAACGGCGACACAGTTCTTTTCGTAGGAACTAAGAAGCAGGCTGCTGATTCCGTTAAGGAAGAAGCTATCAGAGCTAATGTTCATTATGTAAATGCAAGATGGCTTGGCGGTATGATGACCAACTTCAAGACCATTCAGAGAAGAATCAAGAGACTTGAACAGCTCCACCAGATGCAGGAAGACGGCACATTCAACCTTCTCCCTAAGAAGGAAGTTGTTAAGCTCGAACTCGAGATCGAAAAGCTCGAAAAGTTCCTCGGCGGTATCAAGACAATGGATAAGCTTCCGGGTGCGCTTTTTGTAGTTGATCCTCGTAAGGAAAAGATCGCTGTTTCCGAAGCTAAGAAGCTTGGTATCCCTGTAGTTGCAATCGTTGACACAAACTGTGATCCTGACGATGTTGACTATGTAATTCCCGGTAACGATGATGCTATCAGAGCTGTAAAGCTTATTGCCGGTGCAATGGCTGACGCAATCATTGAAGGCAGACAGGGTACACAGGAAGCTGTTGCTGCTGAAGAAAAGGACGAAGAAGCAGCTGCTGAATAATTTATTCCGCATTTTCGGGCAGACACAATTTATAATTATGTCTGCCCTAATTAGATTATTTGACCGTAAACGGTTATACTATAAATATTTGGAGGAATTAAAATGGCAAAGGCATCTATTGCAGAAATCAAAGACCTTATGAAAGCTACCGGCGTTGGTATGATGGATTGTAAAAAAGCTCTTGAAGAAGCAGATGGCGACACAGAAAAGGCTGTTACCATTCTTCGTGAAAAGGGTCTTGCTACACAGGCTAAGAAGAGTGGCAGAGTTGCTGCAGAAGGTATCGTAACTTCTGTTGTTGAAGGCAACGTTGGCGCAGTTGTTGAAGTAAATATTGAAACAGACTTCGCTGCTAACAATGACGAATTCAAAGCATTCGTTGCAGCAGTTGCTAAGACTGTAATCGAAAAGAACCCTGCTGATGTTGACGCTCTCAAGGCAACAGTTATCAGCGGCGGCGACAAGACTGTTGAAGAAACTCTTCAGGATCTCTTCATCAAGATCAGAGAAAATATGGTTATCCGTCGTTTCCAGAGATTTGAGGGTACACTCGTTCCTTACGTTCACGGCGGCGGAAGCATCGGCGTAATGGTCAAGCTTGATACTGACCTTGCTGCTGATAAGGTATTTGAAGTTGGTAAGGACTGCGCACTTCAGGTTGCGGCTATGAACCCTGCATACCTCGATGAAGCATCTGTTCCTGCTTCTGTGCTTGAAAATGAAAAGACTATCATCATGGCTCAGATGGCTGAAGATCCTAAGATGGCTTCCAAGCCTGAACAGGTAAAGGCTAAGATCGCTGAGGGTAAGGTTGGCAAGTACTATTCTGAAAACTGCCTTCTCGATCAGGCATTCGTTAAGGATGATAAGATGACTGTTAAGCAGTATGTTGATAACGCAGCTAAGGCTCTCGGCGGCTCGATCAAGGTTGTTGATTATGTTCGTTTCGAGAGAGGCGAAGGCGTTGAGAAGAAGGTTGACAACTTCGCAGAAGAAGTTGCAAGCATGGCTGGCACTAAGTAATCTCAATTTAAGCTGAAAAAAGCCGCTTGGATCGAATTTCCAAGCGGCTTTTTTATGCTTTTGGGAAAATAGTATTGCAAATTCTTCAATAAAATGATATGATTATAGAAGAATTTGTTTAAGGGAGTAGTTTTCAATTGGCAAAGCGAAAATTTTGGAATATCTTGATAACAGCTGTAATGATCCTGAATGTTCCGGCGATTTTTACAGGCTGTGAAGAAGATGATGGTTCAGGGCATACTTTTAAATACAATTTATCGAGCAATCCGCAGAATCTTGACCCACAGCTCGCAAGTGATGAGTCATCAATAATGGTTATTGAAAACATTATGAGTGGGCTTGTAAAAAAAGGGGCGGACGGCAGTATTCAGCCTGATGCGGCGAAAAGTTATACAATTTCCGACGATGGCTTGGTTTATACGTTTGAACTGAAAGATGATATCTATTGGGAGTCGGCAGCCGATTTCACAGAAAAGCTTACAGCCAATGATTTCGTTTTTGCTTTTCAGCGCATTTATGACAGCGAGGCACTTTTTTCACCATATATTGACGATTTTTTATGTATAAAAAATGCAGAAGCTGTGTCAAAGGACAGTCTTTCAAAGGAAAAACTGGGCGTAACTGCGACAAGTGATAAAACTTTACAGATCGAACTTGAATATCCTTGCTTTGACCTTCTGGAAAAGCTTACGTTGACAGGTGCAAAACCTTGCAGTAAAGCATTTTTTGAGTTTACAAAGGGAAGATACGGCTTATCGGCAGAAACTACAGCATCAAACGGTGCGTTCTATCTCAAAGAGTGGAATTATGACCCATATTGGGATAATAACTATATGATACTGCGGCGAAATAAGTCAAATTCCGAGAATTATTTTACATATCCATACAGCTTGAATTTCTTTATAAAAAAAGGAACAGATTCGAATATGTCAGATTTTTTAGCGGGGGATATTGATTGCACGGTTGTTTCAAATTATGATAAAAAGATTTTTGAAAAAAAACGATATGAAAGCTATGCGACTAAGACATACGGATTAATTTTCAATACTAATTCCAAGTACCTTGCTTCAAAATCAATAAGAGAAGCTCTTTCTTCATCATTCGTCAGAGTTGAATCGCAAAATCACGATTATGTATCTGGCTGCGGAATTATTCCCTTGGGAGTATCGGTTGCAGGAAGAAAATATCGTGAGCTTGTTTCTGATGAAGGCTTTAATTTATATGACAAGGGAAAAGCCTTGTCACTATGGAATAATGAACTTAAAGCAAATAATTTTGTTTCCATAGATGGATTAAAGATTACTGTACCGGAAAGTTTCGGGGAAACAGCACTCATTTCAAGCGTCACAGAGCAATGGCAGCAAAATCTTGAATTTTACTGTGGCGTTGAGGTTGTATCGGAGAATGAATATCAGTTAAAGCTTTCAAACGGAAATTATGATATTGCTTTGGTAGAGATACAATCAGAAAGCGGGACAGCAGGTGGCTTTTTGGATCGTCTTTCTTCTAATAATGATTTAATTACTCCAAATACAAGGTATGCCGTTGCAGGAGCAGCTGCACAAATTTCAAAAGCTGAAAATCTTGGTAAAGCTACTGAACTTTACACAAATGCAGAAGAGATCATAATCGATTCATACGAATTTATTCCAATCTGTTATGGAAATGAATATTTTATTTTTCCGGATAACGTTACTGATCTGAATTATGATCCGATAACTCATTCGGTAGATTTTGGTGAAGCTAAATATTTTGAATAAAAAAGACTGGCTGTTAATTGAAACAGCCAGTCTTTTTGTATCTATGCGGATATATTAGCCAAAGTAAGCAACGCCGCTTTCAAAGATTTTCTGATCCTTTTCACCGGAAACGTTCTTGGATATGTCACGTCCGATACGTTCGCTGTGTCCCATCTTACCGAGGATACGTCCGTCAGGTGATGTGATACCTTCGATCGCATCAATGGAAGTATTAGGATTGAATCGGATATCCATTGTAGGATTGCCTTCAAGGTCAACGTACTGTGTTGCGATCTGTCCATTATCAGCAAGCTGCTTGATAAGCTCTTCCGAAGCAACGAAGCGACCTTCACCGTGTGAAATTGCAATTCTATGGATATCACCTGTTTCACAGCCTGCGAGCCACGGAGATTTGTTTGAAGCGATTCTTGTGTTTACCATCATTGACTGGTGACGACCGATCGTGTTGAATGTAAGTGTAGGGGAGTCGTCCTTCATATCAACAATGTGTCCGAACGGTACAAGTCCGAGCTTGATAAGAGCCTGGAAACCGTTGCAGATACCGAGCATAAGTCCGTCACGATTATCCATAAGGTCATGAACTGCGTCCTTGATGCGTGGGTTGCGGAAGAATGCTGTGATGAACTTACCTGAACCATCAGGCTCGTCACCACCCGAGAAGCCGCCCGGGATCATAATGATCTGAGAATTCTTGATAGCCTTTTCAACATAAGCAACGCTGTCCTCAAGTGCTGCTGTCGAAAGGTTCTTTATTACTACAACTTCGGGGACTGCACCTGCACGTTCAAATACTCTTGCAGTATCATATTCGCAGTTTGTTCCCGGGAATACAGGAATAAGAACACGAGGTTTTGCAACGTGAATATTTGATTTTGCTCTTTCTGTTGCTGTATAGGTGAATACCTTTGCAGGTTTGTCTGTTGTTTTGATATTGCAGGGGAATATAGGTTCAAGCTTGTCTTCCCACTTTTTCTGAAGTGCTGCCATATCAACAGTATAACCCTTGCAGTCGATCTTGTATTCGCTGATAGTTTCGCCGATAACATTTTCAACTGTGAAAGGATCACCGTTGAGTTCAATTACAAATGAGCCATACTTGGAGTAGAAGAGTGTATCTTCGGAAAGCTTCTTATCAAAGCGGAAACCGATCCTGTTGCCGAGTGACATCTTTGCAACAGCTTCTGCAACGCCGCCGAATCCGACTGCCCAAGCTGAAACAGCAGTGCCGTCTGCAATAAGCTTTTCAACTCTTTCAAAGCAGCTGCGGATACTTTCAAATTTAGGAAGATTATTTTCGTCATATTCGGGAGTGATAAGGATAACCTTATTTCCTGCCTTTTTAAATTCAGGCGAGATAATGGACTTGCTGTCGCCGGTGGAAACAGCAAAGGAAACGAGCGTTGCAGGAACGTCAATGTTCTCGAATGTACCCGACATTGAGTCTTTGCCGCCGATAGCACCGCAGCCGAGTTCGATTTGTGCTTTATATGCACCGAGAAGTGCTGCAAAAGGTCTGCCCCAACGTGTAGGATTATTCTGAGTTCTTTCAAAGTATTCCTGGAATGTTAGCCAGCATCTCTTGTAGCTGCCGCCTGCTGCAACGATCTTTGCAACGGATTCAATAACAGCGGCAATTGCACCGTGGTATGGGCTCTTATCGCTTACATACGGGTTAAAGCCCCAACCCATGATAGAGCAAGTATTTGTTTCACCCTTGAGAACAGGGATCTTTGCAGCCATTGCCTGAGTTGGTGTGAGCTGATATGCGCCGCCGTAAGGCATAAGAACTGTGCCTGCGCCGATCGTCGAGTCGAAACGCTCAACAAGTCCCTTCTGCGAGCAAACATTGAGATTTGTCATAAGAGCTTCCCAGCTGTCTGCACAGTCAGTATAGGTTTTGAGCTGTGAGGTAACAGGGAGCGGAACAGCAACATCGGTGTGCTTTTCTGCACCGTTCGAGTTAAGGAATTCTCTTGAAAGGTCAACGATAGTCTTATCGTTCCAGTTCATCTTAAGACGAGGTTCTTCTGTAACAACAGCAACGAGTGTTGCTTCGAGGTTTTCCTTTTCTGCTTCTGCAATAAATTTATCAGCGTCAGTTTTGCGTACAACAACAGCCATACGTTCCTGGCTTTCGGAAATAGCAAGCTCTGTACCGTCAAGACCGTCATATTTCTTCGGAACAGCATTAAGGTCGATGATAAGGCCGTCTGTAAGCTCGCCGATTGCGACGGAAACACCGCCTGCACCAAAGTCGTTGCAGCGTCTTATCATGTGCGTAACTTCGGGATTTCTGAACAATCTCTGGAGCTTTCTTTCAACGGGAGGATTACCCTTCTGAACTTCTGCGCCGCAGGTTTCAAGTGAAGCTTCGGTGTGCGACTTGGAAGAGCCTGTTGCGCCGCCGCAGCCGTCACGTCCCGTTCTTCCGCCGAGGAGAATAACTACATCGCCCGGTTCGGGAACTTCACGGATAACATTATCCTTTGGTGCTGCTGCGATAACCGCACCTATTTCAAGACGCTTTGCAACATAGCCGGGGTGGTAAACTTCGGAAACGTGACCTGTTGCAAGTCCGATCTGGTTGCCATAAGAGCTGTATCCGTTTGCTGCGCCGACAGTGATCTTCCTCTGCGGAAGCTTGCCGTGGATAGTATCTTCAACGGGGACAAGTGGATTTGCTGCGCCGGTTACACGCATTGCCTGATAAACGTAGGAACGTCCTGAAAGCGGGTCACGGATAGCACCGCCGAGGCAGGTAGCTGCACCGCCGAAAGGTTCGATCTCTGTTGGGTGGTTATGTGTTTCATTCTTGAACATAAGGAGCCAGTCCTGAAGATCGCCGTCAACATCGACTTTGATCTGAACGGAACAGGCATTGATCTCTTCGGATTCATCGAGATCTTTGAGAATACCGTCTTTTTTCAGCTTCTTTGCAGCGATCGTTGCAATGTCCATAAGAGTGATAGGCTTGTTTGTTCTGCCGAGTTCTTCTCTTGCATTAAGGTATTCGTTATAAGTCTTTTTGATATAGTCAGCGTTGATCTCTGCATTGTCGATAATGGTCGAGAATGTGGTGTGACGGCAGTGATCAGACCAGTATGTATCGATCATACGGATCTCAGTGATAGTTGGATCACGCTTCTCGGTTTCCTTGAAATATTTCTGACAGAATTTAATATCGTCAAGATCCATAGCAAGTCCGTACTTGGAAATAAAGTCAACAAGCTCTGCTTCGCCAAGATAGATAAAGTTTTCGAGAGTTGCAACCTCTGTCGGAATATCATATTCTGTAGCAAGTGTGGCAACCTCGTCGAGAGAAGCTTCGCGGCTTTCTACGGGATTGATGATATATGCTTTGAGCGCAGACAATTCGCTTGCGGAAAGCTTACCGTCAACGATGTAAATTCTTGCATTTTTGATCTTGCAGCGTTCGCCCTGTGTTAGGATCTGGATACACTGTTCGCAGGAATCTGCTCTCTGGTCGAACTGACCGGGGAGATACTCAACGGCAAAAACGCTTTCATTTTCACCAAGCTCGGGAAGCTTTGCGCTTGTGGTGTCAACGGCAGGCTCGGAGAATACATTTCCGATTGCAAGCTTGAAATCAGCTTCGGAAAGACCTTCTGCGTCATAACGGTTAAGGATCCTGATGTTTCTCAGCTTATCAAGTCTGAGAGCCGTTTTGACATCGGCAAGAAGATTCTTTGCTTCAACAGCAAATTCAGGCTTCTTTTCAACATAGATACGAAATACAGACATAGTTTACGCTCCTTAAATTCTGTTTATTTGGTGACCCCGTTACCCCTTGGGACGGCTTTATGGCTGCAGCAGGTAAATTCTTTCATAGTGCAGGCTGTAAAGCTGACTTCATACGGCTTTGCGGACAACCTTTTGAGCTGATCATTGTTCCGATACGATCTCGCCAACACAATAATCATTCTCTATCCTTTCTATTTTAACATAAAAAATCTGATTACGCAAACTTTTTCCTAAATTTTTTGTAAAAATTTTTACCAAAGTGTAGTTAGGCGTGTATCCGTGGGGAATTTTATCAGCTTTTTCACGCTCGAAAAGTACGGGAAAAGTAAGTCCTGACTGGCTTTGCAGGAATTTTTGACGTGATTCCTCGGCAGCTTCGGACATTATCTTTGCGCGGATATTTTTTTGTGGGGTCGGTATCTGATTTTCAAAAACGGCGGCAGGAGTGCCTTTTCGCTGCGAATATGGGAAAACGTGGACTTTTGCAAAATTGATTTTTTTGACAAATTCTACCGATTGCTTAAAATCTTCTTCGGTTTCATTCGGAAAACCGACCATTACATCGGTGGTTATAGCACAGTTATCAAAGTTGTCACGAAGCTTTTGCACAAGTTCAGCATAGTCGGCTGTTGTATATCGGCGGTTCATCTCTTTCAGCGTTTTATCACAGCCGCTTTGGAGCGAAAGGTGGAACTGCGGGCAGAATTTCGGCTGTGCGGCAAGTCTGCGTATATCTTCATCATTAATCATTTCAGGTTCGAGAGATCCGAGACGAACTCGTTTTATGCCATTGACCGCACATATTGTTTCAACTGCATCTGCAAGCCGAAGTTTGTATTCTATACCATAAAATGATAGGTTTATACCGACAAGGACGATTTCCTGATAACCCGATGCAGCAAGCTTTTCAGCTTCTTCTTTCAGCTTATTGATAGGCTTTGAACGAAATCTTCCTCTTGAATACGGAATGATGCAGTAGGTACAGAACATATTACAGCCGTCCTGTATTTTTATAAATGCACGGGTGTTGTTTTCATAACCTGCGTTGCACATATCTTCAAATACGTCATTTGAAGTATAATTGCAAATATCTACTGTTCTTTTGCGGCTTTCGAGATATTCGTTTATAATGTCGGGGAGGGCGTTTCTGTTTTTTGTTCCCACGACTATATCTGCTTCCGTTATATCGGCGGCTTCGTTGGGAAAAGCCTGCGGATAGCAGCCTGTTACGGCAATTACCGAATCGGGATAATCTCTGCGGAGCCTGCGAAGCTCCTTGAAAACCTTTTTGTCGCCCGTCTCGGTGACAGTGCAGGTATTTATAACAAAAATATCGCTTTCGTATTCATTATCGGTCACGGAAAATCCTTTTTCGCTGAAATTCTGTTTCATATTTTCGGTTTCATAGAGATTTACTTTGCAGCCGAATGTTTTAAAGTGAATATACATAAAATACTCCATAAAATGTTGTTAAATTTCACCAACGAGCATATATTTTGCCGCTGAATTCTATATTATTATACAATATAAAAATTTTTTTTGCAATTCCTCTTGACTAAATTATAAAAAACTGATATCCTATAAATGTACCAAAAGTTAGGTACAGAAAATTTAACGTAAAATTACAACAATCGGAGGGATTTTTATGTCAAAAACTACTGTAATGCTGGCTACAATCAACGATGTTAAGGAATTTGTTTCCATTGTTTCTCTTTGTGACTTTGATGTCGATTTAATTTCCGGCAGATATGCCGTTGACGCAAAATCCATTATGGGTATCTTCAGCCTTGACCTTTCAAAGCCTATCGCTCTCGAAGCTCATACTGATGATGCATCTAAGTTCTTTGCACAGATCAAGCAGTTCATCGTTGAATGATGATTTCAGTAAAAATTATTTAAACAAAAGTGTCGATTTTTTCGGCACTTTTGTTTTTGTATGTCTATAAATTTAAAATAAGCATAAAATATCATAGGTAAATAAAAACTTATGAGGTTGATGCTTATGAAAAAATTTGTAGGAATTTTTCTTTCTGTTATTATTGCCGTGTCATGTGCTGCGGCGGTTTATGCAGAACCGTCAGAATACTGCAGTATAGTTTTTGAACTTACATCGGGAATAGTTATTGATGATGTAAACGCTGATAAGGTCGTGCCTGTCGGAACAATGAACAAGCTTATGACGGTGTTGCTCGCGGCTGAAAAAATAAGCTGTAAAGAACTTTCACTCGACACAACTGTCAAGGTGTCCGAGTACGCTAATTCTATGCAGGGCGCACAGATATGGCTTATGCCGAATGAAAGCATTACTGTTGAGGAGCTTCTTAAAGGCATAATAATAGGCAATGCGAATGATGCTTCAGTCGTGATAGCGGAGGCTGTTTCAGACTCGGAGAAGAAGTTTGTTACAGCGATGAATAACAAGGCGGCTGAATTGGGAATGAAGAATACATCGTTCACGAACTGCTGCGGATATTATGATGATGACAAACAGCTTTCAACAGCGTCCGATATTTCAAAGCTTATATGCGAACTATATAAATATGAGTTTCTTACACCGTACTTTACCACTTGGCTCGATTATGTTCGTAATGATACAGCGGAACTTGTCAATTCTAATGAACTTGTCAAAAAAATTGATGGGATCATAGGCTTTAAAGCTGGAGTAAGTGAGAACTCGGGACACTGCATCGCCGCTGCTGCCAAGAGGGGCGACAAGGCTTTTGGCGTGATCGTTTTAGGTGCTGATGACAAGGATAAAATGTTTTCGGCTGCAAGGACGAAACTTGAATCCGTATTTGCGGATTATATTGTTATCAAACCTGATCCTCCCGATAAGATCCCGAGTATGGTAGGCGTGAGAAATTCTCTTAAAACGGAAATTCCTGTTGCTTTTGGAGATATACGAAATATAGTGATACCGAAAGGTGCGGCAGATAGCATTTCATCAGTTTGTATCATACCTGAACAGATATATGCACCGATAAGAAAGGACGATAAGGTAGGTGAGATACAGTTTTATCGAAAGGAAAATTATCTTTTTTCGGTGGATATTTTCGCCTCTGAAAACGCAGATGAAAAAACAAATTTTAATGTTTTGTTAAAGTTGCTAAAAATGCTTGTTTCATTTTAGCTAAATTGAATAAAACTTGTTAAAAAATCTTTATTGTTCGCAAAAAATATTGCAAATTCACAAAAATTATAGTAAAATAGCATTTAGGAATTAATATGGAGGAATGTTGAAATGCCAATTTCACTTAATTGCAAGTATTTATCAAAGTTTATTGCTCCTCATGAGCTTGAAGCTGCTAAGGCACAGGCTGAGCTTGCTGCTAAAACGCTTCACGATAAAACCGGTCTCGGAAATGATTTTCTCGGCTGGCTGAATCTCCCTACAGATTATGACAAGGAAGAATTTGCGAGAATCAAGGCTGCTGCCAAGAAGATCCAGAGCAACTCCGATATTCTTATCGTTATCGGAATCGGCGGTTCATATCTCGGTGCAAGAGCTGCTATTGAGCTTCTCAAAACACCTTTCTATAATGATATCAAGAAAGATACACCTGACATTTATTTTGTCGGAAACAATATCAATCCTACTTATCTCAATACGATCCTTTCAATCTGCGAGGGTAAGGATATTGCGGTAAATGTTATTTCCAAGTCGGGTACAACAACAGAACCTGCACTCGCATTCAGAGTATTCCGTAACCTTGTTGAAAAGAAATACGGCAAGGACGGCGCTAAGGAAAGAATTTTCTGCACAACCGATAAGGCTAAGGGAACGCTTAAGGAACTCGCTGATACAGAGGGTTACGAAACATTCGTTATTCCTGATGATGTAGGCGGCAGATTCTCGGTTCTTACAGCAGTTGGTCTTCTTCCGATCGCTGTTGCAGGCTGTGATATAGATGCTCTTATGGCAGGTGCAAAGCAGGCACAGGAGGATTACTGCAAGGACTTCGATAACAATGACTGCTACAAGTATGCAGCAATCAGAAATATCCTTTACTCCAAGAACAAGTCTGTTGAACTTCTCGTTTCTTATGACCCAAGCTTTACAATGATGACAGAATGGTTCAAGCAGCTTTACGGTGAGAGTGAAGGCAAAGACAACAAGGGCATTTTCCCATCTGCTGCAACATTCTCAACTGATCTTCACTCAATGGGTCAGTTCATTCAGCAGGGTTCAAGAATCATGTTTGAAACCGTTGTTGATATCAAGAAGCCTCAGAAGGATTTCTTCCTTGAATCCGATGAAGAAAATCTTGACGGACTTAACTTCCTTACAAATCAGAATATGTCTGTTGTAAATCACAAGGCTCTTGAAGGAACTATCCTTGCTCATACAGAGGGCGGCGTTCCTAACATTGTTCTTGAACTTGATGATACAACAGAATACAATGTTGGATATATGATCTACTTCTTCGAGAAGTCCTGCGCTGTTGACGGTTATATGCTCGGAGTTAATCCTTTTGATCAGCCCGGTGTTGAAAGCTACAAGAAGAATATGTTCGCTCTTCTCGGCAAGCCCGGTTATGAGGGAATGAAGGCTGAGCTTGAAGCAAAGCTCAACTGATCTTAGTTTAAAATCACGTTGATTTCCACTCGTGATATTAATATAAAAGCCTAACGGCGGAACGGAGTGTTTTCACATGGTAAAAATTATTACTGGTAAAAAAGGTACAGGTAAAACAAAGATCTTGATTGATATGATTAACGAGGCTTCCAAGAAGTCTGACGGTTATGTTGTTTGC
Source organism: uncultured Ruminococcus sp. (assembly GCA_900543105.1). GTDB lineage: Bacteria > Bacillota > Clostridia > Oscillospirales > Ruminococcaceae > UMGS363. The sequence continues at coordinate 22,681 of UQQA01000009.1, read as the reverse complement.
ATCGACAAGAGCGAAAAGCTCAGATATGATATTCCTACAAACGTAAGAATCGTTGATACAGATGCTAACAGCATTTACTCCTTTGAAGCTTTCTACGGACTTGTTGCAGGTCTTGTTGCAGGCAACTATGATATCAAAGAGATCTTTGTTGACTCCATTCTTAAGGTTGGCGGCGCTGACTTTGAAGCACTTGGTGCTGTACTTAACAAGATCGACAAGCTCACTGGTTCTGATGTAAAGGTTACATTTACAGTTTCCGCAGAACTCGCTGATCTTCCTGAGTCTGTTTCTAAATTTGCGAAAAAATAATTTTCAAAAACTATTGACATATCACTGATGTTGTGATATAATTTAATTCGTTATGTTTGGGGTGTGCTATGGTTTTAAACTTAAAGCAGCTTTACAATATTGTCGGCGAAAAGCTGATTGTGGATTATGCTGTTGATTCCGACAGGCTGAAGGAGATTAAACAATATAGTTTCATTGACCCCGTAAATGTTAAGGGTTCGGTCTATAACCGTGCAGGTGTGGTCATACTCAGCTGTACTGTTGATTTTACTCTTGACGCTGTTTGTGACAGATGTCTTATCCCGTTTAAAAAGAGCTTTTCTTTTGATTGTGAGCATATTCTTGTTCGTGAAACCAACACGGACAATGATGAGTATGTTGTAACAGAGGGAGATTCGCTTGATTTGGACGAGCTGGTGATACAGGATATTCTGTTGCAGCTACCTTCAAAGATGCTCTGCAAGGAAGACTGCAAAGGTCTTTGTCCTGTATGCGGAACGGATTTGAATTTCAATGAATGTAACTGTAAAGGTTAAAGGATAAGGAGGTGCTGAATAATGGCAGTACCAAAGAGAAAGGTATCAAAGGCAAGACGTGATAGCAGACGTTCTGCTGTTTGGAAACTGGAGGCTCCTGCACTTTCCAGATGTACTCACTGCGGCGAACTTACATCTCCGCACAAGGTTTGCAAAAATTGCGGATACTATAAGGGTAGAGAAGTAATTTCTAAGGAAGCTTAAGTAGCTTGCTGAACCGAAGAGGGAGATTTATCCTTCTTCGGTTTTTATTTTAAGGAGAAATATGGCTGTAAAAATTCAATCTGTTATTAAAGATTCACCTGCTTTTCATGCAGGGGTCAAAGAGAATGACATACTGATATCGCTGAATGGTCATGAGATCCGTGACGTACTTGACTATATGTATTATGCGGCTGAAATTAATGTCAGCACTACGGTTGACCGCGGCGGAAGAAGATTGACTTTTCATATTGAAAAAAGTGAATATGATGATCTCGGATTGGAATTTGAAACGTTTCTGATGGATAAAAAGCAAAGCTGCACCAATAAGTGTATTTTCTGCTTTATCGACCAGATGCCACCCAATATGCGTGAAACCCTGTATTTCAAGGACGATGATTCACGACTTTCATTTTTGCAGGGAAATTATGTTACCCTTACAAATCTTGATCAGAAAGACATCGACCGCATAATTGATATGCGTTTAAATATTAATATTTCGGTTCATACGACCAACCCCGAGCTTCGCTGCACGATGATGCATAATCGTTTTGCAGGCGAAAAGCTGAAATATCTGAAGCAGTTTGCTGATGCGGGTATCGCGATGAACTGTCAGATCGTTCTTTGTCCCGGGATAAACGACGGAGATGAACTGCGCAGAACACTGACTGACCTCGGAAATCTTATGCCGAACATAAAGAGTGCTGCCGTTGTTCCTGTCGGGGTAACAAAATTTCGTGACGGACTTTACCCGCTTGAAAAGTTCAATAAGGAAACTGCAGGACAGGCGATAGATCTTATCGAAAGCTTCCAGGCTGAATTTCTTGAAAAATACGGAACAAGGCTTGTTTTTCCTGCCGATGAATTTTACATCACGGCAGAAAGGGAGCTACCAGACGGTGATTATTACGAAGATTACTGTCAGTATGAGAACGGAATAGGAATGTTGCGTTCTCTTGCAGATGAATTTGAATCCGCAATGGAAATCGCAGATGATCCGACGAAGCCAAGAACAGTTTCAATTGCAACGGGAGCGGCTGTTTATGGTTTTCTTGTAAAGCTTGTAAAAAAAGCGGAAGAAAAATGGAACAATATAAAATGCAATGTTTATAAAATAAGAAATGACTTTTTCGGGGAAACTATAACAGTCACGGGACTTATTACAGCACAGGATATCATTGCACAGCTTAAGGGGAAAGAACTTGGAGATGCGTTGCTCATCTCAAAATGTATGCTTATGCGCGATTCGGATATTTTTCTTGACGATTTGAGAATACCAGCTGTTGAGAAAGCTCTCGGAGTTTCTGTAAGACCTGTGGATAATGAAGGATTTGAGCTACTTGATGCTATTTTATATGAATAAATTGATTGGAGATGATAGCTTTGGCATTACCTATACTTGCAATTGTAGGCCGTCCGAACGTTGGAAAGTCAACACTTTTTAACAAGCTTGTAGGGCAGAGAATATCAATTGTTGAAGATACTCCCGGTGTTACAAGAGATAGAATTTATTCTAAGTCTGAATGGAGAAACCGTGAGTTTATGATCGTTGACACGGGCGGTATTGAGCCTGACAGCAGTGATATTATCCTTTCACAGATGCGCAGGCAGGCTGAACTTGCTATTGAAAAAGCTGATGTTATCGTATTTTTGACTGATATAAGAACCGGTGTAACAGCTAATGACTATGATGTTGCGAAGATGCTCCAAAAGAGCGGAAAGCCTGTTATTCTTTGTGTAAACAAGGTCGATTCTATTGGTGACCCGCCTGTTGAATTCTATGAATTCTACAATCTTGGACTTGGTGACCCAATTGCTATTTCTGCTGCGCACGGTCATGGTACCGGCGATATGCTTGATAAGGTATTTGAGTATTTTCCTGAAGATGACAGCGTTGAATATGATGAGGAATATATCAAAGTAGCTGTTATAGGTAAGCCAAATGTTGGTAAATCCTCACTTATCAACCGCGTTTCGGGAGAAGAAAGAGCTATCGTTTCCGATATCGCAGGAACGACCCGTGATGCAACGGATACTGTTATTGAAAATGAACACGGAAAGTATGTATTTATTGACACTGCAGGTATTCGCAAAAAGTCAAAAATTCAGGAAAAGATCGAACATTACAGTGTTTTGAGAGCTTATATGGCTGTTGACCGTTCTGATGTTTGTGTAATAGTTATCGACGCGGAAGTTGGCTTCACAGAGCAGGATTCAAAGGTTGCAGGATATGCTCACGAGCAGGGAAAAGGCTGTATCGTTGCCATAAACAAATGGGACGCTATCGAAAAAGACACAAACACTATGGACGAATTCAAAAAAAAGCTTGAAGAAGATTTCAGCTTTATGTCATACGTTCCGTTCGTATTCATTTCGGCAAAGACAGGTCTTAGAATAGACAAGCTTTTTGACCTTATCAACAATGTAAATATGCAGAACAGCATGAGAATTTCCACAGGTATGCTCAATGATGTTCTTGCTTATGCAACTACGAGAGTTCAGCCACCGTCCGATAAGGGCAGACGACTTAAGATCTATTATATGACACAGCCATCCACAAAGCCGCCTACATTTGTTATTTTTGTAAACAGAGCTGACCTTTTCCACTTCTCTTATCAGCGTTACATTGAAAACCAGATAAGACAGACATTTGGTCTTGACGGTACACCCGTTCGCTTTGTTGTACGTGAACGAAACCGTGAAGATGACTAATAGGGGAATGGAAAATGGTAAAATTGGTGATATGTCTGCTGCTGACAATGATAATTTCTTATCTCCTCGGCAGCTGCAATTCAGCAATTATTGTGGTGCGATGTTTAAAGCATGAGGATATCCGCGAGCACGGAAGCAAAAATGCAGGACTTACCAACACACTTCGCTGTTATGGCAAAATTCCTGCTTTGCTTACGCTTATAGGCGACCTTGCAAAGGGTATAATCGCTGTATTGTTAAGCATTTTGATGTTCAGGCTTATTATCGGCAGTGGATTTCCGAATGAGCTGCCCAATTGGTATCCTCCGGTACTGGACGAGATATCTATCGGATATATATCTGGATTTTTTGCGATACTCGGTCATATTTTCCCGATTTATTATGGTTTTAAAGGCGGAAAGGGAATCCTTGTTGCATCGTCTGTACTTATTGTGGTCGATCCGCTTACATTTGCAATAATCATACCGTTTTTTGCGTTGGTACTTTTTATTACAAGATATGTTTCGGTTTCATCTATCTCAGCAGCGGCATTTTATCCTATACTTACGTTTTTGCTTCATTTTTTTGTGGAAAAACTTCCATTGGCAAACTGCATCACGCACGTTATTCTTGTTGCCTGCACAAGTGCGCTGCTGATATATATGCACCGTGCAAATATAAAGCGCCTTAAAGAGGGTACGGAAAACAAATTCAGCTTTAACAAAAAGAAAGAGTGATCGGAGGAATAAATAATGGCAAAGTTTACAGTTCTCGGCATGGGCGGATTTGGTCTTGCACTTGCTGTAATGCTTGACAATAACGGTCACAGCGTTAATGTTTGGTCGGCGTTTGAGAGCGAGATAGAGGATATCAAGCGTGACGGCGAGAATAAAAAGAAACTTCCCGGGGTGAAAATAAAAGATTCAATTACGCTTACATCGGATATCTCAACCGTATCGGACAGCGATGTTGTGATCTTCGGCGTTCCTACAGGTTTTGTGCGAAGTGTTGCAAAGCAGGCTGCACCGTTCATTACAGAAAACACGGTGATCCTTAACACAAGTAAGGGACTTGAAGATAAGACCTTTAAGAGAATGAGCGAAGTTCTTCATGAAGAACTTCCTAATTCGCCAATAGTTATCCTGACAGGTCCTTCACATGCGGAGGAAGTTGGCATCGGTATGCCGACAACTGTTGTCGTGGCTTCTGACAATTCCAAATATTCTGATTATATTCAGTCGATCATGTCGAATATTGCGCTCCGAATTTATATCAATGATGATGTTGTTGGTTCAGAGCTTGGCGGTTCGCTTAAGAATATAATTGCTCTGTGTGCAGGTATCTGCGACGGAATGGGCTTTGGCGACAATACAAAGGCTGCGCTTATGACAAGAGGAATAACGGAAATTGCCCGTCTTGGTGTAAAAATGGGCGGCAAGAGAGATACGTTTGCAGGTCTTAGCGGAATAGGCGATCTTATCGTTACCTGCACAAGTATGCACAGCAGAAACCGTCGTGCGGGGATACTAATAGGACAGGGTGTTTCTCCCGATGAAGCTGTCAAGCAGATCGGCACGGTCGAGGGTTATACCTGCACAAAGGTAGCCTATGAGCTTTCACGGAGCGTTGGAGTTGTTATGCCGATAACCGAACAATGCTATAATGTTTTGTTCAACGGTCTTGATCCGAAAACGGCGCTTAGAAATCTTATGGGTCGTCCGAAGGGTCACGAAACAGAACAAATTTGGGTGGAAGAATAAAATATAAATACAGTAAAGGCTTTCGAGATCAATTTCTCGGAAGCTTTTTTTGTTCTATACTTGTCCGCAAAAGCATATCATTTATCAGAATAAACAATGAAAGGAAGTATGGATTTCGTTATGAAAACGGCTGATAATATGCAGGATTTGCTTCAATATTTTCCCGAAAGACTGAGAGAAAGTATTGCCGCATTTGGTGACGGATTGACGGAGATACGTTTTCGCCGTGAAAAGCCAATTATATTAATACGGAACTCGGATATGTTTTTTGTTGATAGCAATAGTCGGGTAACAAAAGCGTTCAACAGTGAATGTGTTAAGGTCGCTTCTGCGGAGATAGACAGCTTTTTCTATGCAATATGCAAAAATTCGGTACATTCCTTTCAGGAAGATATTTGCAGCGGATTTATTACATTGTCGGGAGGACATCGTGTAGGCTTATGCGGAACGGCTGTAGTTCGTGATGGAAAGATAAAAAATATAAAAAACATAAACGGTTTTAATGTCAGGGTCAGCCGTGAGTTGATCGGCTCGGGCGAGGACATATATAACAGGATTTTCTGCAGTGGTTTGAAAAATGTTCTTATCGCAGGAGTGCCTGCAAGCGGAAAAACAACTATATTGCGTGACTTGTGCCGACTTCTCGGAAGCAGATACAAGGTTTCGCTGATAGACGAGCGTTCAGAGATAGCGGCTGTTTATATGGGAGTTCCGCAGAATGATGTTGGAATAAATACAGATGTTTTTGATGGATACTCAAAGGCTGACGGACTTGAAATTGCGGTGAGGGTAATGTCGCCTGACATTATCATTTTCGACGAAGCAGGCTCGCAGGATGAGCTCGGATATATGGAACATACCATGAACTGCGGTATTAGGATATGCGCCTCGATACACGCATCTTCGATTGAAGGGATAAAGCGCAGAATACCATTTTGGAAAAGCTTCGATCATATTGTGATACTTGGAAAACTTCCAAAGCAGGAACACAGGATATACAGGACGGACGAGTTATGAAAAATGTGCTTATTATTCTGATAATGGCGATATGCACCTTGCTTGGAGGATATTTTTCGGGAAAGCTACGGCAGAAATGCAGGTTTTTGAAAGACATTGAATATATGCTTGAAGAATTGCGGCTTATGATAGAATTTGAGTTGGCTGAGGCAGGAGAGATAATTGATCGTCTTGCGAAAAATAAACGTCTGTCCGAGCTTGCTTTCTTAAAAAATATAAGTGACGAAATTCATATAGGTTCGGATATCGGTTCGCTCTGGGAAAAGGCTGTTGAATATCAGCAGTATGGCTTTCTGACCGATGAAGAAAAAGAACTTGTTAAGGATATAGGAAAAAAGCTTGGAAAAAGCGATATCAGCGGACAGCTTAATGCTATAAAATACGAAAAGCTTGAGCTTGAAAAAATGATAAGATCAGCCGATGAGGATAATTGCAGAAAATCAAAGCTTTACCGTTCGCTCGGGGTGCTTTGCGGAGCATTTATTGTAATAATGTTCATCTGATCTCGGAGGGAAAAATGGATTTAGATATTATTTTTAAAATTGCAGGAGTTGGAATAATCGTAGCCGTTCTGAATATGATCCTGAAAAAATCGGAACGCGAGGAATACGGCCTTATCGTCACGATTGCAGGACTTATTGTTGTTCTGCTTGTAATAATTGATGAGATAGCGTCCTTATTTGAAACGGTGAAGTCTGTTTTTGGGTTCTGAGAGTTATGGATATTGTTAAAATCGCATCGATCTGCATTATTTCAACTGTTATATGCAGGCTGTTTGATAAGAATTCGCACGAATATGCGCTTTACATCAAAATATCGGCGGCAGTGATAGTTCTTTCGTTTATGTTCATTTATATCTCGCCGCTTATTGAAAACATACGGTCTATATTTGAACGTTCGCAGGCTGATACGGATTATCTGAAAATCCTGTTCAAGGCAACGGGAATATGCTATATCTCGCAGTTTGCTTCGGATATATGCAAGGACAGCGGAGAAAATCTTCTTGCATCGCAGGCGGAACTTGCAGGCAGGGTGGGACTGATGGTTTCTGCGATACCGCTTTTTGAGCAGGCAGTCGAGATAATAATTTCTTTTTCCGGAACGTAAAGGAGCTATAGGATATGAAAAAGATCGCTGTTCTGATACCGTTGATTATTGCTTGTGTATATGTTATGTTTATCCCTGCTTTTGCCGAGGATAATTTTGCTTCGGAGATAGGAATTGATATTTCGTCCCTGAATGAGAATGTTCCGTCAGATGCAGAGAATATAATAGCGGATAACGGCATTTCGGCTGACAATATTGACGCTGTGAAAAACATCAGTCCTGCCGATGTTATAAAATATATGCTCGAAGAAGTTAAGGCGAAGCTTGATTATCCGCTCAAGCTGCTTGTTATGCTGTTTGCAGTGATAATTGCAGGTTCAGTGACGGAAAACTTCGGGAGCTGTATTGAAAACAAGTCGGTTTCAAGCGTTTATGGTACAGTGTGCGTTCTTATCGCAGTAGGTATCATATCCGACCCGATAGTAAAATGCGTGAAAACCGCTTCGGACACACTTTACAGCGGAAGTGATTTTGTAACGTCGTATATCCCTGTCTTTTCGGGAATAATGGCATCATCGGGGTGTGTAACGTCTGCGGCGGCGTATAGCGCGGTCATGGTGGTCTTTGCCGAATTTGCAGCTTCGGCTGCTGCTAATTATCTTATGCCGCTTGTATCGATATGCACGGCGCTTGGAATAATCCAATCGATAAATGAAGCGTTTGATCTGACGAGTATTACCGATATGATAAGCAAGGCTGTAAAGTTCATACTTGGATTTATTATGACTGTTTTCATAGGACTTTTATCCTTGCAGAGTATAATCGGGGCGTCGGCTGACACTATCGGGGTTAAGGCGGCAAAGTATCTCGCTTCCAACTGCATACCTGTTATAGGCGGTGCTGTTGCGGATGCTTATACCACGCTGAAAGCAAGTCTTGGCATATTAAGAGGAGGAGTAGGCTTTTTCGGGATAGCCGTAATATTTGTTTCGGTAGTTCCAGCGCTTATCGAAGTTGTCCTTGTGAAAACATCGTTCTGCATTGCCGAGATAATAAGCGGTATGTTTGGGATAAAAGGGATAAAAACGCTGTTACATAACTCATCGTCTGTGCTTTCGATGATAATAAGCCTTATTATATGCTTTGGAATGATGCTGATAATCTCAACGGCGGTAATGATGATGACGGGACTTGATGTTTCGTAAAAGGAGTGAAAGAGATGAACGAAATACAGCTTGTTGTCATTTCGGCAGGAATACTGGCAGTTGTGATGAACATTTTTGAATCGATATATCCGTCAGAAAAATATGCAAAGCAGATGAGGATAATCTTTGCGCTTATTTTTATTTTGACACTTTCAAAGCCTCTTATGGGCAGTATAAAGAATCTGTCCGATACAGCCGAAAGTATTGATGTCATTAACAAAAACATTTCAGGCAGCACTGATATTACGCTCGATTTCTTCAAGGGTTCGGTCGAAAGGAATATCAGCAGCAGATTAGCGGATATACTTTTGGAAAACGATATTTCCGTAAAAGAAATCAAGACAAGTATTAATATTTCCGATAACGGCAGCATATCTATTAATGAGGTCAAAATAGCTGCTCAAAATGCAGCACAGGGAGCTGAGGCAGTTGACATAGTTAAAAGTGAAACAGGGGAAAAGACACTTGTAAAAATCGAGGAGCTTACACAATGAAAAAGGACGAAATTCTGAAAAGCTTAAAGGAGTTTTCGCAAAAGTCCATCTTTCCGAAGATACTTATTTCAGTCGGACTTGTGATTATGGTAATGATAGTTTTTGCTGATTTTTCGGGCAGTAAGGACAAGAAAAACGTCAGTGACACCGATGCTGATTTTCAGACGGCAGATACATACATTGAGTGTACGGAAAGCCGTCTTTCGGAAGTTCTTATGTCCATTGAGGGAGTAGGTAAAGCCAAAGTCCTTGTCAATGTTTCCTCCACCGAGGAATATGTTTACGCCGAAGAATTCAAGCAAGGCTCAAGCAGCACAGAAAATGAGATAGTCATTATTGACAGCGGTTCATCAAAGGAGGCGCTGATAAAAAAAGTAAAGATACCCGAGATAAGCGGTATCGTGATCGTATGCGAGGGAGGAGATGATCCTAAGGTCTGCGAAAAGGTGTATAAAGCGGTCTCGACCGCACTAAAAATTCCAAGCAGCAGAATATATGTTGCTGAAATGAAATAACAGGAGGCAAATAACAATGAAAAGATTAAACCTTATTATCGGAAAAAAACAGATAATCCTTGCGTGTCTTACGCTTATTCTTGGCATTGCAGTGTATATGAACTATGCGCTTTCTTCATCTGGTGATGACATTGCGCAGGATGTTATGAGCAACGATGCTGTGGCGGCTGATTCGACTGCTGAGGATCAGGCTTATTATGGCGATGCTGCTTTTGTGAGTGCTGAGGGTGCAAGCGATTACTTCGCACAGGTTCGTTTGAGCCGTATGACAAGCCGAGATGAGGCTGTTGAAACTCTTTCGGTCATTCTCAACGGCGGCGATCTTTCCGATGAAGAAACAGCGACGTATACAAATGAATCCATCACACTTTCAAAGCTTTCCGAAAGCGAGAGCAAGATCGAAAATCTCATCAAAGCACAAGGCTTCAATGACTGTGTAGTTTATCTCAATGACAGCACAGCAAACATTGTTGTTAAGTCAGAGGGTCTTGAAGCGGCACAGGCAGCACAAATTAAAGACATTCTGTTAACAGAGGTTACAATTCCCGCAGAAAATATTAGAATTTTTGAGGTAAAGTAGTTGTACATTTTGAAAATATCTGCTATAATATAGTAGTATAGATATTTTCAGATGGCTGACTTTAAAAAATATCCTGATAGATCGTCAGCCAATTCGGCAGGGAGGTTTATCAGATGGATAAGATCAATGACGTTCAGACAAACAGCATCAAAATTTCGGAAGATGTTGTTTCCAAGATAGTTGAATTGGCGGTAAAGTCCGTTGAGGGCGTGAGCGGCATTACAAACAGCAAGATCAATTTCAGCAGCATTTTTGATAAAAAGAACGGATCTGCTATTGCTATCACAGGCGAAAGCGGTTCGGTCGATGTCACTGTTAATGTAATTGTTGCATACAGCAGCAAGGTAAAGCAGGTAGCTGAAAAGATACAGAACAAAGTCAAAAATGATATCCAGAATATGACCGGTATTATCGTTAATAAGGTAAATGTCATCGTTGAGGGAATATCATTCGATAATGAAAAGTAATATGGAAAGCAGGCTCTTTTCAGTAAAGCTGATATAGGGCTTGCTTTTCTGTACATAAAATGAAAGGATTTGAAAATTTTGAAAAGAAGTGAAATAAGAGAAGCAGCTTTTCTGCTGACATTTGAAAAGCTTTTTACCGATGATCCGGTCGATGCTGTTATTGATGCGGCATATGAAGTAGATGAATTTGAAATGGACGAGGAGTGTGAAAAGCTCTTTGAAGCTGTAACCGAAAAGGCAGCAGAGATCGATGAGATCATTGCCGCAAACAGTGAAAAGCGTCAGTTCTCGCGAATCCCAAAGGTTAGCATTGCTATTCTTCGCGTGGCAATATATGAGATGCTTTATAATGACAAAGTTCCGAATAATGTTGCTATAAGTGAGGCTGTATTGCTCGCCAAGAAGTACACATACACACCCGATGTAAAGTTTATCAATGGCGTTCTCGGTGTCGTTGCAAAGGAACTTGAAAATAAGGAAGGCGCAGAAAAATAATGCCGATATATCTCGGACTGGACACAAGCAATTACACAACTTCCACAGCTCTTATCGATACGGAAAGAATGGAAGCCATACAGTGCAAAAAGCTTCTTCCTGTAAAAGAAGGAGAACTTGGTCTGCGGCAAAGTGATGCTGTTTTTCACCATACAAAGCAGCTTCCCGAAATGGTGTCGGCATTGTTTGAAAACAGACAGATAAGACCCGATGCTATCGGTGTTTCTGTTCGCCCACGCAATATTGAGGGTTCATATATGCCATGTTTTTTGTGCGGAGAGGGATTGGCTGATTCGCTTGGAGCAGTTAATAAAGTTCCCGTGCATAAGACTTCGCATCAGATAGGACATATACTCGCAGTGCTGTTTTCTTCGCAGAAGCTTGAACTTGTAAATGAAAAATTCATTGCTTTTCACGTCAGCGGTGGAACGACCGACTGTTTGCTTGTCACTCCCGACAAAGAAAAGGTGTTTGATATAACGGAGATAGGTTCTTCGCTCGATATCAAGGCAGGACAAGCGATAGATAGGGCAGGCTTGATGCTCGGTCTAAAATTTCCGTGCGGAAAAGGGCTTGAAAAGCTTGCTGCAATGAGTGGCAAGAAATACAAAATCAAACCTATGCTAAAAAATGGAAACTGTTGCCTTTCGGGGCTTGAAAATAAGTGCCGAAAAATGCTTGATGACGGTGAAAAGAAGGAAGATATCGCAAATTATTGCCTTAGCTTCGTTTATTCAACAATATATGAGATGACGAAATTCGCACTTGACAGCTGCGGAAATATTCCGATCGTATATGCAGGCGGAGTAATGTCCGATAAGCTTATTCGGGATAAGCTTTTGCAGAAATTCGATGCATTTTTTGCCGAACCCGATTTTTCCTGCGATAATGCTGTCGGAACGGCAGTGTTTGCAGCGATCAAGGAGAACGCATTATGAGCAGTTTGCTTACCGTGAGCCAGCTTAACCGATATATTGCTTTCAGAATTAAAGAAGATAAGCAGCTGAAAGGAATTCTGATAAGCGGCGAAATTTCCAATTTTACCAATCATACAAAGTCGGGGCATCTGTACTTTACGCTTAAAGACAGCACAAGCTCGGTAAAGGCTGTTATGTTTGCCAGTGCGGCTTCACAGCTTCGCTTTGTTCCCACATCGGGAATGAGAGTTATAATTTCGGCGAATGTGCAGGTCTATGAGCGTGACGGAGTGTATCAGCTTTATGTCAATGATATGCAGCCTGACGGTATAGGTGCGCTTTATATCGCGTTTGAGCAGTTAAAAGAACGGCTTTCCGCAGAGGGTTTGTTTGATGAGAGCCTAAAAAAGCCGCTGCCCGAATTTCCGACTAAGATCGGCATTGTTACTTCGATAGAAGCGGCGGCACTTCAGGATATGCTCAATATCATATCACGCCGGTATCCGATCGCGGAGGTTGTCGTTTATCCCTGTCTTGTTCAAGGCGCAAATGCTCCTGAAAGTATATGTTCGGCTCTAAAACGTGCGGACAGCGGCGAAAATGATATTATTATCGTTGGCAGAGGCGGCGGTTCTTTGGAAGATCTTATGGCTTTCAACAGTGAAAGTGTTGCAAGAGCTATCTTTAACTGTGAAACGCCTGTAATATCCGCTGTCGGACATGAAACCGATACAACAATAGCTGATTATGCGGCTGATTTGCGCGCTCCTACGCCGTCAGCGGCGGCAGAACTTGCTGTACCCGAGCTTTCCTCGCTTATAAACTTTTTAAACGCTTCTCAGAAAGTGCTTGAAAAAAAGCTTATCGATAAAACGGTCTTTCTGCGATTACAGCTTGAAAATCGGGAAAAGTCGCTTATTGCTGCCGAACCCCAAAATCGTATAGAGAATTCAAAAAAGCTGCTTGATGAACGAAAACGCCGTTTGCAGGAGCTTTTGAAGATACAGACAGAACTAAAGAGTGCAGAGCTTAAAGCTAAGATATCTGCACTTGACAATTTGAGTCCGACAAAGATAATGATGAGAGGTTACTCTCTTGTTTATAAAGATGAAAAGCTTATCCATTCCGTTTCGGAGCTTAAGACCGGTGATAATATTTCCGTAAAGCTTCATGACGGTGAGATAGAGGCCGCTGTAAAATGAAAGGACAGAAAATGAAGTTTGAGGATTCAATAAAACGAATTGATGAGATAATATCTGCTCTTGAGGATAAGGATATATCGCTTGATGATTCGATCAAGCTTTACAAAGAGGGCGCGAAGCTCATTGACGGCTGCAAAAAAGAGCTTGACAAAGCTGAAATGCTTGTCACTGTTGAAGAAAACGAATAATTTTAAGGGGAGTTTTTATGCCGAATATCAGCGGTATATCAGCTGAAAACAAGGTCAGGCTCGATGATAATATCAAAAAAGTCAATTCGGAGCTTGATAAATATAAACAAGAGGAAATAAGCCGCTGCGGATTGCAGAAAGAGGTTGCCGAAGCAATGTGGTACACTCTTTCGGCTGGCGGAAAGCGCGTTCGTGCTGTACTGACAATGGAGTTTTGCAGGGTGTGCGGCGGAGTTGTTGATGATGCTCTTTCTGCTGCTTGTGCTATCGAGATGATACACGCTTTTTCGCTTATCCATGACGACCTTCCGTGTATGGATAATGATGATTTCCGCCGCGGCAAGCCGTCCTGTCATAAGGCTTTTGACGAAGCAACTGCGCTTCTTGCAGGTGATGCACTCCAGAATAAAGCTTTTGAGATCATCTCAAATGATGAAAGGCTTTCCGATACTGTCAAGGTGAAGCTTATACGCTGTCTTTCTAAGGCTGTCGGTGTTCAGGGAATGATCGGCGGTCAGGTCATTGACACAAACTGTCAGAGCAAGCTTACAACTTCGGAAAGTTTGCTTGAAATGTATCGTATGAAAACAAGTGCACTTATTGCGGCGGCTTGTGAAATGGGCTGTATATGTGCCCAAGCTTACGATAAGGTTGATTCGGCAGGAAAATTCGGTGAATGTCTTGGACTTGCTTTTCAGATAGTTGATGATATACTTGATATTGTCGGTGATGAAAAAGAGCTTGGAAAGCCTATCGGCAGCGATTTTTCAAATGAAAAAAATACATTTGCTGTACGATGCGGTATCGAACATTCGCAAAAATTTGCCGAAAAGCTTACAGATGATGCAATGTGCGCATTGTCGGATTTTGATGAAAATTGCTTCTTAAAAGAATTAAGTGCTTATCTTATGAAAAGAAAAAAATAAAGAATCTAAATGAAAGGTTGGGATCTGAATTGTCAATGTATTATAATTACACACTTGCCGCAGCGGTTGTCTCATGGTGTGCCGCACAGATCATAAAAACTATCATTCATGCTATAAAAAATAAAACATTCAAAGCAGAACGACTTGTTGGTTCGGGCGGTATGCCGAGTTCACATTCCGCTTTGGTATGCTCTGCGTCTGTGGCAACATTCCGTTTGTGCGGTCCTCAGTCGGTAGAGTTTGCACTTATGCTTATCGTTGCGCTCATAGTTATGTATGATGCAATGGGTGTAAGGCGTGCGGCGGGACTTCACGCTCATCAGCTCAACCGAATGAACAAATACTTTGATGAAGAGGGAATAGAGATCCCTAACTATGATACAAAACCCTCAAAAAAGCCGAAGAAGCAGAAAGATTTCAAAGAATATCTCGGACATACTCCATTTGAGGTTCTCGGTGGAGTGATACTCGGTGTTGTTATTGCATTGATAATGCCTGTTGAGATATGATTCGGAGGGTATTTTGGGTAAAAGTGAGATAAGGCTCGGCGATCTTGATCTGCCGAACGATTTAAAAAAAATGGATTATTCGGAGTGCAGGAAACTTTGCAAGGAATTGCGCCGCTGTATCACTAAAAATGTTTTAAAGAACGGCGGACATCTTGCTTCAAATCTCGGAACTGTCGAACTGACAGTAGCACTGCACAGGGTTTTTGATTCTCCGAAAGATAAGCTTGTTTGGGACGTTGGGCATCAGGCTTACGCGCACAAGCTTCTGACGGGAAGATACGACAAATTTTCCACTCTTCGCAAAAAGGGCGGAATTTCGGGCTTTATACGTCCGAATGAATCGGAACATGATGCTTTTGTAAGCGGTCACAGCAGCAATTCCATTTCGGCTGCTCTTGGCATGGCAGAGGCTATGCGCATTGACGGCGACACAAAACACCGTGCTGTTGCCATTATCGGTGACGGAGCATTCACGGGTGGACTTGCCTACGAGGGACTTAACAATGCAGGTAAAAGCGCAGCAAACCTTATTGTTATTCTCAACCATAATGATATGTCCATTTCCAAGAATGTTGGTGCGCTTGCAAAATATCTTACGTCAATTAGAGGAGATCAACGTTACCTTGATATAAAAAAGACTGTTGAACATACGCTTGATAAAACACCCGTTGTTGGAGAACCGATAAAAAATATACTTCTTTCTTCAAAATCTGCGCTGAAAAATATGCTTTATCATTCGACTATGTTTGAAGACCTTGGATTTGTGTATCTCGGACCTATCGATGGTCATAACATAGAAGAAATTGAAGAAACGCTGAAAATGGCACGCAGGATGGAGAAGCCGGTGTTCATTCACGTCAATACTGTCAAGGGAAAAGGGTTCAGACCTGCTGAGGAAAACCCCGGTGCGTTTCACAGTATCCCAAGCAGCGGATATTCCAAGAAAAATCCCGATAATTCCAATCATGACAGTTTTTCCGAGAATTTCGGAAGAACAATTTGCGAATTTGCCGAAGCAGATGACAGAATATGCGCTGTAACGGCGGCAATGAAGTATGGAACGGGCTTGCAGTATTTTGCAGGAAGCTTCCCAAAGCGATTTTTTGATGTGGGCATTGCCGAGGAACACGCTGTAACTTTCTGTGCAGGCTTGGCGAAAAGCGGAAAGATCCCCGTATTTGCGGTTTATTCAAGCTTTTTGCAGCGAGCTTATGATGAGATCATACACGATGTTGCGATAGACAATACTCACATAGTTCTTGCGGTTGACAGAGCAGGATTTATAGGTGAGGACGGTGAAACGCATCAGGGCGTGTTTGACATTCCGATGCTTACGGGGATACCAAATGCTGTTATTTTTTCCCCGTCAAATTATTCGGAGCAGAAGCTTTGCTTTAAAACAGCTCTCTATGATTGCGGCGGTTTTGCAGCTGTACGTTATCCGAAAGGAAATGAATGCTTTGGCTTAACGGACAACAGATATGATACAGATACTTTTTGTCATATCTCCTGTGACAGTGATTGTCTTGTCGTAACTTTCGGCAGACTGTTTGAAAGGGTGTTGGAGATAAACCGTTCGGGTGATGCAGGTAATTTTGACATTTTAAAGCTTGTAAGAATATATCCGTTAGACAATGAGGCTGCACTTATTTGTATGAACTACAAGTGCATAATTTTCTATGAGGAAAGCAGCAAGGAAAACGGCATTGCCGAGCATTTGCTTGTGAAGCTTTTTGAAATGGGTTTCAAGGGTTCTTATGAGATCGTTTCGGCGAGTGGATTTATTCCGAATGAAAGCGCTGAACAGACAATGGAGCGCTTTAAAATGGACAAAAAGTCAATGACGGAAACTATCGGTAATATGGTGAGAAATATTGAGAATTGATTGTTATCTTGTTGAAAATAAAATAGCCAAGAGCCGTGAAAGGGCAAAAGAACATATCAAAAACGGCGATGTTTTTATAAACGGAAAGCCTGTTTCAAAGCCGTCGGCAGAGGTCAATGAAGGTGATAATGTTGACTTTAAGGGTTCAGTCCTAAAATATGTTGGCAGAGGCGGATTAAAGCTTGAAAAGGCTGTTGATGCATTCGGTATTGATCTGAACGGCAGAGTTTGTATGGATATTGGGGCATCTACGGGCGGTTTCACCGATTGTATGCTGCAAAACGGTGCTGAATATGTTTACGCTGTTGATGTCGGACACGATCAGCTTGATGAAAAACTGTGCGCTGACAACAGGGTATGCAATATGGAAAAAACAAATTTCACTGAATTATTTCCTGAAAATTTTGAACCATATCCGAACTTTTTCAGTGTTGATGTTTCATTCGTATCTCTCAAAAAGATAATTCCGAAGCTTTCGGAATTTATGAAATATGAGAGTTCTGCCGCTGTGCTGATAAAACCGCAGTTTGAGGCAGGAAAGTCCGATATAGGCAAAAATGGCATTGTTAAGGACAGAAAAGTGCATTTGCGCGTTTTAATTGAACTCATGGCTTTTTTCTCACAGAATGGACTTGCTGTAAAGAACCTTGACTTTTCACCTATAAGCGGCGGAGATGGAAACATTGAATACCTCGCATATATTGTTTGTAATGACGGGGAAACTTCTGTTTTAGATGTAAAAAAGGTCATTGATGAAGCTTTTTCAAATATTCGCAGAAAGGATTAAAACCCAATGAATATAGTTTTATTTCCGAATTTCACAAAACCAAATGCGCTGCCGACTGCGCAGAAGCTTTGCTTGAAGCTGCATGAGCTGGGTATTGATATTTATACTGACAGCGAATATAAAAAGGTTTTTTCGGGAGAAAGCTTTATCAACTATGGCAGTATGGACAAGATCGCGGCAGAATGTGAAGCGATAATCGCTATTGGCGGAGATGGAACTATTCTCAAAGCTTCGCACTATGCTTCGGAATATGACAAGCCGCTTCTTGGTGTGAACACGGGACATCTTGGATTTATGGCTTCTATGGAAATCGATGAGCTGGACAACATTTCACGGCTCAAAACTCACGATTATAAGATAGAATCAAGAATGATGCTCGATGTTGTTCTTATGCATGAAAATATGGTCATTTCAAACTATACTGCGCTGAATGATGTTGTTGTTGCACGTCCTTGCTCGAATTTATGCAGTTACGAGATATCGACTGACGGCATCGTTGTAAGTTCAATACGCTCTGACGGTGTTGTCTTTTCCACGCCGACGGGTTCTACGGCTTATGCATTATCGGCAGGCGGTCCGATCGTTGAACCGCTTATGGAAACAATACAGATGACCCCTGTGTGTCCTCACTCACTTTCATCAAGACCAATGCTTTTTACGGCTGACAGACGGTTGGAGATCCGTCATTTTTCAAGTGATGAAAATGAGATATATTTTTCCGTTGACGGTAAATTTGAATGCAGTTTCGGCCGGGAAGATCATCTTGTGATATCAAGGTCGAACAAAAGGCTGAGGCTGATAGATATCAAGGGCAATTCATTCTTTGATGCAGTGAACAACAAGCTTATGAATCCCATAAAATAAGCTTTTCGGAGGCTTTATGTTAAAAAAAGAACGTCAGAATATTATCATAGATATAATTTCAAATAATGATATTTCCACGCAGGAGATGCTGAAAGAACATCTTGAAAAGCAGGGGATAAATGTTACGCAGGCAACTCTTTCGCGTGATATAAATGAACTGAATCTGAAAAAAGAGGCAGACGGTGTATATAAATACATTGCTCCGCTGAAAGACATTATGGAATGTCCGCCTATATTTAAGGATTCTGTTCTGGATATTGTTTATGCTATGAATACAGTTGTGCTGAAGTGTCATACCGGTATGGCTCAGGCAGCATGTGCAACGCTTGACAAGATGGAATATGTCGGTATTGTGGGAACGATAGCAGGCGATGACACGATCTTTGTGCTTATGCCGAGTGAAAAGACGGCGGCAGACTTTTGCGAAAATCTTCGTGATATGATATTGTAAAAACAGAGGAAGTTTTTTATGCTTTGTGAGCTTTGTATTGAAAATCTTGCTGTAATTGAACACGCAGTCATACCATTTTCTGATGATTTCAATGTTTTTACCGGTGAAACGGGTGCAGGTAAATCTATACTTATAAACGGAATAAATGCTGTTCTCGGAAAAAGGGTCAGCAAGGATATTGTTCGTTCAGGCTGTGATAAGGCATCGGTGACGGCTTTATTCAAGGGACTTTCTGCTGAAACAAAGGAAAAGCTTGATGAATTTGGTATCGACCATTCGGACGATGAACTGCTTATTACAAGAATGATATCATCTGACGGCGGCAGCGGAGTTCGCATAAATTCACGCACATCTTCGGTTTCTGTTTTGAAAGAGATCGGCATAACGCTGATAGATGTTCACGGTCAGCATGATAACCGCATACTTATGTATCCCGAAAAACATATTGATATTGTTGATAATTTTGCAGCGATTCAAAGTGAGATCGAGGACTATCGGGAAAGCTTTCACAAATTGCAGAATATTTCACGCAGAATAAAAAAATTATCCGATAATGAATTGGAAAAGCTGTCACGTCTTGATGCTCTCAGAGTAATGACAAATGAAATAAAGGAAGTTCAGATCTCGGACGAAAATGAGGACGAAAAGATAGATAACGAATTTAATGTCATCAGCAACAGCAGTGCAATTTCCAAGACCTTATCTTCGGCGGCAGAAGAAATTTCGGGTGATGATGATAATGACGGGATTTGCGGTGTTATCAATGATATAATTACGGAACTAAAGCGTTATTCGGATATTATGCCCTCGCTTGATGAAATATCGTCACGTCTTGACAGCTTGAAAATAGAGGCGGCTGATATTGCGGATCAGATAAAAAGTCTGAATGACAGCATTGATGTGGACGAGAGCCGTTTATCATATCTTGACAACAGAAGGGATACTTTGATATCTATCAAGAAAAAGTATGGCCCTGAGCTTAAAGATGTCATAGAAAAATACACTTCGGCGCAGAACGAGGCTGCCGAACTTATTGACAATACGGAAGAGATAAAGAGGATAAGCGCTGAACGAAATGAGCTTCTTAAAGAAGTAAGCGCAAAGGCAAAAAGCTTGTCGCAAAAGCGTCGTGAAGCAGCAGATCAGCTTTCTTCAAAAATTGAAAATGAGCTGAAATTCCTTGATATGCCGAATGTCAAGCTTGAAATATCACAGACACTCGGAAAGCTTACAAACTCGGGAATGGATTCAATGGAGATACTTATATCCGTCAATGCAGGTGAACCACCGAAGCCGATAGCGAAGATAGCATCGGGCGGTGAGCTTTCGCGAATAATGCTTGCAATAAAAAATGTTACGGCGGAAAAAGATGATGTTCCGACGATGATATTTGACGAGATCGATACGGGTGTAAGCGGCAAGGCTGCGCAGAAGATAGGCGTAAAGCTCCGTGAGATATCACGAAGCCGTCAGGTACTGTGTGTAACACATCTATCTCAGATAGCTGTAATGGCGGACAGTCATCTTTTTATTGAGAAAAAGACGAAGGACAACAGAACATTTACAGAGGTATCTGTGCTTGACAAGGATTCAAGGGCAGGTGAGATAGCAAGAATAATGGGCGGTGACAACATAACCGATTCAACGCTTAAAGCGGCGAAAGAACAGCTTTCTTCACGCGATGAGATTTACAACAGAATGTTGGGCAAATAAAAAAGTACAGCCTATATTTGACATAGGCTGTACAGAATATTTATGGATTATCGCCGTCAAGGTCGAGTGAGAAATCACCCTGATCGTCGGATTCTTCTTCGGCAGAGGTGTTCTCCTCGGCAGGAATAAGCGGATCGGCTATTTCTTCATCGGTTTGCTCACCGTGGATACGGGTGTAGAATGAATTTATCATTTCCATATCCTTTTCTGAATAGTTATCCTTTTCGGAGAGCAGTTCATTAATGACCTGATCGTAAAAATTTAAAGCAGCAGGGCTTATATCCTCGGGCGATTCGTCGTCCTTGAGCGGATATTTTTGCAGCGCTGTTTTCCAAACTCTGTTTATCATACCTGTGATAGCCGCAGGTTTATGAGCAAGATAATTTCGCTTGTAGATGCTTGGTACCGGATTTTTAAACGGATAATACTTTTCAAGAATGATAAGGTCTTCAATGTATTTTTCGATTTCTGCCGTATTTTTAAAGAAGAAGACGGCTGAACGGGTAGTGTGAAGATTTGCGAACGATGTATTGATTATCTTCATTCTTTTTGATATGTATTTTATAGTCATTCCATTAAGAAAATCTTCCGAGACCATAAGCTTTTTTTCACTTGTTCCGAACAGGAAATTCTGAAGTTCAACTTTAGTTTGTTTATCAAGCTTCAGTATTGGATTGGGAGCGGTAGGAGCTTTCTTTTTTGAAGCTTTATCTGCTTCTTTATCTTTTATAGCTTTTTCTTTAGCAGGTTTTTCTTTTGCCATTGTTTTTTGCCTCCGAGAATAAGAATGTTATTTATATTTTAACATATTTTTAAACAAATTATTTGCGTTTTGATTTCTAAAATATTAAATAATTATTAATTGTGTTAAAAGTGCATATAAAAATTTGGAAAATCACTTGTGAAAATGCCAAAATAGTAATTTTTTTAGAAAAACGGAAAAAAGCTTGACAAAATGCTTGACCGATGCTATAATAATAAAGCCGCATGTCTTAGGCTATTTCAAGTTATGCTTTTGCATACGCCTATTGTTACAGCGAGTTTATAGAAAAGGCAGGTGCCATTTTAATGTACGCTATTATTGAAACAGGCGGAAAGCAGTATCAGGTTTCCGAGGGTGATGAGATCTTCATCGAGAAGCTCGACGTTAATGCTGATGATTCTGTAAGCTTTGACAAGGTTATCGCAGTTGGTAAGGACAGCGGTCTCGTAGTTGGTGCTCCATACGTTGACGGTGCAGCAGTTGAGGCTAAGGTTCTTAAGAACGGCAAGGCTAAGAAGATCACTGTTTTCACTTACAAGCCTAAGAAGGGCTCTTCTCACAAGAAGCAGGGTCACAGACAGCCTTACACAAAGGTAAGAATCGACGCTATCAAGGCATAAGTTCTTATCCAAAACAGTTATTTTTAGATTAACGGAGGTGTAATCAATATGGCACATAAAAAGGGTATGGGCTCCACCAAGAACGGACGTGATTCTGAATCCAAGCGTCTTGGTGTTAAAAGAGCAGACGGTCAAGCAGTAATTGCCGGCAACATCCTTGTTCGTCAGAGAGGTACACACATTCACCCAGGTGAAGGCGTTGGTATGGGTTCCGATAATACACTTTTCGCAAAGGTTGACGGAACAGTTAAGTTTGAAAGAGTTGGACGCGACCGCAAGAAGGTAAGCGTTTATACTGCTGACTAATTTCATATTCTGACTTTAAAAAGGGATAGATATTCTATCCCTTTTTGTTTTTATATAAAGAAATATTGTTTGTTTGGCAAAATGAAACATTATTTGAGGCAAATTTATCTTGAAATGTTATGTTACAATAGATAGGTGACACAAAGTATAGAAAAACAACTTCCAAAATGATATAATGTTTAAGAACCACCAAAAACAAAGTATCAGAAAGGAAGTTGTTCAATGAATAGTATAACATCAGAAGCCCATTTTCG
>UQQA01000008.1 GCA_900543105.1 uncultured Ruminococcus sp. | reverse complement strand
AACTGGCATATCCACCACGCTGACAAGGGCGGCGGACAGATACTTATCTGCGTAGGCGGCAGAGGCTACTATCAGGAATGGGGCAAAGACCCCGTTGAGATGCACCCGGGCGACTGCATCAATATCCCCGCAGGCGTAAAGCATTGGCACGGTGCAGCTCCCGACAGCTGGTTCTCACACCTTGCAGTCGAGGTCTCGGGTGAAAACTGCTCGAACGAGTGGTGCGAACCCGTTGACGATGAACAGTACGGCAAGTTAAAGTAAACCCTTTTCAAAAATATACGGAGGTAATCATTATGAGCAAAGCATTGGTTGCATTTTTCAGCGCAAGCGGCGTTACAGCAAAGCTTGCAAAAAATCTGGCATCTGCCGCAGGCGCAGACCTTTTTGAGATCAAGCCTGAAACACCATACACAAGCGCAGACCTCGACTGGACCAACAAAAAGAGCCGCAGCAGCGTCGAAATGAGCGATAAGTCCTCCCGCCCTGCCGTTTCGGGCAGGATCGAGAACATCGGACAGTACGATACTATCTTCGTAGGCTTCCCTATCTGGTGGTACGTTGCACCGACTATCATCAACACATTCCTCGAACAGTATGACCTCAGCGGCAAGAAGATAGTTCCTTTCGCAACCTCGGGCGGAAGCGGAATGGGCGGCACGAACAAGGAACTTGTTCCCTCCTGCAAGGGTGCGGAGCTCGTTGAGGGCAAGCGTTTTCCTGCAAGCGCAGGTGTTGACGAACTGAAAAAATGGGCAGAAAAGTATATATAAACTGCCCCACCTCTCTCATATAAAAACTGCGCAAGGCTGTAAAAGCTTTGCGCAGTTTTTTCTGCATAGTGAAGAATTTTCTTGCATTTTCTCAAAACCTATGCTATAATATTCTCAGAAAAACGCCGCTGACGGAAAAGCGGCATTTTATACAGGATGAAGTTAGCATAGACTAACTAAAACGGAGGATAATATGGAAAAGATACACTTTGACCCCGATACGGACGGTTTTTACGGTGCTTACTGGAAATGCCCGAACCCGACTGACTGCGCAATTATTGCAATGATAGGCGACGATCCCGAGGATTATCTCGCAAAGACAATGGTAAAGTGGCTTCACGGACTTGACCTGAATGTTATGTCAATGTCGCCTGCGAAGAAAGACTACGGACATCACAACTATCCGCTCGAAAGGATAGAAAATGCGATAAAGAAGCTCAAATCGCTCGGCAATAAGAAAATAAGCATCGTAGGTGCATCGACAACGGGAACGCTTGCGCTCACGGCGGCTTCGTATTTTCACGATATCACGCTCACGATAGGTCTGACTCCGAGCGACTTCGTTTGGCAGGGCTTTATTCAGGGCAAAAAGGACGGCTGCAAGGAATGGCCTATCGAGGGCGAGTCACTTTTCACCTACAAGGGCGAGCCGCTCCCCTATATGCCGTTCGTTTATCGGCACCCGCAGTACTGGCAGGTCATCGCAAGCGAATCAAAGCGCACGGGCGATATGGTCAACTCGCTAAAGCTTTTTAATGATTCGGAGAAGGCTCACCCTATCACCGAGGACGAATTCATCAAGGTCGAAAACATCAAGGGCAAGCTTCTGCTCATCGGCGGTGAGGACGACGTTCTCTGGGACACGGCAAAATATATCCGCAGAATGGAAAAGCGCCTTGCCGAAAGACCGCACTCCTGCAATGTTGAAGCTGCTGTTTATCCTCACGCTACACACTATGTTTTCCCCGAAAGCCTGCTGAAGAAAATGTTTCCCGTAGGCTCGGGTCTTTTCCTCAAAATGGCGTTCAAAGCCGCCAAACAGTACCCCGAGGAGTGCAGGCAGGCACGAATAGACATTGAACGCAGAATTGTATCTTCTATAAACGAATGGAGGGATTCTTAAATGAAATATGCAGGTATGCCCATGGGAATGTGGACGCTCTTTTCAGGCTCGTTCACAAAAAATCTCACCGATATTTTCGGTATTGACAAAGCAGCCGCAGATGAAGTCAGGCAAAAAGCCAAGCCGAAGTACAGGGAGATAATCTCCGAACTTCCCGAGTTTGAAAAAGCCGACCGCTTCAAAATGAACCTTGTCAACTGCGCTTTGCTCTGTGCGTTCATTCTAAATATGCCTCAGCGCCCCGACATTGAAAGGCTGACGGAATATTACAAGCGTTCTATGATGACTTCGCTTATGAAAAAATTCTGCCGAAAGAGCGGAAAGAAAAAGTTCACCGAAAAAGACCTTGATGGTATGCGCAAAACAGCCAAGCTCAAAGCCGCCGACCGCAACCCGTTTTCATGGAATATGGACTTATTTGAATATCCCGACGGCAGCGGCTACGAGGCAAGATTTTACAAGTGCGGAATATGCGAGCTTACAAAAAAGCTTGGGATTTACGACCTCACCCCTGCGATGTGCAGGCTCGACTACACTATGAGCGAGGCAGGCGAAACGACTGATTTTGTCCGTGAATACACTCTTGCAGAGGGCGGGCCTTACTGCGACTGCGGCTACAAAAAGAAAAAATGATCCCGACAAACACCATTTTTACAGCAGTTTTTTACAACTAAAAGTATATGCTCGATAAATTATACTTTGGGTAAATCACCGTAATATACTATCTATAATATAAAATCCATATTATACTTTTTGTAAATAATGCTAATACTATAGCAACGCAACAAAATAATGCACATACTTGACAAAAGATATATAATATAATCAAGAGGTGGACATCACCAAAAAGTGGACTGGCCGCCGGCAGGACTGGGCGCAGATATACCCTCAACTCGCACTGTACTACAGCGGCCGCATTCCCGAATGACCGCCGCGCCGGAACTGCTGTTTCTATTGATAACTCAATTGATTTGTGTTACTATGAATAAGCAGCTCTGGACTCATCAAAATGTTACCTGGGCTGTGATATAATGATGAAAATGGGTGTAAATCTGCCTTATAAATTTGGAGATGGCACATTCTTTTTTAGGAGCAAAAAAGAAATGACTAAAATACTTGTTCTGATTTCTGCGGTGATTTTTTTTACAGCCTGTACGGTACAGACAACGGAAAAGTTGACTGATGTAAGACATCCGTATGGTGTTTTTATCGGAGCAGAAAAGGAAAAACTGTTGTCGCTAAACAACTATGACGTTCTTGTTATTGATGCAGAATTATTGACAGCCGAGAACATTGATGTGATACACCAAAACGGAAACAACGAGATATATTCCTATCTTAATATTGGTTCAGTAGAAGACTTTCGCAGCTATTACGAAGAATTTTTGCCTTTTACCATAGGCGAATACAAGGATTGGGATAATGAAAAGTGGATAGATGTATCATCAGAAAAATGGCAGACACACATCGTTGAAGCAGCGGATGAACTGGTGGATAAGGGAGTTTCAGGACTATTTGTGGATAATACCGATGTTTACTATGTATTTCACGAGCAGAAAATATACAATGCGTTACTGGATATTTTCAACGCTTTTACTGAAAAAGGAATAAAGGTAATTGTGAATGGCGGCGATGTGTTTATAAGTGAAGTAATAAATAATTGCTCTATCCCAACTTGCATAAATGCGGTTAATCAGGAAACCGTATTTACATCAATAAATTTCGATGATAAATCCTTTGGCGAAAATGATTGGGAGAATAGAGAGTATTTTATTGAATATCTTAATGTCTGCAAACAAAACGGTATGGATGTTTTGCTTATTGAATATGGCGCAAACGATAAACTGAGGGAAAAGGTCATGGATTACTGCAATGAAAATGATTATGTATGCTATTTTGCTGACTCTTTGGCGCTTGATTGATAAATAACCATTTCTCAATCAGACATATCTGCCGTAAATTAAGTGATATGCTGTGTTCGTTTTAGCATACTCAGCTGTAATAGTCAATGCAAAAGGGGAAGAGCGGAGCATTGAGAAATGAATGCACTGGCTCTTCCCCAAAATCTGTGTAAACCACAAACGTGCATTAAGTGAGAATCTGTCTTCACAAGCATATGCGCACGTCTTTTCGGCAAATTTTGCCGCAGGCGGAGGATACTGTAAGCACATGGCAGCTGTGCTTTATGAATGATCCGAAAACAAAAACGCCCCCCGCATCAGATACGAATGAAAATGATATTCTGTTCAAGTCTGCTGAACTTTTATAGGCTTTTCCTCGCCCTGCGGAGGTTCAACTCTGCCGTTAAAATATTGCAGAAGCTGATACTGACCGTCCTCGCCGAGGCGCTCCCATCTGCCGTAGGCTATCATATCAAAATCTTCGCCTGCGGCATCGCTCTTCATCACTGCCAACATAAGCGAACAGTTGAGCGCACGGCGGAAAAGCATATACCTGCCGCTGAACTTCGACATTATCATATACTCGCCTTTTACTGCGCCCCTTGCAACAAAGGTGTACACATAATCGGCGCTTTTGATCTCGTCCTCAAGCTTTTTGGCTGCTTCGTTGGAGGTCGGCGAGGTCATTAGCTTCGCCTTGTCCATTTTGAGGCTTGTTTCAAAACGCTTGTGAAGATCTTCATCGCCGTAGACGATCATTTCCTTTGCATCATCATTCGTAAACGGCAGACCATCTCTGTCAAGCTCAAAGAGCCGCTTTGCGATAACTGCGTTCCAGTATTGTTTAAAGTAGATCCTGCGGTTCGGGTGAACATCTCCCGATACGGCAAAAAGTCCGTTTTCAACGATTATTCTGTATGTGTCCTTGCCGTCTTTGCCTGCTGTATGGTCGATCTTGGCTTTAGCGGCGGAGTTTGATGCGTTTATTCCAACAAGGCGAAGTACAGCCATAATTATACCGACTGTAAAATTCGCTACAATAAATACAGGCAGGAAGAAACACCAGATATTTGCTGCGAAAAGCATCAGCAGAAACAGAAGAATTTTAAGGATACCTGCACGGGTCTCGCCGACATTGCCGTAAGTCCTGCCGTGTTCATCAACATAAACGCGGTTTTTATCGATCACCGAATCATTGATAGCTTTTGCAGGGTCAAGGTGTCGGTAAAGCGAGCAGGGGAGAGTTATTCCGAAAATAAGGCACAAAATGCTTGCGAGAAAAACTATGAACGGGTAGAATTCAAGCACCCTTGCCGTGCGTTCGCCGACTTCAATGCAGAGAATTTTTGCTATCGGCAAAGGGAGCTTCTTTTCGGTTGCTGTGCCGAAGATATGCGCTGCCGCTTCTGCAGCCGCCGCTTCGGGCGAGGTCGTTCCGTCGGAGAGGTATCCTATCGCTTCGCCAAGGGTTATAACGCTGTTCGGGTGAGTTTCCTTAAAATTTGCATACGGGCTTTCGTATTTGAAAAGCCTGACGCAGAGCATTACAAGAAATATCGAAACAACAAGCACTATCGTTTCAAGTATCGCAGAAAATAAAGGTTTCATATTTTTGCCCCTTTGTTTTTTCTTTATTATAACATATAAATGTGCATATTTCAATAAGCATTTGTTTTATGAGCAAGGCCTATCAACGGGTAAATAAATCGTGAACCTTTGAGGCAAACGCACTTGTGAACTTTTTGTTAAACATCTATGTATTTCTTGACAGGGCGGTTTGTATTCGCTATAATGATTAAAAAAGAGAGTAGCTGGCAGGGTCGATCCCTGTTTATGCGGCGTCAGTACGGTTATTGTGCGAATAACCCGCTTCATATCTAAACGGCGAGACTTTACGGAGCACACAGACGGGATAACTGTCTGTTCCGTAAGGTTTCGCCGTTTTTTTGTTCTCTTATGTAAAAAAGAAAGGAAATGCAGTGTATGAAAGAATGGTATCATCAGACGCAGGAGGAACTGTGTAAGGAACTGGAAACGTGTTCGGAGGGGCTTTCTTCCGAAACAGCGGCAAAGCATCTGGAGAAATACGGCAAAAACGCCATTGCCGAAGCCCGAAAAAAGCCCGTCTGGCTGATCTTTCTGGAGCAGTTCAGGGATCTTCTGGTGATAATTCTGATAATTGCGGCGCTGATCTCGGCGTTTACCGGTGACCCTGAAAGCTTTATCGTTATTATTGCGGTTATCACCATGAATGCGATCCTTGGAACCGTGCAGACGGTAAAAGCGGAACGATCGCTGTCCGATCTGAAAAAACTTTCTTCGCCCACGGCAAAGGTGCTCCGTGACGGTAAGACGACAGTTCTTGCATCGGAGGATATCACCGTGGGAGATGTGGTTCTGCTGGAAGCAGGCGACCGTATCCCTGCGGACGGCAGGCTGATCGAATGTGCTTCGCTCCGCACAAACGAAAGTGCGCTGACGGGAGAGAGTACCGATGTTGAAAAATCCATAGACCCCATTGGCGGTGATGTGCCTTTGGCAGAGCGGAAAAATATGGTGTATTCGGGCGGATTTGTTTCTTATGGCAGAGGTGCATATATTGTCACCGATGTGGGAATGCAGACCGAGGTGGGAAAGATAGCATCACTTATCCATAACGCAGAGGCACGGAAAACACCGCTTCAGATCACACTGGATCAATTCGGAAAACGGCTTTCAATTGCGATCCTGCTCGTTTCCGTACTGGTATTTGTACTGAGTATGCTAAGGGTGGAGAGCATCAGCGCTGATACAGTTATGGATTCACTGATGTTTGCCATTGCGCTGGCAGTTGCGGCGATCCCCGAGGCACTCAGCTCCATTGTTACCATCGTGCTGTCTTTCGGCACGCAAAGAATGTCACGGGAACACGCAATTATGCGAAAACTACGGGCGGTCGAGGGGCTTGGTTCTGTGTCGGTTATCTGCTCGGATAAGACCGGCACGCTGACCCAGAATAAAATGACCGTTCGGAAGATCTCGGTACGGGAGCAGATCATAGATGCGGACAGTGTAAGTACGGAAGATCCGAATGTTCGGGAGCTGATCGCGGCATCGTTGCTGTGCAGTGACGCTTCCTGTCAGGACGGAACAGAGATCGGCGACCCTACCGAAACGGCTCTGGTGAGGTTTGCGCAGGACTGCGGACTGTCGGATAAGAAAATGCGCACGGATCACCCACGTGTCGGGGAGATCCCCTTTGACTCCGAGCGAAAGCTGATGTCAACGCTGAATCGGTGCGGCGATATGCGGAAGATGTATACCAAGGGTGCAACAGATGTACTGCTGGAGCGTATGCTGATCTCCGATGAGGAGAAAAAGGCGATCAGGGAACGGTCGGAGGAGCTGTCAGAACAGGGACTTCGTGTGCTGTGCTTTGCCGAAAAAACATTTTGCGGAGAAGCACTTGATGTAACAGATGAAAACGATCTGACTTATCTGGGATTGATCGCTGAAATGGATCCGCCCCGAAAAGAGTCGGGACAGGCGGTTGCAGAGTGTAAGGCAGCCGGCATCAAACCGATAATGATAACCGGCGATCATATTGTCACAGCTTCTGCGATCGCAAAGGAGATCGGCATTCTGGAACGCAGGGAAGAAGCTGTTGAGGGTGCTGTTCTGGACGCATATACCGACGATCAGCTGGTGGATCTTGTGAAAGACAAATCCGTTTATGCCCGTGTTACGCCTGAACACAAGATCCGCATTGTCCGCGCATGGCAGAAGCGGGGCAATATCGTTGCCATGACCGGTGACGGCGTAAATGATGCACCTGCGCTCAAGCAGGCAGATGTTGGCGTTGCCATGGGCATTACCGGTACAGAGGTTGCAAAGGACGCAGCAGACATGGTTCTGACCGATGATAACTTTGCCACTATCGTCAAGGCGGTGAATTACGGAAGAAACATCTATGAGAATATCAAAAAAGCTATCCTGTTCCTGTTGTCAGGCAATCTGGCTGGTATCATCGCTGTTCTGTTCTGCTCTCTGGCAGGACTTCCTGTTCCGTTTGCACCGATCCACCTGCTGTTTATCAATCTGCTGACGGACTCGCTCCCTGCGATCGCTCTTGGACTTGAACCGTATTCCGATGATGTGATGAAAAAAAGCCCCCGTCCGTCGAATGAATCGATCCTGACAAAGGATTTTCTGGCAAAGGTGGGATATTCGGGTATTATCATCAGCATCGCAGCCATAAGTGCATTTCTGCTGGGATATTTCTATCAGGGCGCACACAATGCAGGTGCTGCCATGACAATGGCATTTGCCACGCTGTGTATGTCCCGTCTGTTTCACGGATTCAGCTGTAAGTCAGAGAAGCCGGTACTCTTCACAAAGCGTATGTGGGACAATAAATATGCGGTCATGGCATTTCTGGCGGGTATGGTGCTGATAAATGCCGTGCTGTGGATCCCCGGACTGCATGAACTGTTCCGCATCGAAAACGGAATGTCGGGCGTATTGATCGGTGCGGTCTATGGCTTAAGCTTCGGTTCAATGGTACTCATTCAGATCGTTAAAGCGGTCGTTTCGTCTGTAAAAAAGACAAAATAAGCGGTCTGCGCTCTGATCAAGAATTAGTATAATATTGGTATCAACTGTCTTTCAATCAAAAAAAGCGGTTCGGAGCTTGACCGAACCGCTTTTATATTCAATTGTGTTTATCAGTCGTAAACGGCGATCTCTTCATCAACAACGGATGAGTATGTATCACGGGTCTGAACCCAGTTTTCGGACTGCTCGTTAGCAATGCCCTCATAGAGGATACTCATAACTTCATCGCCCATGAGTGTGCTTAAACCATAGCCGTAGTCATAGGTCATTGTGAACTTGTCGGGATCGTAGAAGTCCATTGCGATATCGTACATCTCAGAGGTCCAGCCTGCGTTGTTCTCGAGGAACTTCTGCTTGGTTGCTTCGGTGTACTTGGAATCATAGTTTACAAGTCTGTTGCAGTCGAGCCAAGCCTTTACAACGTCGCCGTTTTCAGAACCTCTTACCCACATATATGCATTGATCTTTGCGGATACGAAGTTTTCGTCCTGCTCGGGATCCTTTGGAAGAGGAACGATCTGGATAGTGCTGTCGGGAACGGAGAGTGCTGCGCCGTTGTATGCCCATGTACCCATTCCGTAGAAGAGCATATCATCGCTTACGAATGCAGCTTCAGGTCCGATCCAGCCGCGCTTGATGAGGTTGCTCTTGAAGATATCTTCGAGTACAGCCTGTGCACGTTCGATCTTTGCGCTGTTCATATTGTTGTGGAACTTTTCACCGTCATAAGTTACCATTGTGTCGCCTGCGGTGTAAACGAACGCATTCGACCACCAGCCGCCGATGCCGTAGTTGTCGGGGTTGTTTTCAACGTAGGTCTTCATCATATCGGTGAAGGTGTTCCAGTCCCACTTGCCCTCTGTATAAAGCTCATAAGGATCATCGAAGCCGTTAGCTTCAACTGTGTCTGTGTTGTACATAAGGATCTGCGTGTCGTTGAAAGCATAGCCGAGAGGAGCGATGTAGTGTTCGCCCTTCCAGATGTACTTGTCAGCCTGATCCTTTACGTCAGCCCACATCGGGTCTTCCCAGTCGATGAGGGAATCGATAGGCTGATACTGGTTCTTGGAGATATCATAAGGGAATGTACGCCATTCGTAGATGAAGATATCGGGCGAAGTACCGCCGAGGATAGAGGTTGCGAGGTCGTCGAAACGCTTGTCGGAGGTCGTCGGGATATATTCGATCGAAGCGCCGTATGTATCCTCGAAAAGTGCGAGTTCAGCGGAACGCTCGGGTGAATCATTGGTGGGGTTAAGGTCGTAAATACCCATCCATTTGAGGGTCTTGCCCTTTATATCAACCTCCGTGGAAAGTGCGCCGTCGTCGGAAACCTCGATGTTGTCGCCGGTCCATTCAGTCTTTGAAGTCGTAGTGATGTCAGCAGTTGTATCAGTGCTTTCCGAACCGCCGTTTCCGCAGGCTGCAAGGCTCATTGTCATAAGCACTGCGAGAGCAGCGGCAGCTGTTTTCTGATAGTTTTTCAAGAAAAATTCCTCCTTAAAAATGGTATGTACATATTTGGCGTAAATCTTTGCCCATAATTTCTGAAAACGTTTCCATATTTATGGGCAAATGCACATAGCTTACATTTGATATACCAATATTATAGCATTGTGTATCAAATCTGTCAACGGTGTTAAACGTATAATGTATGTTTTGCACAAATATTTTTGCATTTCTTAGTAAAAACACAATAAATGAGGAAATATACTGTTCAAATTTGAAAAAATATGCTATAATAAAATTTGAAAACAAATTCGGAGGAACTTATGGCTGAAAATAATGCTTTGACAAAGGTCGAAATATTTACCGACGGCGCCTGCTCAGGCAATCCCGGACCCGGCGGATATGGTGTTATACTGCGTGCAATGGGCAAGGAAAAGGAGCTTTCGGGCGGCGAGAAAAACACCACCAACAACCGTATGGAGCTTTCGGGCGCAATAGCAGGACTTTCCGCACTGAAATTTCCCTGCGAGGTCACGCTCACGACCGACAGCAAGTACGTCTGCGACGGCATAAACAAAGGCTGGGCGGCTTCGTGGAAGAGAAACGGCTGGATAAAATCGGACAAAAAGCCTGCGCTCAATTCCGACCTCTGGGAGCAGCTCTTGACGCTCACGGAGCGGCACAAGGTGAAGTTCGTCTGGGTAAAGGGTCACGCCGGACACCCCGAAAACGAACGCTGTGACGAGCTTGCGGTAATGGAACGGGACAAAGCGGCTTTGCTTTGACAAAAAGGAGACGAAATGGAAAATATCAATTATCAGACTGTCACGCTGAGACCCGAAAAGGCGGAACGAAAGCTTATCCGCCGTCAATATATGAAAACAGCGCTGGTGATACTCATAAACGTGCTGCTTTTCAATATCGTGCTGAATTTTTCGTCGGTGCTTTTATGCGGACTTGCGGGAGGAAGCTTTTCTTCGCTGCGTGAACTCTGGAACAACGGCACAAAGGTCTTGGAAAATGACGATATCAACACCGTAAGATCGTGCCTTATACCTATCATAAGTGAGGTCACGG
Source organism: uncultured Ruminococcus sp. (assembly GCA_900543105.1). Taxonomy (GTDB): domain Bacteria; phylum Bacillota; class Clostridia; order Oscillospirales; family Ruminococcaceae; genus UMGS363. The sequence continues at coordinate 30,885 of UQQA01000008.1, read as the reverse complement.
CAATACTTATCGGCGTGAAGCTGCTGAAGCTTGATCTGAAAAAGCTTTTTACAAGAAACGGCTTTACGGGCGGCGAATTGGCAAAGGAATGTTCAATATGCCTCGGACTTCAGACAGCTGCGGCACTCATAGCAGCATTTGTGGGATATATCCTGAAACAGTTCGGGCTTGAATCGCAGACGGTCGATCTGACAGCACAGAACAATTCCGCATGGTCGCTGTGGTTTATGTACTTTTACGCAAGCCTGCTCGGACCTGTGCTGGAAGAGCTTCTGTACCGAGGCGTTATCCTGCAAAGCATGAGAAAATATAACGAGCGTTTTGCGATAGTGCTTTCGGCGCTCATATTCGGTCTTATGCACCAGAATTATCAGCAGTTCATACTTGCGTTTATGCTCGGACTTATACTCGCCGCAGCAGACCTGCGTTCGGGTTCAATTATCCCGTCGATAATAATGCATATCATCGTCAATACCTCGGGAGTGGTGATGCAGCTTGCAATGCAGGCAGCAGACTTTGAAACCTTTGCAAAAGTAGCCGCAGGCGATGCGAACGCCGCAATGGGCGGAAACGCTGCGTTCATGGTTCTTATGATGATAAATGCGGTATTCCGCTACGGTTTTATGTTCCTTGGCATAACGCTGCTCATAATTGCAATGGTAAAGGGCGGAAATGTCCGAAAGCCGACTCCTGCAGGGAAGAGCAGAGGACTGCCGATGCTGCTCAGGACGTTTCTTTGGTATGTGGTTTTCATAGTGTATATCTACCTCTGCTTCATCGCACCGATGAAAGCGGCAGGATAAGAATTCGGAATTAGGAATTCGGAATGCGGAATTATTTGTATTTCGTAAATTTACTGCAAAACACCCAATTTCGTAGTGGCGGATTCTTATCTGCCCATTGCAAATCCTTTATTTAGGCAAAATTTCTGTAGGGGACGGGTCACTGTCACGAATCGCATCAGCGATTTTTGCATACAATTAAAAAAATGTCCTTGTTTTCAACGTGTCTATCCGATGAAAACAAGGGCATTTGTTTATTGTGAAAAGCTATGCTGCGCAGGACTGGCGTTGTCCGCGCGGCAAAACGAACAGACCTATTTTCATCGGAATTATTCCTTTGAAAATAGGTCTGTTTAAGTGTATTAGTATTTATACTAAACACTATTTAAAATTTGGAAAAAATCAAGCCGATAATCTCGCATATATAGGATTTCGGCGCAGATTTTTTCCTGTATTTTATTGGTGTTTAGTATTATTTACGGAGCATAAATAATTCCGAATTCCGAATTATTCCTCACTTGCTTCCTCCGCCGGCTGAGGTCTTTCAAGTCCGAGCTGTGCGTAGAGGTCATCGATATCGCTGTTGAGCCTGTCTATCTGTTCCTGATATGCTGCTTCTTTCTTTTCTTCCGCTGCCTTTACCTTGTTTGTTGCTGCAAGGTTGATAGTGTAGAGAAGTGTTGCTGCGACCGAGAAGATAACAAGGCAGACAGTAACGGGGTTGAAGTATTTGTTTTCATGCTTTTCCGTTCTGTCGTTCGCCTTGATGAACTCAAAGATACCGGTTCTTTTGAGCGCTGTGCGGAGCAGGAAGTAGAGCGGAACTGCGATAACTACTGCGAGAACTGCGTTCACGGTCGAGGTGATAGCGTTCGTGCCGACTGCTGCCCATGCTGCCTGCGAAGTGTTGCCGAGGATTATCATCGTAACGTAGGTCTTGAGCAGGTACAGCACGATATATACGAGCTGACCTACGACAGCCGCAGTGATAACACGCTTTTTCTCGTTGTTCGTGCGGAGAAGACCCGCTGTCATGCCCATTGCAAACTTGGAGATGAATGTATACGGTGCGGATACGATGTACACGGGGTCAAAAAGGTCGTAAAGTCCTGCGCCGATACCCGAAGCAAGACCGCCGTTGAGTGCGCCGAACAGCAGACCTGCGAGCAGGCACATTGAGTTGCCGAGGTGTATTCTTGTTACAAGAACGCCGTTCGGGATCTTGATCTGGAGATAGTTGCCTGCATAGACGAGTGCAGCCATAAGACCGACGATTATTATTCGGTACAAAGTTTTTCTGCTCACAGACGGAGCTGATTTCATGCTAACTGTGTTTTCTGCCATTTTTCTTCCTCTTTTCATTCAATACATACTGAATTAATTGGTATTATTTAATTATAAATCCGAAGCAACTTTTTCGCAAATAGTCAACCGTAATTAACTCTTTATACAAAATTTTATGTTTTAGGCATATAAAAAGCTGCGCACGCTTGACTTTATGTACATTTTGTATATCTTATCGTAGTGTTTTGGGTATCTAAAAATTATAATTCGTTATTTGATACAATTGAAAGCTTTTATATAAGTTTTCCATTGTTGAAAAAGCTGAAAGAAAAAATTTTGCAAAGAATGTTGGAATTTTCGGCGAAATGTTGTATAATAAAAGAAGTATATCTTTGAAGGGAAATGAGATCAATGGTTTATCTTGATAATGCGGCAACGACAAAGCCCTGCGAAGCGGCAATGTCGGCTGTGCTTGACAATATGCTTTACAAATTCGGCAATCCATCGTCACTCCATAAGCTCGGACTTGAAGCGGAGCAGGAGGTTACCGAGGCGAGAAAGGCTATCGCAGCGGCTCTTGTCTGTGACCCGAAGTGCGTGACCTTTACATCGGGCGCGACTGAGGCGAACAACACTGTTATCTTCGGTGCGGCGAAAAATTACGGCAAGCGCAGCCGCAGGAAGATCGTTGTTTCTGCAATCGAGCACCCTTCCGTTGCAGAGCCGATAAAAAGGCTCGAAGAAAGCGGCGAGTATGAGGTCGTGCGCATTGCCCCGAACCGAAACGGTGTTATCGATGCAGACGAATTCGTTGCGGCAGTCGATGAGAACACATTCCTCGCTTCGTGTATGTATGTCAACAACGAAACGGGTGCGATAAACCCCGTTAAGAAGATTTTTACGGCGATAAAGCGTACATATCCTGAGTGCATAACCCACTGCGACTGCGTTCAGGCGTTCATGAAGCTGCCGATAAAGACAGCGGCGCTTATGGCTGACTGCGTGGTCGTTTCGGGACATAAAGTCAATGCGCTCAAAGGTGTAGGCGCGCTTTATGTGAGAAACGGAATAAGGATCGCACCGCTTATATGCGGCGGCGGTCAGGAGAAAGGCTTCCGCTCGGGAACGGAATCGGTACCGCTCATTGCAGGCTTCGGCGCAGCGGTAAAATCAATGCTCCCAACAATGTCAACAGCCTACAGCAACGCCGAGATCGTGTGCGATTATATGGTAAAAAGCCTTGCAAAGCTGCCCTATGTGAAGCTCAACTCCAGCCTTGACGATCATTCGCCGTATGTGCTGAACTTCTCGGTCGAGGGTATACGCTCGGAGATAATGCTTCACCACCTTGAAAGCAGGGGAGTGTATGTTTCGAGCGGTTCTGCCTGCTCAAAGGGCGCACACAGCTCCGTACTGACAGCAATGGGAGTTCCCGACAGACTTGCCGACAGCGCTATCCGAGTATCGATCTGCCGTGAAACTACGAACGGCGACATAAATGCTCTTGTCAACGGTATCATTGACGGGTATGAAAATCTTGCCAAGACAAAATAACAAAAGCAGTATCGGACTTGCGTTCGGTACTGCTTTTTGCGTAACCGTCAAACCCTCCAACGTCTCATAAAACAAGCAAGCCCTGCTGAACAAACGGCAGGGGTAAATTCATATACAATTACTCATTCCAGGGCAAAACAGGATCATCGGAAATCAGCATTCTGTAAAAATAATCCTCCACATTGAGCCCATTAGCACAGGCAGTCACAGCCAGATAATATATCATCGCACTGGCTTGAGCACCATTTGGGGTGTTACAGGACAATCCACCCCGTTGACTGCTCCGGCTGGGTTTTGCTATTTGTGTTTTAATCACTTACCTAAAGAAATTATTTTTCTTTCCACGACTTTTCAAGAAAATCTGTTAATTCTGGGATTTCCATCTGTTTTAGACCAGTTATATTTCCATTTCTATCTCTTTCTGTAATAATGCCAATATCACCGTTTGCAGAGTGTACCTCAGTTCCTTCAAAAGTTCCATCGGTAGCCCGGTTATCAGCAAAATAGCAGACTAACTTACCATTAAAAAACAGCTGGTTTTCGTCAGAATTATAGGTTAAACCGTATTGCTCATACTGTTCTAAGTTATTAGCAGTTTCTTCGTAAATATGTTTGTTGATTAGTTCATTAAATGCCTTTTGTTCTTCCGTAAGCCCTTTTTCATAGTCTTGGTCAGTGGTATCCCGAACATTTTCAGCTTTGCTTTTTTCAGGTTGAGTTGAAGAAAAAACAGCATATACGCCACCAACCATCAAAAGCATTACGGCAAGAGTGAGAATAGGAACAATTATTTTTTTCTGTTTCATCATAATATTAAATCCTTTCTTTTTGCAAGTTGATAAGTATAGTATAGTGTTTTCCTCCTTTCACCCATAAGAGCAGCACTATCACAGAATGTTACACATGATTTGCAGTTTTTTAAGCTCTAAAGTATAAAGAGTAGCTACCTCACACAAAGATAGCTACCCTCAAATCTTATGCAGCTTTACTCAAAAATATCTTTTGGTGCAGTAGGTAATAAATCACCTTTCTTCCAAATAAGCTCACAATTATCAGGTGTTCCGTAATATACAGCAATGTAGTCCTTTTTTTCATGGTTAAACCCATAATTCATTATTTCGGTTTCTCCATCGGATAATCCTTCTTTGATAACCGTTCTTAATACCGAAATATACAAGTTTCTATTTTCGTCAGTGTAAGTCTTAATTGTTCCTCCACAGTATCCGTCAAGTAGTTCTAATCTAAAAGTAATCTGTTCATCGGTCAGTGAATATGCCGAGATTGAAATTTGCTCTGGGTTTACCATGCTATTTTGTCTTATAAACAAGGCATAATATGTTCCAAATATCGCTGTAAGGACGATAGTCGTTATTACAATTCCTATGATAAATGACCTTAATAGTGAACGTTTCCATGAATGTGCCATCTTTCCTATGACACTGCTTTGTATGCTTTCAGCATTTTCTTTTGTATCAACCACACATTCTGTTTTTAGCTTCTGAAAAATATTGGAACACTTTTCACATTCCTGCAAATGCTCCTCAATCATTTTTCTGCTGTCTGCTGAACAAACTTCATCATAATACAGCGGCAACATATCTTGAATGATGTCGCATGAAATTTTACTCATAACTTTCCTCCTTTACTTGTTCAATGATTTTTAATTTAGCTCTATGAAAGGTTACTCTTGCCCAACTTTCTGTTTTACAAAAAAGTTTTGCTATATCCTGATAACTTAATTCTCCTAACACCCGTAAAGAAAAGACTTCCTTATATGGCTCTGGTAAATTGTGTAGCAGTTTATGTATTCCAAACGCCTGCTCTCTTTGTCCTAACAAAATCTCTATGGAATTAGTATCAACTATTTCATTCTCAACAGAGTTAAGGTCAATATTTCTTTTCCTGTGCTTCTCATACAAGAAAAATGAATGCTTCGCAATTTGGCACAGCCAAGTCGTTATTTTACAGTCACATCGAAAGTTCTCATAGCTTTTCATAGCCTTAAAAAAAGTATCTTGCGCTAATTCTTCTGCAAGTTCTTCATCGTGGCAAAGAGCTAACAGATATTTATATACATCTTCAAAATATAAGGTATATATGTCACTAAAATTAGGGGTATTCAATTATGCACGCCTCCTTTCAGCAATAAGAGTAGGCAAGTAACGTTTTGTTACAAAAAATATTTGAAGATAACATCAACAAAATATATTATAGCGTGACCGTGTTTGATTTTCAATTTCTGTAAATGCAGAAACATGGAGTGTTCCCCCAATTATACGGAATAGCAGTGGTACTGTCATATCTAAGGAAACGCTGATTAATACGTTTTTTCCATTTTTCAAAATGTCCTCAAAGGCGTAAACTCGTACATTTCTCAAAATGGCAAAACGAACGCTTCGCTTTAATCAGCTTTTTCCTAACATAAAAAAATCTCCTTAAATCGAATTTTCGAAAATCGTTTAAGAAGATAATGCACACAAAATTATTCAATTTGCAGGAAAAAACTCATCGGAAATTCATATCAAAGCATTTTCTGTGACAAACTGACTTAAAAAAGGGCGCACTATCCCCGTAAAAGGGAAAAACAGATCCTTTTTGAAGCACTACATTTGTCATTTTCCAAAGCATAAAATAAACCTCTTTTGATAAAATTGATCGTCTGAGCTAATATTAGCATACAATGGAGAAAATGTCAAGGGATTAAATAACAAAAAAGACCTTGCAGACGATCTGCAAGGTCTAATGGTCGGAGTGACGGGACTTGAACCCACGGCCTCTACCACCCCAAGGTAGCGCGCTACCAATCTGCGCCACACCCCGACGACTATATTATTATAGCTCATTACGGTAATTTTGTCAAGGGGTTTTTGCAAAAAAGTTTAAAAAACACGAAAAATGCCTTTGCTCGAATATCTCCGAGCAAAGGCATTTCATATTGTTAAGCTTTATCAGCCCTCGTAGTCAACGATCTTTACGGATTCCATCTGTACCTGCTTCAAAGGTTTGTCATTTTCGTCCGTTTCAACGTTTCCAAGCTCACGAACGATGTCAAGTCCCTCGAAAACCTGTCCGAAAACTGTATAGCTGCCGTCGAGGAACGGTGTGCCGCCCTTTTCGTTGTACATTTCAACAACGTTCTGTGGCCATGAGTATGTTGACGGGTCATACTGCATAAGCTCCTCGCAGGTGTTCTGGAGATAACCCTCGGGAGTGTTTACAATGTAGAACTGGCTGCCATCTGTGGAGGTAGAGCCGCTGTTTGCGTATGCGACTGCGCCGCTGAAATGGTAAAGTCCCTCGGGAATTCCGCCGTCAAACTGGTCGCCCCAGATGCTCTTGCCGCCCGTGCCGTTGCCCTTCGGGTCACCGCCCTGTATCATAAAATTGCTGATGATGCGGTGGAAAATAAGCTCATCATAGTAGCCCATATCGGCAAGTCCCGTGAAGTTCTCAACGCCCTTTGATGCGACTTCGGGGAAAAGCTTGATCTTGATGTCGCCATAGTCCTTGACGGTGATAACAGCGATCTTTTCGCCTATCTCGGGCATTTCAAAGTTGTGGATAACTGCGTCGTTTTGCTTGGCAGCATTTGCTGCGTCCTGATCCTTGATCGCATTGACAAGCGCGTTATCGTCATCTACCGTGCTTGTACCTTTGCAGCCGCTGAGAAGCATTGCTGCACTCATTATGGCTGCCATAATTACAGCCGTCTTTTTTATAGCTTTTATACTGAACATTGAAATTTCTCCTTTTGAGTGAATTTATACTGAATTTTAAACTGAAAGTGTACAAAAGATCAAGCAAAAGCTCACATATATGGGTTTTGAGCCGTTTTTTCGTCTACACTTTGATAAAAAATCAGTATTACATAAAGATAGCGTTTACGGTCATATCACCCTGAACATTTGTGAATGTGGTGTCCCAGCCGATGAAAGTTCTTCCCATACTGTCTGTCGTAGGATTTACGGGGACAGATGCGGTTTCGCCCTTCTTGACTTTAACGGGGTAGCTGATTCCCTCAACAACGAATGTTACGGTGTATTCGGGCGAAGCGAACATAGCTGTGATAGTCATATCGGAATTGATGTTGAGAAGTGACTTATCCCAGCCGATGAACTCGTTGCCATCTGCATCGACTGTCGGAGTGATAGGAGCTACGGCATTTCCGCCTGCTTCGACCAAGGTAAGATAAGGAATTCCGCCGACCATAAATGTTACCGTGTACTGAGTTGCTGCCTTAGGTTCAAGGATAGCTGTTATCGTCATATCGGAGTGGATAGAGGAGTAATCCTTGTCCCAGCCCTTGAAGGTGTAGCCGTCAATATTCACGGTGCTCGGAAGAGGTGCGGGATCGCCGTCCTTTACGATAATGGTCGTTTCGCGGTTTGCGATAACGATAGTAACGCTATGGTAGGTTTCGCTGCCTGTGCTGTTATTATTGCCGCTGTTGTCATTATCCTTGAAGATAGCCGTGATAACGGTATCTTGTGTAATATTGTTATAGTCCTTGTCCCAGCCGACAAAGGTCTTGCCGCTGATCTCGGGTTCGGCAGGCATATCGGCAGAACCGCCGTGTTCAACTTCCTGAACGATCTCATCATCGCCGATGATGATTGTAACGGTGTGAGTTGTGCTTGGGGAGGACGGCTCCGGAGTTTCTTCAATGTCGTCGTTATTGCCTTTTGTGGTTTCGGCAGGCTTTGCCGCAGTGGTTGTTGTCTGCTGAGGTTTTGAAGTTGTCGTTGTCGCGGCAGGTGTTGTGTTGTTCGGCAGAGTTATCTCGTGGTTAGGCTTATCGGTAACAAGGCTTTCTTCCGTGACAGTCGTTGTTTCGATAGGCTCGGCAGTCTGTATCACTTCGGAGCCGGATGTTGTGACAGTGGTTTCTTCGACATATTCCTGACCCGAAATATTGGTGTAAGCAGCCTTGAGCTCATCTGTTGTGTAGGTGAAGTTTTCGTTGAGCTGGCTTATCGTGATAAGCGTTTTGAGATCCTTTGCCGTGAGGTCGGTAAGTGGGAACTGAATGTTGAGATAGGAGAAAACAGGTCCGAGATCGTTCGTAGTTACGCGTCCTGCGAGCTTTTCAGCAAGAAATTCGGGGGTGTTTACAGTGTTGCCCTGAACATCGTAAAGCTGGATTTTCGCATTTCCCATGAAAGCATAAACATCGGTGTAAGAGCTGAAATCCTCCGTCAGCCAAGCGATCTTGGAAACGGTTCCCGATGGATAAATTTTCGCATCGGCAGTGCGAATGTTTATCTGAGTCTTGTCAAGCTCGGTGAAGTTGCATATTACCGAACCGCGGTTCAGGAGAAGCTCGCCGCCGTCCTTGTTCTTTGGCTCGGCAGTGAGAACTGCCTGGGTGTTTTCGGAAAGCACCATATAGATATCGTCTGCATTTTTCTTCGTTCTATACACGATCCTGCAGCTTGCGCCTTCTCCGACCGTGATAACGTCGCCCTCTTTGAGTGCGGCGCTCGAATCAGCCTGAACGGATTCATCGGCGGAGGTTATGCTGACAGTTCCCGAGGCTTCGGTTATGTAAAGTCCTGCGCTTGATTTTCCGCCGAAGAGAACGATCATTACAGCAATGACCGCAATAAGCGCGAGCGAACCTGTGATAACAGGTATGAGCGGTATATTGAGCTTTTTCATTTTATACTTCCTTTCGGTCAATGTTCAAATTCTGTGGTTTCTTCACTTGTGTTGTTAAGATCATAGTCGTCAAAATAATCATCAACGCTGTAATCGTCCCAAGAGTCGGGATTCGGATTGGGCATCTGCCACCATTTCGGACCGGGGAATGTTGTGTAGATGTGAGTTTCAAGCGTTGTACCCGGAGTGATCTGCGTACCCGATTCGGGCGGTACGGTTTCGACAGTGCCGGGAGTTGTGACCGCAGTTTCGCGCGTTGTCGTTGTTCCGGTCGGCGGAGCAGTCGTTTCCGAAGTCGTTGTTTCCTGCGAAACTGTCACGGTTTCGGTCAGAGCGTTGCTCTGGCTGACCGCACGGAAAGCGGAGTTGAGCTCTTCAAGGCTGTAGGCAAGCGTTTTTTCACCGCTTATCCTTATAAGCTCCTTTATTGTGATCTCTTTAAGGTCATAAATATTGATATCATAATTAAGATAACCATACTGCGCGAAGCTGTCCGCCGATATCATTTCAGCACCCGTCCGCTCGGTGAGAAGCATAGGCTCTTCGACCTTTTCGCCGTCCGTTCCGTAAAGCTGGAGCAGGACCTGACCCTCAAAATCCTGAACATGGGTGAGCATTACGTTTTCATAGCCCATATACTTGCTCTCGTAGCTGAATTCCGTTCGGAAAACCGTTCCTCGGACGTTTACTGCGGCATTCGGGGTGAGAACACGAAATTTTTCGCTCTTTTTCAAAGGCTTGTTCAGCTGGCAGGTGACTGCACCGCCTGCAATGTTGACGGAAACCTCGCCCTTGTCCGAAACATTGGTGTAGAAAACATAAACAGCGCTGTTCGGTTCGACCGAAATAAACTTGTCACTGTCTATCCTGACGCGGACATTTCCGTTTTCTGCAGTGTTGATAACATCGCCGCTTTGCAGAACAGTTCGCTTGTTGGCGTAGAACTGCTTTTCACCGCGTATTATCACAACGTCGCCGCTTATCTCGCTTATCGTGAGATTTCGGGTAGTTTCGCCGCCGTATGCGACGCTTAGAGCGACCGCACCGACAATTACGGCGAAAAGAGCGGCAATTGCTATCAGTATGATCTTTAGATTATCATGGATAAATTCATCGAATTTCATTCTTTGGCATCACCACGTTTTTATATTAAATTGTGTTTCCGCCCGATGTTATTTCGGACAAAACTCTATTTATTATAGCATATTTCTGCTTTTTAGTCAAATGGTTTTTGCTGTAATAAGGCTTGAAACGGGAATATCTTACATAAAAATTTAAAAATTCTCAGACCGTAATTGCGTAAAAATCAAATAAAAAGGCGCACCTGTCCTGTGCGCCCCTTAAATGTTAAATTGTTTCTTTGCGGCTTCAAATTGATTTCAACGCAAACAAGCGAAACGAAGTGAAGCACAGCGCGAACTTGCCGCAGGGCATCCCTGCTTAACGGTCGTTGAAGATCTGGAAAAGTGCGGAGTAATCGTCAATAGCACTGCTTGCTTTCTGTTCGGGAGCAGCCGGAGCCTGTTCAGCAGGAGCAGCTTCCTCGGAAACAGCATCGGGATTGTCCATTCCGACAAAGCCTGCGGCGATAACGGTGATGTTTATCTCGTCCTGGAGAGTTTCATCGAACGAAGTACCGAAGATCATGCTGACGTTAGGATCGGCAGCCTCGGATATGAGCTTTGTAGCCATATCAACATCAGATGCGAGAACATCTTCGGACATAACGATATTAACAAGCAATCTTGTAGCACCGCTGATAGAAGTTTCGAGAAGCGGGGAAGTGATAACTGCATTTGCAGCTTCCTGAGCCTTGTCCTTGCCTGAGCCGTGACCGATAGCCATGTGAGCATAGCCTGCGTTTTTCATTGTTGTTTCAACATCGGCAAAGTCAAGGTTTATCATACCTTCAACTGTGATAAGTTCAGCTATGGACTTAACGCCCGTCTTGAGGATATCATCAGCCATTGCGAAGGATTCTTTCATTGTGAGCGGTTTTTCAGAGCCGACGAGAAGTCTTTCGTTAGGGATAACGATGAGGGAGTCAACGTGCTTTTTGAGTTCTTCGATACCTTTTTCCGCCTGTATCATCTTAGCCTTCTGCTCGAAGTTGAAAGGCTTTGTAACAACGGCAACAGTGAGGATATCAAGCTCCTGAGCGATCTCCGCAACAACGGGAGCTGCACCTGTGCCTGTGCCGCCGCCCATACCTGCTGCGATGAATACCATCTGTGCGCCCTTGAGAGCAGCTGCGATCTCGTCCTTATTTTCCTGAGCGGAGCGTTCACCGACATCAGGCTTGTTTCCTGCGCCTCTTCCTCGGGTGAGCTTTTCACCGATCTGAACCTTGTGAGAAGCCTTTGAGGAGTGGAGTGCCTTTGCATCGGTATTTACAGCGATATAGTCAACGTCCTTGATGCCTGCAACGACCATGCAGTTAAGAGCGTTGCCGCCGCCTCCGCCGACACCTACGACTTTTATGTTGACTTCGGGCTCAAACATATCATTTTCATTATCCAGAACAAAACCGCCCATGCTTTAACTTCCTCCTATATATGAATATAACTGCAAACAGTATATGAAACTGCACATTAATATAATATACATTTTATCATAATTTGCATATTATTGCAAGTCTTTTTTTGAAAAATACTTAATAATTTGATTAAATTATTTTAAATATGAGTTATTCAAAATGAACAACGTCCGAAGAGGTCTGTTCGGACGTATTTTCGTCCGTTGCCGCCTCTGTTTCGGGGGCATTCTGAGCGGCGAGATTGCTCTCGTAGGTCAGCTCGTTCTGCTCGATGCCTGCCTTGTCGATGAATGATGCGCCGCCCGAAAGCATACGCAGAGTTCCCTCGGTCTTTTTGCCTATCTTATCCTTCAAAATTTCCGAAGCGAGCTTTATTTTGTAGTCAAGCTCGGTGACAGCTCCGAATTCAACGGTTATCCTGCCGTCATAAACGCAGCTGATGTTGTGATGATCGGTCATATCGAAGTCATTTGCAAGACCCGAAAATGAACTTCTCGCAACGTTTACAAGGCGGTAGAAAATCTCCGTGCGGTTAGCCTTTGTACATTCAAAATGTGAACCCACCGTCGGGATAGGCGTTGTTTCGCCGCTGTCCTCCGTTATGGCTTCGTCCTTTTCCGTTGCGGAGGTGACATTGCCCGTGCCTGACGAAGCTTCGGTTTCAGCCAATTCCTCGGTGACGGGCTTAGTCCTCGCGCCGTAGATAACGATAGTGTCGGGAAAAGGCGTTTCCGAGGTTTTCAGAACTTTGCCTTTTTCACTTAAAAGACAGAAACCGTCCTCGTATTCGGCGCTTATCGTTTCGCGGCAGGGGCTTACGGTGATGACAACGCCCGACGGAAATGAGCGCTTCAGCTCGGCTGTTTCTATGTAGGTGAGTGTGTTTTCAATGTTTGCGGCAGCCTTGCTCATATTCGTGCGAATGAGATTGTTTCCGCTTTTTATTCCCGAAGCGGTGCAGATCTCCTCCGCAGTGTAAATGGAACTGCCCTTGATCGTTATCGTGTTTATCTTGAAGAAAACTGTCGTTGAAAGTATGAGAAAAATCACAGCAGCGGCAAGCGCAGCAATGCCTAAATATCCGCTTTTTGATCCTCCGTTTGCCACAGTATGATCCCTTCTTTCTTTTAAAGTCCGTATGTATTGATTCTTTTTATATCCGCACCAACATCTGTCAGTACGTTTTCGATGTCCTCATATCCTCGGTCGATGTGGTTAACGCCCGAAATTTCGGTCTTTCCGTCAGCACAAAGCGCAGCCGCAACAAGTCCTGCACCGCCTCTCAGGTCGGGAGCGCAGACCTTTGCGCCGTAGAGCTTTTTCACGCCTTCAACAACGGCGACCTTGCCCTCGGTACGGATATTCGCTCCCATTCGACGGAGTTCCTCGGCGTGACGGTAGCGGTTCTCGAAAATATTCTCGACAAAGACCGTCGTACCCTGCGCAACGCAGGCGGCAGACATTATGAAAGCCTGACAGTCGGTCGGAAAACCGGGATAGACCATTGTACGTATTATATCTATCGAATGGAGAGGTTCTTTTCCGCTGAAAAATATCTCATCTTCGGTGAAGCTTATGCTGCAGCCGAGCTGTTCATGCACGGAAAGCACCGCATCGAGGTGCTTCGGGCAGCATTTTTTCAGTATTATCTCACCCTTTGCGCAAGCCGCGCAGGAAAGATAGGTCGCTGCGGCGATACGGTCGGGCATAACGGTGAATTCACAGCCGTGAAGCTCCCTTTTGCCGCAGATAACGATAGTGCTGCTGCCTGCGCCGATTATGTCCGCTCCGCAGAGGTTGAGGAAGTCGGCAAGGCAGGCAATTTCGGGTTCGCGGGCAGCGTTGGTTATCTCCGTTCTGCCCTCGGCGAGGACAGCCGCGAGGATAATATTCTCCGTTGCGCCTACAGAGGGAAAAGGCAGCGAAAGCTTTGCGCCTTTGAGTTTTTTTTCGCATCGGCAGACTATCTCGCCATGCTGTTCGGTTACGTTCACGCCCATTTTCCGCAGGGCGTTTATATGTATATCTATCGGACGCTGACCGAGGTCGCAGCCGCCGGGGAGTGTTATTTTACAGCCGCCCGTTCTTCCGACAAGTGCGCCGAGAAAAAATATCGACGAGCGCATCTCGCGCATAAGTCTGTCGGGGATATCGGCATGGGATAAGCCGTCCGTGTTCACGCAGACCGTGTTCGGCGAAGCACCGTCAAAGCCTGCGCAGCACCCGAGCGATGTTAATATCCTCATGGCGGAGTAAACGTCCGAGAGCCGCGGACAGTTATGCAGAACGACTTCGCCTTTGCAGAGGACTGCGGCGGCGAGTATCGGCAGGACTGCGTTTTTTGCGCCTTGAACGGCGATCTCACCGTTCAGTCTGTTTCCTCCGTTTATGATAAGCTTCTGCATAACATTTCTCCCTTTCTGCTTTTTGATTTATATTATGCAGAAAAAGAAAAACTGTTAAAAACTCACTTTTTTATAAGTTCATCGAGAGCCTTGAAAACTCTTTCGGGAGTATCGGGAACATAGAGCGAAGCTGCCCTTTGCGCAAAGCGGTTAAGGCGCTCCTTGTCACGGTAAAGATCGTTCACGTTATCGATGAGGGTCTGTCCCGTGAGATTTTTCTCTTCAATAACGATAGCCGCACCTGCCTTGCCGAGAACCATTGCATTATGGTACTGGTGGTTGCCCGCAACGTTCGGCGAGGGGATAAGTATCGATGCTCTGCCCATGGCTTCAAGCTCGGAGAGAGCATTCGCACCCGAGCGGCTTATCACAAGGTCTGCGGCAGCCATGCAAACGGGCATATTGTCGATGTATTCTTTCGGACGTATACGGGAGTTGTTTTCATAGTCAACACCTCTTGCGGCAAGGTCGGGCAGGAAAGTTGTCTTGCCCATTCCGCCGTAGCTGTGAATGTGGGTTATCGGAACATTGTTCTTCGTTTCCCATTCCATAAGCTCGGCAACGGTCTCGTTGATCCTGCCTGCGCCAAGGCTTCCGCCCGTCGAAAGAACGACGATATCGCCCTCGGCAATGCCAAGCTCACGTCTTGCGGCTTCTCTTGTCATGCCCGAAAAGCCCTTTCTTACGGGAAGTCCCGTAACGGTATATGGGATATCCTTTTCGAGATATTCCATAGCTTCTGGGACGGTGAGCATTACAAGGTCAACTTTTTTGGAAAGCATTTTTGTTGTCATTCCGGGAAAAGCGTTCTGCTCATGGATAGCGGTCTTGATGCCTGTTTCGGCTGCTTTCAGAACGATAGGACCGCTGACATATCCGCCCGTTCCTATAACAAGGTCAGGCTTGAATTCGTTCAGTATCTGCTTTGCGCGGTGTCCTGCCATAGTGAGGTATGCAACGGTCCTCACATTTCGCGCGATGTTTTTTATCGTAAGCTTGCGCTGAAATCCGCTTACTTTCATCGAAGCGTAGTTGTAGCCTGCTTTCGGGACAAGTCGGGATTCCATTCCGTTCGGCGTTCCGACATAGAGAAATTCCGTGTCGGGATAATGCTCGGATATTATCGAGGCGATAGCGAGAGCAGGGTTGATGTGTCCTGCCGTGCCGCCTCCTGCAAGGATAACTTTCATTTTATGACCATTCCTTTCGGATCTTTATTCATCTGAAGAAGTATAGCGCGAAACGCTCAGGATAACGCCCATCTGCAAAAGCTGCATGATGAGTGCCGTTCCTCCGTAGCTGAAAAACGGGAGCGAAACGCCCGTGTTCGGGATAGTGTTCGTGACAACGGCGATGTTGAGGAGCGCCTGAATACCGATCTGAACGGTAAGTCCCGTTGCGAGCATCATTCCGAATTTATCGAAAGCTCTCGATGCGATGAAAAATCCTCTTCCGATGAAAAGCAGGAAAAGAACTATTACGACGATAGCTCCGATAAAGCCGAGCTCTTCACACACAACGGCGAAAACGAAGTCGTTCTTTGCTTCGGGGAGATAAAGAAACTTCTGACGGGAATTTCCGAACCCAAGTCCGAACAATCCGCCCGAGCCTATCGCGATGAGTGAGTTCTTCGTCTGCCACGTTTCCGCAGGGGCATTTTCATTGAAAGGGTCACGCCAGGAGATCATTCTGTCCTCAAAGTAGGTAAATCCGAACTTCGCCGACAGCAGCAAT
The DNA here is from genome assembly GCA_900543105.1 of uncultured Ruminococcus sp. Lineage (GTDB taxonomy): Bacteria > Bacillota > Clostridia > Oscillospirales > Ruminococcaceae > UMGS363. The sequence continues at coordinate 14,932 of UQQA01000008.1, read as the reverse complement.
ACCAGCAGCACAAGTCCTACTACGCCGATCATTCCGAGTATCATAAGATGCTTGATATTTGTTCCGCCGACGAACATCATCACAACGCCGATAGCGCAGATGATGATAGTACCCGAAATATGCGGCTGTATCGCCATAAGTCCGATGACAAAGCCAAGGCACATCATAAACGGAAGAATACCGTATTTCGCATATTTGAGCTTGGAATAATTGATCGAGATAAGGTAAGCGAAAAGAACTATTACCGCAAATTTCATGATCTCGGACGGCTGGAAAGAGGGGAGAGGACCGAACTTTACCCAGCGGTAAGAGTAATGGTGAGGGTCCTTGAATGGTCCGATGCGGCACATGAGCATAAGCAGCGAAGCCACTCCGAAAAGTCCGAAAACTATTATCGGCTTGCGCAGGATATGATAATCTATATGCGCAACGATGAGCATACCGATGATGCCGACTGCGGCCATTGCGATCTGTTTTTTTGCATAATATGTTCCCTCCAAGCCCTCTTGGATAGCCCAGGCATAGCTTGCGGAGAACATCATAAGGATACCGAGTGCAAGCAGCGTCATAAGGATTATGAGAAAAGGGTAATCAATATTGCCCGATAACGGCTTTTCCGAATATCCGCGTGAAACGCCCTCTGAGGTCATCTCCTTGCGGCGGTCGGCTCTTTTGTGGTTTTTCTGAGGGATAGCTCCCGATGAAGCTGCCATTAAAACGACCATTCCTTTCTTATTTTTCAGCAAAGATGTGTCAGCAAAGCTTGTAGATAAGGTTTGCGATAACGCCTGCGATAAGTCCGACTGCGGAGAAGCTTATAACTATCTGATATTCGTTCATGCCGCAAAGCTCAAAGTGATGATGTATAGGTGACATTTTGAAAAGGCGCTTTCCGTGAGTGAGCTTGAAATAAGTTACCTGAATTACAACAGAAAGTGCTTCGCAGATATATACTATCGCGATCATCGCAAGCAGAAGATGCTGCCTTGTCACAAGTCCTATCGCAACGACAGCACCGCCGAGGAACATCGAACCCGTGTCGCCCATAAATACCTTTGCAGGGTGAAGATTCCATACGAGGAAGCCAAGGCAGCCGCCTGCAACAGCGATGGAATATATGGAGTATTCGTGGTTTCCCATAGCGGAACAGAGCGTTGCGAACGATATCATCGAAATTACAGTTACCGAACCGCAAAGTCCGTCAATGCCGTCCGTGAGGTTTACGGCATTCGTGAGGAACACGATAACGAGCAGCATAAACGGATAGTAGAACCAGCCGATGTCAAGCTCTGCCCAGTAGAAATTGAGCGTTGTTTTCGTGTCGCCGAGGACATACAGAACATAAAGGAAAGCTGCCGAGAAGATGAACTGCATCACCATTTTCTGCTTCGGCTTGAGTCCGAGGTTCTGCTTTTTTACAGCCTTGATATAATCGTCCGTGAAGCCGATCACCATATTCAGAAGAGCGAAGATATATCCTGCGAGCAGGCGGTAAAGTCCCGTGTTGTCGGGCAGTGTGACATCAGCCGTTCTGTAGCGGTACAAAGCATAGCCGACAGCGATCGCAATCGCCGAGCCGAATACGAACATAAATCCGCCCATTATCGGAGTGCCCTGCTTATCCTTGTGCCAGGACGGGCCTTTATCATATATAGTCTGACCAAAATGGATCTTTTTAAGCAGCGGAATGAGAAATTTGCCCATTACTGCCGAAACCGCAAAAGCGGTGAGTGCAACGATAAGATTTATCCAGAACGGCATTGTGACGCTCTCCTTTTATTTTAATATTGGAAAAGCCAAGCGGCGGTTTCCTTAGCAGTCCTTGTAAAATTCGTCGATTATCTCTTCAAGATGAACGCCTCGGCTCGCCTTGAAAAGCACAACATCGCCCGGACGGAGCTTGAATTTAAGGAAGTTGAGTATCTTTGATTTTTCCGTTGACCAGCCTGCGTGATAGCCAAGCTCATCGGCACGCTTTGCGATGTTTTCGGCTTCTTTTCCGTAGCAAACGAGCAGGTCAACGCCCTTTTTTGCAACATATTCGCCTATCTCGGCGTGATATTCAGCTGATTTTTCACCAAGCTCGAGCATATCACCGAGAACGGCAACGTGTCTGCCGCCCTCAGCAGGCTTGATGTCGCAGAGCATATCGATAGCGGCTTTCATCGATGTCGGTGAAGCGTTGTAGCAGTCAACGAGAACGGTCTGCTGACCGAGCTTCTGCACATTCTGACGGAGCTGATCGGGCTGATAGCCGCTGAGCATCTCCGCAGCCAAAGTAGGGTCGCAGCCTACAACGGCGGCGGTCGTTACTGCCGCAAGAGCATTGTAAACATTGTGTCTGCCGAGCGAATATATCGTAACATCTGTGATAACTTCGCCATTGCGGCAAACATTGAAGGAAATGCGGTCATTGTAGGTCTTTATGTCCTCTGCGGTGTAGTCGCAGTTCTTGTTTTCGATGCCGTAGGTAACGACCTTTCTGTACTCTCCGTAGTCCTCGCGGACTTTCCAAAGAAGCTTATCATCGCCGTTGAGAATGAGCGGAGCGTCCTTGTCTGCGCCCTTTAAAATTTCAAGCTTTGCCTGAAGTATGCCCTCCTGCGAGCCGAGCTTTTCAATATGCGCAAGGCCGATGTTCGTGATGAGGCAGACTGTCGGGCGAACGCACTTTGAAAGGCGTTCTATCTCGCCGAAGCCTGACATTCCCATTTCAATAACAGCCGCAGTACAGCTTGAATTGAGCTTTAAAAGTGAGAACGGAACGCCGATCTCGTTATTGTGGTTCGCAGGCGTTTTGTAAACGCTGTGTTCAGCGGAAAGAGCGAGCGCGATCATATCCTTGGTGGTCGTTTTTCCTACGCTGCCCGTAAGACCGACAACGATAGGGTGAAACTGGCTGCGGAAAAATCTTGCAATGTCGAGCAGAGCCTTGCGGGTGTCCTTTACAACGATGCACGGCGTGTTGAGGACTGCGTGTTCGGTTATCGCAAAAGCAGCGCCCTCCTTGACAGCCTTTGCTGCGAAGTCGTTTCCGTCGAAGTTTTCGCCTTTGATAGCGATGAAAACACCGCCCTTTACGGCTGCTCTTGTATCGGAGAAGATAGCGTCGGCGTGAACGCTCATATTGTAATCGTGAACGCCCTGCGGCTTGCCGCCCGTACATTCGAGGATATCATTTACGGTGATATATTCATGAAGATCTGGGTTGAAGCGCGGCTTTTTATAGTTTTTCATTATCTCTTCAACGATCTCTTTTTCGTCAAAATGGATATGGACATCGTTGGCGAGTATCTGATAATCTTCGTGACCTTTTCCTGCGAGAACGATAACGTCGCCCTTTTCGGCAATGGCGATAGCACGCCTGATAGCGGCTTTTCGGTCTGTGATGCGGATATAAGGCTTCAGACCCGAAAGTCCCTCGCATATCTCATCGATGATAGCATCGGGATCTTCGCTTCGCGGATTATCCGATGTCACGATGAGCAGGTCTGCATATTTTTCGGCAGCCTTTGCCATAAGCGGACGCTTTGTTCTGTCACGGTCGCCGCCGCAGCCGAACAGACAGATAAGTCTGCCCTTTGTGTGCGTTTTCAGCGCAGGGAGCATATTTTCAAGCGCATCGGGACTGTGCGCATAATCCCTTATGACAAGGAATCCGTTCTTGTCGGAAAGGATCTCGCATCTGCCGCTCACACCCTTTGCCCTTTCGAGCGAAAGGAGAACATTGTTTATGCCGATGCCCGATTTTACGCAGGCAACGATAGCGGCCATTGCGTTTGAAACGTTGTAAAGTCCTATCATATTGAGCGTAACGGGGAAGCTCTTTTTCTGGATATTTATCCAGAATTTTGTGAGGGTATCGGCTGTGCGTATCTTTTCGCAGGTGATGTCTGCACGCTCATGCAGACCGTAGGAAATGCGCTCGCAGCCGCAGCCTTTTATCTCCTCGTAAAGTCTTTTTCCGTAGCTGTCGTCGATATTGATGATAGCAGCCCTGCAGTGTTCGGTGAAAAGCTTCTTCTTGGCTGCGTAGTAGTTTTCCATTGTTTCGTGATAATCGAGATGATCCTGCGTGAGGTTCGTAAATACAGCGATATCGAAGATAACAGGTCCTATTCGGTTCTGTTCGAGTGCAAATGAGGAAACCTCCATTACAACTGTGTCGCAGCCGCGGTTCATCATCTCGTTGAAGATGCTGAAAAGCTCGAAAACACGCGGGGTCGTCGGTGTTGAGGAATCGGACTGATAAGGCTTTCCGCAGATAAGAACGCCCGTTGTGCCGACAAAGCCGACCTTGCGCTTGTTCTGTGTGAGGATATCCTTGATGAGCGTTGCCATTGTGGTCTTGCCGTTCGTTCCCGTAACGCCGATGAATTTAAGGTGGCGTTCGGGGTGGGTGAACCAGGCTGCGCAGAGCAGACCGTAGAATTTTCTTGTATCGGAAACGACGATCTGCTTTTTCAGACCGAGATCATGGTCGGCAATAACGCATACAGCACCGTTTTCGAGCATTTCTTCGGCAGCGGAGTGTCCGTCAAAGCTTTTGCCCTTTACGCATACGAATATAAAGCCCGGTTCGACTTCCTTGGTGTTGTCGGTGATGCCGAGAACATCCTCCGAGCCGATCGTGAATGATGCTTTTGACGGCATCGTATCGACAGTGTCGTTGATAAGTTCGCTTAATTTCATAAAAAACCGCCTTTCGAGTATTTTATCCCTCGTCTTTGATGATGAAATAAACTTCGATGATAGTACCCTTTGGCACGATGTCGCCCTCGGCGTAGTTCTGGCTGTGTGCGACCGCTCCTGCATGGCTCGATGCACCGTCGCCTGCTTTGAAGTTGAGGTCTGCCTGTGTAAGGGTATAGTTTACGTCCGAAAGCGACATTCCGATAACGTTCGGAACGGTCGTATAATCGGTTTCGGGGTTATCCTCCGTATAGAGTATGACCTTTCCGTTTCGGCGGAGCGAGCTTCCGCGTGACGGTATCTGAGCAGTGACATATTCGCCGTCGCCGATGACTGTGTACTGGAGATCGAGTGCTTCAAGAGTAGAGCCTGCGGCTTCGGGAGTCTGACCCTCAACGTTAGGAACTGTAACGCCAAGCTCTTCAAGCTCATCATCGGTGTATTCGGGGTAATATCCAAGGTAGGGGAGAGCCTCCTTGAAAGTATTCGATACAACAGGGCAGGCAACAACGCTTCCGTAGTACATGAGCGAGCCGTTCTGATCCCTTGCTGTCGGTTCGTCTACCATTACGAGCATAATGATGTCGGGATCGTTCGCAGGGGCAAAGCCGCAGTAGGACGAAACATAAAGGTCGGACGCACCCGTCTGGTTCATCTTGTCGATCTTTTCGGAAGTACCCGATTTTCCGCCGATAGAATAGCCTTTGATATAAGCGTTTGAGCCGCCCTTGTTGTTTACAACGGATTCAAGCACCTGACGCATCTGAGCGGAGGTCTCTTCGGAGATGACCTGACGCTTTATCGAGGTCTCGGTAGTCTTTATAACATTTCCGTTCGTGTCAACTATCTTGCTGACAACGTAGGGAGTAACGAGATAACCGCCGTTTACAACAGCCGCATAAGCGGTTATCATCTGGATAGGTGTGATCTTGCTTGTCTGACCGAATGAGCTTGAAGCAAGCTCAACGGGGCCCATATTTTCGGGCTTTACATAGATGCTGTCCGCTTCGCCGGGGAGGTCGATGCCCGTAGGTTCGGTAAGTCCGAAAGCTTCAAAATACTTGCAGAATTTTTCCTTGCCGAGCGCCTGACCTATCTGAATGAAAGCAGGGTTGCAGGAGTTTGTCATAGCCGTTGTGAAGTCCTGCGCACCGTGGGAATATCTCGACCAGCAGTGGATTATCTGACCTGCGACATCGATGGCCTGATTGCAGGTGAAAGTAGAATCGAGCGTGATAGCGCCCTCTTCGAGAGCAGCGGAACCCGTTACTACCTTGAATACCGAACCCGGGTTGTAAAGCTCGGTAACGGCTTTGTTTTTCCACTGTTTTTCACGGAGCGAAGCATATTCTTCGTCATATTCCGGCGTTCCCTCAAGTCCTGCAAGGTAATTGAGGTCTTTCTTTGAGTAGATGGAGTTTCTGTCGTTGAGGTCGAAGCCTTCAACAGTAGCCATAGCCTTTATCGCGCCTGTGTTCACGTCCATAATGATAGCGCAGGCACGTTCCTGAACGTTGTTTTCGATAACCGCCTGTTCAAGATATTTTTCAACGTAATACTGGAGCGTCATATCGAGGGTAAGATACAGCGAGTTTCCGTCCTGCGAATCGTATATCTTATCGTTTTTATAAGGCATTTCGTTGCCGTTTGCGTCAACGGCGGAGATTATCTTTCCGTCAACGCCTTTGAGGTAATCATTGTAGTAGGATTCAACGCCGTAAACGCCGTCGCCCTCATAGTTGGTGAAGCCGATAACGGAAGCCGCGAGCGTTCCCTGCGGATAGTATCGTCTTGTGTCAACATTGGTATAGATAAGGTCGCCAAGTCCCTCGTCCGAAGCGCGGAGAAGAATTTTGTCGGCGATAGGCTTTTCTATCCTCTTCGCAACGAGCGACCATTTTGAATTGAGGTCGGAGAGCTTTTTCTGTATCTCACCGGCGGTAACATTGTCAAGCTCTTCGGTAAGTATCGTCACGCAGGCATCTATCTGACGCTGGCGCTCGGTCTTGCCCGTTTCTTCCACTACCTTTTCATTATCCGCATCATTAAGTCGGTTCGGGTTGAGGACTATCGAATAAACGGTCGCAGACTGGGCGAGAATTTTTCCGTTTGCATCATAGATAGAGCCGCGGTTCGCGTTCACGACTGTGCTCTGGAACTGGTTGTTGTTCGCCATGGCCTGATATTTGCCGTTGTTGGTAATAGATATCCCGAAAAGATTCACCACAATAATAACGGAAAAGATTATCATTGCAGGGAAAATGGCAAGATTCAGCTTCTTTTTCATGGAGTTGGTTGGTTTCAGCGACAAATTTGATCTTCCTTTCCAAAGGGGCAAGAGGGGAATATTCGACAGATACTATTTCTTAAAAAAATAGTATTAATTAGCAAAATACGGGCTGCACCAATTTTCTACGGTACAACCCTATTGCCGCAGCAGATTTTTCGGGAAAATAGGCTTGTTCACAAAAGTCTGCTGTAAAATTCTATTTGATTATCCGCGGAGATATTCCAGAAAATCTTCAAATGAGTGCTTTATCTTTACAAAAAAGTTTTCGTTCTCTTCGGGAATATCGATGACGTTGCCGTTTTCAATGCTCAGATATTCTATCTGCGACTTGTCGAGTTTCTGCATTCCGAGAACGTCAACGGCATAATCCTCGACAGCTTTGAGCGCGGATTTGCTCTCGATAGCCGTCTGCATACGGACGTTTTCGCTCTCAAGTATCATCACCTGATCGTTGAGTTTGTTGATATCGGACATTACCGTTGCCTGCTGGACCTTCGGATAGACCACAAGGCTCAGAACAAGCACCGCCATTACTGCGGTTATAAGAATTTTCGGCGCTGAAGCCGTCGGCTTAGGCTTTGCCCTGCGGACAACTATTTTTGACTTTTCGCCGTCCGTAAGCTTGGGTGCTGCGTTTTCATATTTTGAAAGATCGTATGCTGCGTTTCCTCTGTTCATTTTTTATCCTTTTCTTTATCTTTTCAAAGCTTCTCGATGATGCGAAGCTTTGCGCTGTGACTTCTTTTATTGTGTTCGAGTTCTTCGGGGGTTGCCTCTATCGGTTTGCGGTTGACGAGTTTTCCCCTCGGCTTCTTTCCGCATATACACTGCGGAAAATCGGGAGGGCAGGTGCAGCCTGTGCAGAAGCTTGCAAAACGCTGCTTGACTATTCTGTCTTCGAGCGAGTGGAAAGTGATTATCGCGAATCTGCCGCCGCTGTTGAGCATATCAAAACCGTCGTCAAGAGCCTTGTCAAGCTCGTCCAGCTCGCAGTTTACGGCTATTCGCAAAGCCTGAAAAGACTTCTTGCACGGATTTTTTTCACGTCTGAATTTTGCGGGGATGGACGAGCAGATAATGTCGGCAAGCTCGGAGGTAGTTTCGATAGGCTTGTCCGCACGTCTTTTTATAATAGTATCTGCGATCCTCGGGGAGAATTTTTCTTCACCGTATTCCCAGAATATCCTGCGGAGTTCTTCGTAAGAAGCTTCGTTGACGATATCCCTTGCGGAAACGCCGCTCTGCGACATTCTCATATCGAGCGGAGCATCGCCGTGGTAGGAAAATCCACGTTCGAGCGTGTCAAGCTGGTGCGATGAAACTCCGAGGTCGAGCAAGATCCCGTCAACTTTGTCAACGTTTTCTTCTGCCGCGATAGCTTTCATATCGGAGAAGTTTCCCTTTTTGACGACCGCATTGTAAGGTGCGAGCCTTTCGGTCGCCGCCGCAACAGCGTCGGGGTCACGGTCGATGCCGATAAGCCTGCCGCCGTCGGTGAGCCGCTTTGCTATCTCGCAGGAATGTCCTGCACCGCCGCACGTTCCGTCTATATAAATGCCGTCGGGCTTGATGTCAAGACCCTCGATACATTCGTCAAGCATAACTGAAATATGTGAAAAACTCATAAGCCGATCTCCTTAAAATGCAATGTCCGAAAGAGCGTCCGAAAGCATTTCTTCCGAGATAGATTCGCTCATTGCGTTGAAACGTGCGCTGTCCCAGATCTCCGCACGGTCGATAACGCCGAGGACGGTGACATCGTGGTCAAGTCCTGCGTATTCGCGCAGCTGCTGCGGAATGAGGATACGTCCCTGCTTGTCGGGTTCGACAGGGCAGGCTCTTACGATGAAAAGCTTTGCGGAACGAGCCTTTTCGCCTGTGAGTGTTTTGAGCTTTTCAGTAAAGTTTTCCCATTCCTCTTCGGAAAATACATAAAGGCAGCGGTCAAGACCGATAGTGACGATGAAGCTGAGACCGAGGCGTTCACGGAGCTTTGTGGGGAAAGCCATTCTGCCTTTTGCATCGATCGTATGCTCATAAGTACCCATCAAACTGTTTCCGCCCAAGTTCTTCACCGCCTTTCCACATCGTTTTCAAAAGGTTTTCCACATTCTTATCTGTCGAAATACCGTTATATTCGGTATTTTGGGTCAGGTTTTGCACGTTTTCCACACATTTTTACACATCGGTTTTCAACACCGTGTGGAAAACTCGGTGGAAATTCACCACTTTGACCCACTTTGTGGGATACTTCACCACTTTAATGATATTATACACCATCTGTAACCGATTTGCAACCTTTGAAAAAACTTTCTTCCGAAATTTTTGGATAAATTTCAAGTGATAATTAGTGCAATTTTACTAAGGCAAAGTCATATAATGACGAAAAAACTGATGCCAAAAATCGAAAGATTTTCACCGTCATATTTTCGTAATATGGACAGGTTTGTGATTTTTGGCATTTTGAACAACTGGATTAATAAAAAGTTTAAAAAATATGTTTAAAAAGGCAATTGTATATGCGGCGATATTAATATATAATTAGGAAAAATGCCGATAAAATTTATACTTTCCGCATAAATAATACGGAACGCCGCAAAAATTGCTCTCGGCAGGAATAAAATTGGATATATTTACGATACATATATAGGATAACCCCTGTCAAAGTGGGGCAGGGTGTTTTCCGCAATTACATGAAAGGCAAGGTACGATGTTAAAAGCCATTTGTTTCAAGGCAGATCTCGAAAATAAAGACAGCGAATACTACACGCTCGTTGCCGACCTTCTCGAAAGCAGTGTTGTCCGTCAGATGGAAAATTACACCCACCACGGAAGAACGACCTGCTTTCAGCATTGCCTGAATGTTTCATACTTCAACTACAGGCTCTGCAAGCTTTTCAACCTTAATAAGAGAGCGGGTGCAAGGGCAGGACTTCTGCACGACCTCTTCCTCTATGACTGGCACACGCATAAGCCTGCCGAGGGAGAGCGCCTTCACGGTTTTACCCACGCAAAGACTTCGCTCGAAAATGCTCAGAAATACTTCTATGTTTCCGCGCTCGAGAGCGATATTATTGAGAAGCATATGTTTCCGCTCAATCTTTGCGCACTCCCGAGATATCGTGAAACTCTCGTTATTGTTTTCACCGATAAGCTCTGCGGTGCAATGGAGGTCACATCGAATCTTTGGGCAAAACTGCACGAAGCTGTCGGCAGAAAGCTTTTCCGCAGAAAGCTCAAAGCTGAATGATCGCTGAAAAATAAAAGAGATCAGCCGTTTCTGATTGGCTTCAGAAGCGGCTTTGTTTTTGCAGAAAGGGAGCTGTGAAAAAATGAATGTGGTGAATATTGACGGCATCGAGCTTTTCAACAGTATGTATCCGAATTTTTTCGGGAGTGTAAAAAATTTGCCCGATGACGCGGTATATGAGGAGATGCTTCTTCCGCTTGGGGACAGAAATTTCACATATAAAAAGGATTTCGGCGAGGATATTTCTTTCGGTTTTTATAAAGGCGAAGCCGATGCGCTCAAAGAGGCGGTCGAAAAAGTGGACAAAGACTGGGTGAAGTTTTTTGACGGCGGAAGAGTTTACTGCGGTTACTGCGGTGGAAAGATCGCAAGCTTCTGCCTTGTTGACAATATGGGCGAGCATAACGTGAATGGGCGAAAGCTCAAAGTCGGCGGTCCCGGCTGTGTCGGAACTGTTCCCGAATTTCGCCGAAAGGGGATAGGTCTTGCTATGGTCGCAAAGGTCACGGAAATTCTCGCCGATGAGGGCTTTGACGTAAGCTACATTCACTATACCGGCGTTGCCGACTGGTATGCAAAGCTTGGCTACAGAACTTTCGCAAAATGGGGAAAGTACGGTTTTATCGGAAATAACCCTTGAAATAACTGTCAAGCTGTGATATAATAGAATCATTATGAAGAAATTACTTTTACTTTTTCTGACAATTTTTGCTGTGCTGTCACTCTCGGGCTGTGAGGACTACTATCCCTCCAATGCACCAAGACAGACCGTAACAAATAAAGCCGCCGTGCTAACAACGGTCACTTCGATAGAAACATCGCGTCCCGAAACCTACAGCGAGTATATCTCGTCGCTCCACGAAATGGAGTCGTCTATCCGTGAGGAAGCCTCTCAGACTGTGGGCGGAATGGTTCGCGATACTGCCGTTTCAAGGGAGGACATCGAAACAACATCGGCAATGGAACGTGTTACCGCTGTTTCAAAGGAAACTCAGGGACAGCGTGAAACAGCCGTTACGACCGTGCCGAAGACCGAACCCGAGGAAAGCGAACAGACCGTCACCTGCGTCTCAAATACCGAAAGCCCTGTGACTTCGCCAATATTTGACCTTTCCGATATACCTGCCGTCCCGAGCGACCGAGTCCGGGCAGATACAGCACTGACAAACGCGCCTTAAATTTTTCAACAAGAGAGGAAACTCCGAAATGCCCATTAAAATACCCGATAATCTGCCTGCATTCTCCGTTCTCAACAATGAAAATATCTTCGTTATGCCAAGCGGAAAGGCAGACAGGCAGGATATCCGTCCGCTGAAGATAGCGATACTCAACCTTATGCCGAAAAAGATAGAAACGGAAACGCAGATACTCCGTCTGCTCTCCAATACGCCTATTCAGGTCGATATAGAGCTTTTGCAGACCGCTACCCACAAGTCGAAAAACACCTCGCAGGAGCATCTTATCAAGTTTTACAAGACGTTTGAGGACGTGAAAGACCAGCGCTTTGACGGACTTATCATAACGGGCGCGCCCGTGGAGCAGATGCCGTTCGAGGAAGTCGACTACTGGAATGAGCTTTGCGAGATAATGGAATGGTCAAAAACGCACGTCTTTTCAACGTTTCATATCTGCTGGGCGGCACAGGCAGGACTTTATTACCACTTCGGCATACCGAAATATGAACTGCCGCGGAAAATGTTCGGAATTTTTCCGCATAAGGTCGAAGTTTCGAATCATCCACTCGTAAGAGGGTTTGATGAAACGTTCTATGTTCCGCATTCGCGTCATACCGAAGTTCGCAGAGAGGATATAGAAAAGGTAAGCGCACTGAAAATACTCACTTCGTCCAAGGAATCGGGAGTGCATATAATCGCAGATAAAAACGAGCGCTTTTTCTTCGTCACGGGTCACAGTGAGTATGATAGATTCACACTGAAGAATGAGTATTTCCGTGACCTCGATAAGGGTCTGAATATAAACGTCCCTGCACACTATTTCCCATATAACGATCCGTCACAGCCGCCGAATTTCACATGGCGGTGTCACGCGAACCTTATGTTCAGCAACTGGCTCAACTACTGCGTATATCAGGAAACACCTTATGACCTTGAGAAGTTGGAAAAGGTTACTTTTTAAATTCGGAATTCGGAATGCGGAATTATTTGCAGAGCTTACATTTGTATGAGAACTGCGAAGCCAATCAAAGTTTACGTCCACGCTTTTCAAAGGGTGGCAGGGGTTGAGGGGACAGCGTCCCATTGTCGCAGGTCAATTTGACCTTTAGCAGGAGAGCGAAACTCCCTAAACTGACAGCATAACGTCAGTTGCAATAGCGTAATCACTATCAAATATAAAGGCGCAATTCACACGAAATATGGTAAACGAACTATGAAAAATAAAGTTCGTAAAGCCAATAATGTGAATTGCGCCAATTCTTTTTTCCTAAACAAACTGTCCTCGAAGCGAAAATCTACGAACGAAGTGAGTGGATTTGAAGCTTCAACGCTGTATGAATGGTAAAACGCAGTATGAACAGCGGTGAAGTATGTCAGTAAACACAACAAATTTCGTTAGTGTCGGATTCAATATCTGACCCTGCGTTAAAATGTCTTTTTGCCGTTCATATCTCACTCCGCCGCTGTTCAAACGTTGTCGGCATAAAATGCTTATCGCTTTCGCTCTGCGCATTTTATGCCGAGGATAGCTTGTTTGAGGAAAACAGAATTGGCGCAATTCACATTTTTAGGTTTATGAAACTATACTTATCATATTTCATTTAACATTTTTTAGTGTGAATTGCGCCTTTTTTAGCTGTTAGTGATTTCGTTATTACAACAAAGAGTTTAGCTATAAATTAAGGGAGTTTCGCTCTCTGCGGAGAGCGACCAAAGGGCTTCCGCCCTCTGGACACCTGACGAGCTGTGCTCAGCTCGACCAGCTGGTTGGCTTCGCAGTTCTCATACAAATGTAAGATCCACAATAAAATCATTTAGCTTTTATAAGCCCCAAAGCTGAAAAACAACGCAGAATAGCCGATTTTTGGGCATACTCCCAATACCCCAAAGTTAGGTATGTATTTGTTCACCATTGATAAATACGCTGAATGATTATCGTGTGTTCTGTCACTTGCAATTTTATATGAGGTATGCTATAATAAATTTCAGTTAGCAAATGCTAACTGGCTTGATAGACTGTTATCTGTTCAGCCGATTCAATGCGCACGGCGGCTGAACGTGAATACAGAATGGAAAAAAAGGAATAATAACGTAAAACACTCCGCAATCGCGGTGAATTAAAGAGAGGTATTTATTATGAATTATCTTGAGATCGAAAATGTCATCGGACGCGAGATCATTGACTCCAGAGGAAATCCTACCGTTGAGGCAGAGGTTTGGCTCGCTGACGGTACTGTTGCAAGAGGAGCTGCACCGAGCGGTGCTTCCACGGGTGAATTTGAGGCACTCGAACTTCGTGACGGCGACAAAACACGCTTCGGCGGCAAAGGCGTTTCCAAGGCTGTGAACAACGTAAATACAATGATCCGTGATGCTGTTATCGGCATTGATGCTTCCGATATCTACGCTGTGGACAAGGCTATGATCGAAGCTGACGGCACAAAGGATAAGAGCAAGCTTGGCGCAAACGCTATTCTTGCAGTTTCCATTGCCTGCGCAAGAGCGGCAGCAACATCATTCAATATCCCGCTCTACAGATTCCTCGGCGGCGTGAACGCAAACCGTCTTCCTGTTCCTATGATGAACATTCTCAACGGCGGCGCACACGCAGCAAATACAGTAGATGTTCAGGAATTTATGATAATGCCTGTCGGCGCAAAGAGCTTCACAGAGGGACTTCGCCGGTGTACAGAAGTTTTCCACGCTCTCGCAGCACTTCTGAAGAGCAAGGGACTTGCAACATCTGTCGGCGATGAGGGCGGCTTCGCTCCCGACCTCGCAAGCGATGAGGATGCTATTCGGTATATCCTCAGCGCAGTTGAAAAGGCAGGATACAAGCCCGGTGAAGACTTCGTTCTCGCAATGGACGCAGCTTCCTCCGAGTGGAAGAGCGGCGAAAAGGGCAAGTATCATCTCCCGAAGTCGGGCAAGGACTTCACATCTGCCGAGCTTGTTGCTCATTGGAAGCAGCTCTGTGAAAAGTACCCCATTTACTCCATCGAGGACGGTCTTGACGAAGAAGACTGGGAAGGCTGGCAGATCATGACCAAGGAGCTTGGCGGACAGGTTCAGCTTGTAGGTGATGACCTCTTCGTAACAAATACAGAACGTCTTGCAAAGGGTATCTCACTCGGATGCGGAAACTCTATCCTCATCAAGCTCAACCAGATCGGTTCTGTTTCCGAAACACTCGAAGCGATAAAAATGGCACATAAAGCAGGCTATACAGCTATTGTTTCCCACCGTTCGGGCGAAACCGAGGATACAACTATCGCAGACCTCGCAGTAGCATTGAATACCTGCCAGATCAAGACGGGCGCACCGAGCAGAAGCGAGCGTACAGCTAAGTATAACCAGCTTATCCGCATCGAAGAACAGCTCGGCGCAAGCGCAGTTTACCCGGGAAAGAACGCATTCAGCTTTATGAAGTAAAATATACTTCTGCTGTAAAACAGCGAAATGTACGGCTGTAATACTAATTTTTAATCAAAGTGTAGACAAAAAATCGGCGCAAAACCCATATAA
>UQQA01000007.1 GCA_900543105.1 uncultured Ruminococcus sp. | reverse complement strand
CTTGATTTTTTCCAAATTTTAAATGGTGTTTAGTATAAACCTTAATGGGAGGAATTTTAAAATGAAAGAAATGAGCAAGGATGCAAAGATCGAGACCAAATGCCTGCACGCAGGCTATTCGCCAAAGAACGGCGAGCCGCGCGTTGTGCCTATCGTACAGAGCACAACTTATGTCTATGATTCTACGGACGATGTTGCCGCTGTTTTTGACGACCCTACAAAGAGCCTTATCTACTCACGCTTTGAAAACCCCACGACCGATGCGGTCGAAAAGAAGATAGCCGCTCTCGAGGGCGGTGCTGCGGCTATGTGTACATCAAGCGGTCAGGCGGCTTCGCTCTTGTCTATCCTCAATATTCTCGAAGCAGGCGACAGCTTTATCGCTTCATCGGCGATTTACGGCGGAACGATAAATCTCTTCGGCTTCACGCTCAAAAGAATGGGCATCGAGTGTATATGGGTGAACTCCGATGCGAGCGAGGACGAGATCAACGCCGCATTCAAGGACAACACTAAGGCTGTTTTCGGCGAAACTATCGCAAACCCTGCACTCAACGTATTCGATATCGAAAAATGGGCAAACTGCGCTCACGCACACGGCGTTCCGCTCATCGTTGACAATACATTCGCAACGCCTATCCTTTGCAGACCTATCGAATGGGGCGCAGATATCGTTGTACACTCCACCTCTAAGTATATGGACGGTCATGCAGTTCAGGTCGGCGGCGTTATCGTTGACAGCGGCAAATTCAACTGGGCGAACGGAAAGTTCCCTTGTATGACCGAACCCGATGAAAGCTACCACGGCATTGTTTATACTGAGAAATACCCTGCCGCACCTTATATCACAAAGGCAAGAATGCAGCTTATGCGTGATTTCGGCTGCTATCCCGCAGCAAATTCATCGTTCCTGCTCAATCTCGGACTGGAAACACTTGCGGTAAGAATGCCGAAATACTGCGAGAATGCACTCAAAGTCGCAAAATTCCTCCAAACGAGCGATAAGGTCGAGAGTGTGTTCTATCCTGCGCTTGAAGGCAACAAATATAAGGCTCTCGCAGATAAGTACCTCCCACTCGGCACGAGCGGCGTAATTTCCGTTTCGATAAAGGGCGGCAGAGATAACGCAGTTAAGTTTATGGACAGCTTAAAACTCGCATCGAACGAGGTACACGTTGCCGATATCCGTACCTGCGTACTTCACCCTGCGTCCGCAACGCACAGACAGCTCTCCGATGAACAGCTCGCCGCAGCAGGCATCGATGGCGGACTTATCCGTCTTTCGGTCGGACTTGAAAATGTTGACGACATCATCGCAGATGTAAAGCAGGCGCTGGACAATATTTAATTCGTAATGCGTAATTCGTAATGCGTAATTGTTTTGTTCCGTAAGATTTTGCTGAATATCGAATTTTGTAGGGGCGGATTTATATCCGCTCCTTTTGGTTATCATAAAAAAACACGCAAAGTTGCAGCTCTGCGTGTTTTCTTTTTGGTGAATTTAGTGGGTTCATCAACTATTCATTTCTGCGACCATTATATCCCAGAAATGAAATATAGTATTGTCAAGAACTTTGAATTTATTCCATAAAATAAGATCAGACACTGTTTTATTGAATATTGTAAAAATGTTATCAAAAAGGCGAAGATATAGAATCCGTTCCTACAAAAGCAGAATTTTCAGCGTAAACTCCCGAATCGAAAATAATTCCGCATTCCGAATTCATAATTCCGAATTTTACTTAATGTTTCCCTCCAGAAGAGTTATCTTCCTGCTCAGAACCGCATTTTTGTAGTCAAGATAAGACTTTATCGGCGTTTCCGTAAGGATTCCGCCGCCGAAGTATCTTTCGGTCGTGCTGTGTGAGTCCGAGCCTGCCGTTTCGGGGAGATCGTACCACTCGGCGTAGGTCTTTGCACGCTTGTTGAAGTCTTTGTTGAAGTGCGAAGCGTTTATTACCTCGACAGCATCAACGTTGTGCGGACAGAGCGTGAAACGCTTGATATAGTCAACATCACGGAACGGGTGCGCCTGCACAACGAAAAATCCGCAGCTTCGGCAGTAGTTGAGAACGTCCGTTATCTCGTAATTCACATCGAGAATGTTTCCGTTTTCGATGAGCCACTGCTTGTCTGCGCCGTAAATGAGAAAATCCGCGCCGTAAAAGGTGTATTCGACACCGAAAAACACGTCCAGACCTATCCTGTCGCCGTGCGCCTTGGCATTTTCATAGCCCTTGCAGTAAAGCCCGATGCGTTCTTTCCACGGGATGTCTCTCGGAACGGCGGAGTTGCCGTTGAAAAAATGGTCGGTGATGAAAATTCCGTCGTAACCCTCGTCCTTGTATTTCTGAGCCATCTCCGCGCCCGTTGACATTCCGCAGCCGCTCGCCTCGGAGGTGTGACAGTGGGTTTCGTATTTGTACATTTTACTCTTCCTTTCCGCAAAGGGCAATGATCGCATTTGCGTAAATTTCAGCATTCATAAGCAGACTTTCTTCCCTGATGAACTCGTCTGCGCCGTGCATATTGTTCTCATCACCGGGAAATTCCGCGCCGAATGCAACGCCGTTCTCGGTCTCGTGGACGTAAGTTCCGCCGCCGATAGCGATAGGCTCGCCCTTTTCGCCGGTGACGCTTTCATAAACGTTAAGAAGCGTTTTTACGAAGCCGCTTTCCGCCGAAACGTGGTGAGGTTCGCTCTGCATAATGGGTTCAGCGCTTACGCCGACAGCCTTTGCCGCATTTTCAAGCTTTGAGAGTATGCCCTCGCAGCTTTCGCAGACGGGGAAGCGGATATCCTGCGTGCAGACAAGCTTCCCGTCTGAAATTTCAGCCATGCTCAAAACAGTTGTAGCTGCACCCGATATCCCGTCCGAGCATTTTATTCCGCAGCCTGCACCGTTCGTTTCGCCAAACGGGAAAAGTGCCGCAAATGCCTTTGCTTCTTCAACATCACATTCTGCAAGAAGCCTTAAAAGTGCGGTCAGAGCGTTCGTTCCAAGCTCGGGTGTCGAAGCGTGTGCGCTCCTGCCGTGAGCGGAAATGTTGGTAAGCCCGTTTTCTTCGGTCATATCAAATTTTACTTCGGGTGCAAGTTTTTCAGCCGCCTTGCGGAGCGTTTCGGCAGGATTTTTCACCTGTGCCTTTGCAGCCTCGGGAACAGCGTTCACCATTGCGCCGCCGCTTATCGAAACAATCTTTTCACACTTATGAGAAAGTCTTATGCGCATCATACCCTTTTCGATGTTTATGAGCGGATAAGAGCCGTCGGGCGTGAAAAGCAGCGGAGGAAAGCTTTCTTTTTTTCGGTAATATTCCATATCGGCAGAGCCGTTTTCCTCGTTGCTGCCAAGGATAAGGCGAACGTTCTTGTCGATCGTAAAGCCAAGCTCCTTTACACACCGCATAGCATAAAGTGCCGCTATCGCAGGACCTTTATCGTCTATCGCACCCCGTCCGAAAAGCTTTCCGTCCTCGGCTGTAAGCTCGAACGGAGGCTTTGTCCAGCCGTTTCCCTCGGGAACGACATCAAGGTGACAAAGTATGCCGAGGTGCTTTTCGCCGTTGCCGAACAGGTCTGCGGAGATCGCATAGTTATCGCAGTTATGCGTGACAAAACCATACTTTCGGCAGATGTCCTCGGCTTTGCGGAGAGCCTTGACGTTGTTTTCACCGAAAGGACAGCCCTCGGACGGCTCGGACATAACGGAGGGGATTCTTATAAGCTCCGCAAGGTCGGCGACCATTTCGTCACGCTTTGATGTGATGTAGTTTTTTATCATTTCTTTTCTGTTCATAAATTTCCTCCCAATATCGGTTCATTACCACAAATATAGTCTACGGCGACCGAACAAACTAAGTCCGTGGAAATTACTTTTTTACGCAAAAACGAGCGCAGCAAAGCGGAGCGTGGTACGAATTGCCCGCAGGGGCATCCCACAAATACAAGTTGTACGGCGACCGAACAAACTAAATCCGTGGAAATTACTTTTTTACGCAAAAACGAGCGCAGCAAAGCGGAGCGTGGCGCGAATTGCCTGCAGGGGCATCCCTGCAAAAAGGCTGCCCGTTTATGTTCGGACAGCCTTGGTTTTTTTATTTCTTTCTCTGAACTGTTCCCTGTCTGCGAGCGCTGTTTTTGGCAGGCGCAGCGGCTTTCTTCTTTGAAAAGCTCGTTGTATAGTAAGCTTCGATATTTGCGTTGGTCGCAAGCTGT
The DNA here is from genome assembly GCA_900543105.1 of uncultured Ruminococcus sp. Taxonomy (GTDB): domain Bacteria; phylum Bacillota; class Clostridia; order Oscillospirales; family Ruminococcaceae; genus UMGS363. Next base: position 40,440 of record UQQA01000007.1, on the reverse strand, counting down.
ATCGCGACAATAGCGCAGATAGCGATAACGACGATGAAGAATATAAGCGTTTCAAAATAGTTGTCGGGCTTTCTCTCGGTATTGAGCGCATAATTTACGCAGGTATAGACTGTATAAACAGTTTCAGCCGAGAAGAATACGCAGGAGGAAAGTCTGAAAAAGCTTGCTTTGAGCAGCATAAGGATCGCAAAAATAACTCCGCCAATTGAAGCATAAGTGATTATATTGAGGTTGTCAGGGTTGAGCTTTGTGTACATTATCAGCGAAGCCGCAATTCCGCCGATCGCCATAAGCACAAGCGAAAACAGACCTTTTTTTGCCCTCTTTACCTTTTGCTCATGCATAAGGCTCTTGTAAAGCTCGGCGCTGTTTTTCTTGTTTACGCCCTTTGGACGGGAATCGATCTCTTTCTGCAAGCGCTCCTTGATGAGCTGCTTTTCATCTCGGTCAAGAGCCTCCTGAGAATCGAAAGTCGCTTTCTTTTTCAGAGGAGCGGCGGCGAAGATCTCGTCCGACATTTCCTCGACCTTGGGACGGTTTCCTATCTCTTTTGCAAGGTCGTCAAGCTCCTGCTGTTTGCGCTTGTCGTCACGTTCCTGCTGTTTATAGTTATACCCCATATCACTTATCATATCCGCAGTAACTTCAACATCTTCAAGATTATGATAAGCCTCTGCTGCGGCAAGCTTTTTCGCCTTTGCAGCCTCAGCACGAGCCTGCTCCTCGTTTTCACGGATAAGCTCCTCAACTGTCTTTCCTCTGCGGTAGCCGTCGTCCCCGTCATAGCTGTCCTCTTCAACAGCGGTGGAGTGGTAGGGCGAAGCCGAATAAACAGGTTTGTCGCTTGTGGGTGTTTCGGTAACATTATCGTAAATTTCTTCGTCGTTTTCGTTAGCTTTGGGTTCTTCGGCAGGTTGTTCCTCCTGAACGGGAGCAGCCTTTTCAGCCTGTTGTTCAGCCTTTTTCGCATTGGCAAGGGCATTGAGATTTCCGCCCATTTTCTGCAGATCACGTTCAAAACGGGGAACATAGCCGCCGGTATTTGTGCCTGTATCCGTATCTATCGGGTCAAAGATATCGTTGCCGTTGTTTTCCATTAGATCAACTCCGTTTTATTCTGATAAAGCGATTGCTTCGGGGAAAATACTTGATGAGCTTTCCTGGAGGAATGTTGTGTTGACATAGCCCTGAATGGTCGCGCCGTCAAGGACTGTTATGGTAGAAGCCGTGATGTTGCCGAGGATAACAGCGTCCGTTTTGAACTCTGCCTTTCCGCCGACATCAACGTTGCCTTTGATCTTTCCGTTGAGGTCAAGGTACTGTGCGGAGATATCACCGAGGATAAGGCTGTCGCGATCCATCTGTACCTGACCCTTTGAAACGATGTTTCCCTGCATCGAAGCACCCGACATTACGGAGTTGTTGCATTCGATATCTCCGACAACTTTACCCGTAACGTTGATGTTCTTGGTGATAGTAACATCGCCCTTGACGCTTCCGTCTATATTTATATTCGCGAACGAGCGGATATTTCCGTCAATGATAGTATTTCGTGAAATGATAGTTGTTTCTTCCGTTTCGTAATAAGGCGAATCGGGTTCATTTCCTCTGAATGAGGAAGAACGCGGAGGTCTTGGAGGAGTCGGGGGAACTGAACCGCCTCCGAACGACTGGTTTAAACCGCCGAAAGACTGATTATTGCTGCCGAACGACTGACCCGAGCCGTAAGAACCGCTGTATGCACCGTTCTGTGACGATTCCTGACGTGAAGCAGCGCCGCTCTGACGTGCGAACTGCGAATACTGCGCGAATGGGCTTGCGCTCTCAGCCTTAGGAGCTTCGGGAGCAGGCTTTGGTTCTTCTGTCGGCTTTGCTGCGGCAGGAGCGATATCAAGGTCGCTGTAGTCTGCCGATGCGGTTTCTTTCTGCACCGTTTCTGCCGATTCTGGAGCAGGTGCAGCGGGTTCGGCAGGCTTTTCCGCAGGCGCGGCATCTTCAAGGTTTTTCTTGGGTGAAGGTTCAAGATAGCTGTCAAGCTCGGTCTTCTTTTTCTCTTCCGGTGACGGCTTGTTTCCGATTATTCCGTCCTTGTGGAGGACCTCCCTCAATGCTTGGTTAAAATTATCCTTAAGGCTCATTTTACGACCATTCCTTTCTTAACTTCCGAAAAAGCAGCGCTGTTTGTCTGCCGAATATATAGAGGTGACCTAAAGCAAATTAATCTACATAGGAAAAAGTAACGGGTTTAACTGTGTTGTCGAGCTGACCGAAGGTGTAGCCGTCGTTTTGGAGTGCGATGATGATATCCTCGACGGTTTTTACGGTGAGCTGCTTGTCTGCGCTGTCGTGGAGAAGCACAACAGCTTTGTGCGAAGAATTGTTTTCGATGCCGTTCAGAACATTGTTGTAAATGCTCGTCCAGGTCGCGTGAGTTGAAGCGTCCTCGCCGCTCACGTTCCAGTCATAGTATGTGAAGCCGCGGCGTGTCACCTCGGCTATGAGCTGCGGATAGATAAGGCGGTCATAATTATTGATGCTGCCGCCTGCGAAGCGCATTATCTGCGGACGAACGCCCGTTGCTTCGCTTACGCACTGATATATATTGTTCATATCCTCGAGGAAGCTTTCAACGCTCGAGTAAATATTTTCATAATCGTGTGAAATTGAGTGTATGCCTATAGTGTGACCTGCATCGGCAACGGCTTTCATTATTTCCTTTGAGCGTTCGATTTCGCCGCCCGACATAAAGAATGCTGCTTTTATATCGTATTTGTCAAGTATCGAAAGGATATCGAGAGTGTTCTCGGACGGACCGTCATCAAAGGTGAGGTAAACGGCCTTTTCGTCGTCGGTGAATTCAGCCGCAGGCTCGGCATAAAGGTCGGGGTAAAGCTGAGTATATTCGTTTGCGGTGCTGTCGCCCATGCTGCCTGCATTGCTGCTGACATTCTCGGAATTTACCGCAAATTTATCGGGATTTTCGGAAATATATTTCTCGGCAAAGCTGTCAAACTTTCCGCTCTCATTCTTGGCAAGGAAGTCAAGCACATCATCGGCGGTGTAGCCGTCCGCAGCCATGTGAAGATAGTATTCATCGAGCGAAAGATGCTCGGGCTGCTCGGCATCATCGACCGAAGCCGCTTTGACAAGCTCATCATTTTCCTTTTTCACGATCAAATACTTCACGCCGAAAAGCACGGCGCAGCCGATTATCGCCGCAAGCACAAGGATAATGACGGTATATATCAGGTGTTTAAAGAATTTTACACTTCCGAAGTACATTTTCTGGTTTTACTCCCTTTAAAACAGTTGTATGTAAAAATTTGCCAATAGAATAGAGCCGATCCTACACATTAATACTCTTTATAATAATACACTATTTTAAGTTCAATGTCAACACCGTAAATTTACAAATTAATTATATAAAAATAAGTGTTTGTGCAGATTTTGCATAAAGTTTTGGGGGAAACCAAAAAGCGCAGTTCACAAACAAGGCTTTCGGAAATCAAATTCGGTTTGCCTTTTTGATGTGAACTGCGCTTTTTACTTTTACTCGAAATCGGAAGGACTCAGCATTGCTTCGCCGAAAAGCGGCGCGGTCAGGTTGGATCTCGGTTCCGGGTTATCCTTTATCGTTCTTCCCCTTGCGACGAGGTAATCGGTGAATTCGGTGGAGATCTTATAGTTCATAGCTTCGGTTATATCGTCAAACGCTTTATCGGGTTTTCCGAGCTGATAATGCACTTCGGCGCATATTGCCGCGCTGAGCGCCCGGTGCATCGGCATTTTCGATTTTATGTGCGTTTTGGCGAGCATTTCGGCTGTGCGGAGCGATTCTGCGGCGGCTTCCCTGCTTCCGAACATCATTTCGCCGAGCGCCCTTACGGACATTGCGAAAAAGTCTGCGGTGAGGTTCTCAGTATATTGTTTTGCGTGGATATACGTATTTTCCATGCTTTCATAGTCTTTTATGCCGCAGTAGTAAAGTATCGAGGAGGAGAAATAATAGGCCGCATCAGAGTAATTCCCCGTTGAATTTGCGATATCGGTAACGCTTATCGCGTCAACTCGGTCGAGCTGTTCCTTGGCGCGGCGGAAATTGCCCGTGACAAGCGCCGTCAGCGCAAGCTCGGAACAGACCTTTGTGCGGATATTTCCTCTGCACGAAAGGTTGAGTATCTCGATATATTCGCGTCCGATGCCGTTTTTCGCGGCGGCTTTGTCGAGCTGCAAACGCATTTTCACTTCGGGGCGCTTTGTGATTATTGCGCTCAGGAAATGCGCTCCGACGGCGAGGACTGCCGCCCCTGCGATAAGGATCGGGACGAATATCCGCATATTCAGTTTGTTCGTCCCCGAAACCGAGAAAAATCCAAGCAGGATATTTATGCTGAATCCGATGCAGCAGCCGATGATAAGGAATATCCCGAACCACACGCTTACGGATTTCGCGAACATTTGAAGCTTTGCCTTTAAGTTCATTTCCCCTGTCCTTTCAGTTAAGTCTTTGTGATGCTGTGATTATGCTTTAAGTGCCGCTCTCATATCGCAGATGAGCGATTCGATGTCACTGTCAGTGTACTTTGCGCCGCTCCATATCTCATGAGCGACAACAGCCTGCCAAACGAGCATTGCCATACCGCCGATAGCCTTTATGCCGTGAGCCTCTGCGGTCTGCATAAGCTTGGTCTTATCGGGGTTGTAGATAGCATCGAAAACGCAGTCGCAGTTTGCGATAACTTCCTCCGAGACGGGGCAGTTCTCGATCTTCGGGAACATTCCTACGGGAGTTGCATTAACGAGCAGGTCGAAGTGACCCTCGATCCGGTCTGCGTAGATATACTTGAAGCGTGAGATAACGTCCTCGCCGCAGTTCTGCTTTTTAAGCTCGGAAACAACAGCCTCGGCTGTGTCCTCAAAGCCTTTGAGAACAACGACCGTGAGGTCTGCACCGTGGAGAAGAGCCTCAATAGCCATCATTCTGCCAACGCCGCCGCAGCCTATCTGGAGAACTCTGCCGCCAAGCTTTGCGCCGCCAGCTTTGAGCGCACGGAGAAAACCGTAGCAGTCGGTGTTGTAGCCGATATTCTTTCCGTCACGGTTGACAACGCAGTTCACCGAGTCGTAACGCTTTGCCGATGCGTCAAGCTCATCGATATACTTTATTATATCGACTTTGAACGGGATAGTGATATTATATCCTCTGAGCGAGTTGAGATATGAAGTCTTTTCTGCGAGCGTTTCGGGTGCATATTCGCATATTTCGTATTCAACGCCGCTCTTGCCCTCCAGCTCAAAGAGCTTTTTATGTATCGGAGGGGACATTGTGTGTTTGAGAGGATAACCTAAAATTGCGTATTTTTCCATTTTTATCATTCCTTTTCAATTAAATTAGGAATTCGGAATTAATTGTATTTCTATCAATGTTCCAAATCATACTATAATTCCGTAGGGGCGGATTCTATATCCGCCCGTTTAACGTGAAATGTCGTGAAATTGCGCAAACCGTGTTTTTTGCAGGACGGAAAAACGTCCCACCTGCGGTGCTGCAACAAATTTGCGGAGCAAAAATAATTCCGCATTCCGAATTAGTATTTAGTATATTACAAAATCAAGCATGTTTCCCGTAACGGAGACCGCGTAATTTCCCTCGTTTATCTCGGGGGTGATATCCGTGACCTCTCCGTCCTTGACGGATAGGGTTCGGAAATATCGGTAAGCAAGAAAGTCCGTGCCGTCTTCAACGATTTTATAGTTAATGTTGATAATGCCGTTGTCACGGACTATAACATTTGTTATTACGCCGTTTTCCGCTTCGATTTCGTCAAAATAAGGCTGAAGATAAGCAAATTCCTCCGAAACGCCGCCGAAGTTGTCCTTAAAGTTTTCATACAGTATTGAATGTCCTAAATGCTCTCTGAATTCACCGTTTTCATAGTAAAACCAGTAGGGCTTCCATGTGTGCCCCGTACCGTCGGTGCAGAAATCATAAGTGCTTTTTATGCCCGTGAATTCAGCTCCGTTCGTTTGGGTGAGTGAACCTGCATTAAAGGTATCTATACCTATCGGACTGCCGTTATCAACACGAAAACAGTATGTAACATTGCCCGTGGCATAAAGGCGTTCGGTAAGTATAAGGGTATCGCCGCCGACCTCTGCAGTGCGGAATTCTCCCCATTCTTCATTCGCAGGGTAAATTTGCATTGCTTTGTCTGCCGATGCATACCATAAACTGCCGAAAATGTCACTGAAAGTGTCATCTGTTCTGCATACAGCAAAAAGTTCATCTGAACCGTCACCGTCAAAATCGCCTATAAATGAGGGATATATCAATTCAGCGTCAAGTCCTGCGGCTTCAAGTATTTTCTCTTCGAGCGCAAGCTGTTCTGTCGATTTTGGTTCGGTTTCGGACGTTGTTTCAGCCGCAGTTTCGGAAATCTTGGCAGAGATATCCGTTTGCAATGCAGTTTCCGTCCAAACTGAAGTTTCAGTGGGAGTTTCGTCCGATATCGCCGCCTGCAATGACGTGTTCTCGGTCAAAGCAGAGGTTTCGGAAACGTTCTGCCCCGAATTTTCCGCCGAACAGCCGCACAGCAGAGCCGAAAGGAGAAGAATTGCAGTTAAAAGTTTATTTTTTAGCATTTAAAAATCTCCTTTCGTCAATATTGCGTCAAGCAAGATGAAAGCTGTCGTCTGATTTGGAATTGCAAAATTATTGTAGGGGGCGGGCTTTGCGCCCGTTTAACGAGAGATGTCATAAATCGTTCGAACCGTGTTTTCACGGGACGGGAAACCCGTCCCCTACGGTTTTACAACAAATTTGCGGAGCGAAAAATAATTCCGCATTCCGAATTCCTAATTCCGAATTATTTTAACGTTTCAAGCGCTTTTTCAAGAGTTTTTGCATTCTCAACATTAACAGCGTTGACATCCTTGAGCGTTTTCTTGACTAGACCCGTGAGTACCTTGTTCGGGCCAAGCTCCACAAAGTTTTCATAGCCCTGCTGCTGCATGAGCGCAAGCTCGGAGGTGAATCTTACCGGTGAAACGATGTGCTTTGCAAGCTTTTCGGGCATATTGTCAAAGTCGGGCATCTCTGCGCCGTAGAGGTTGGAGAAGAATGTAACGTTAGGCTTGCTGAAGGTCACGTCCATCTTTCTGAGTTCAGCTTCAAACTCGTCAGCGGCAGGCTGCATGAGCTTGGAGTGGAAAGCGGCGGAAACCTTGAGTTTTATCGTCTTTGCGCCGATCTCGGCAAACTTTGCGACAGCTGCATCGACAGCTTCGGGTTCGCCTGCGATAACGGTCTGAACTGCGGAGTTGTAGTTTACGGGGGTAACATAGCCGTCAACGGAGGAGCAGATCTTCACGATATCCTCGGGGGTCTGACCCATAACTGCGCACATTACGCCGTGCTGGTTTTCGGCTGCTTTCTGCATTGCGGCAGCTCTTGCCTTTATCACCCTGAAGCCGTCTTTGAACGAAAGAACTCCCGAAGCTACCATTGCGGCATATTCGCCGAGGGAGTGTCCTGCAACTGCGGAGAACTCAATGCCGTTCTTCTTCATACATTCGAGTGCGGCGAGGGAAGTCATCATAATGGCAGGCTGGGAAATAACTGTCTGCGCAAGCTCTTCCTCAGGTGCGTTCCATGACTTGTCGGCAAGGTCGAAGCCGAGTATCTCGCTCGCTTCGTCATACATCGACTTTATCTCGGGGTAAGCGTCGCAAAGCTCTTTGCCCATGCCCTGATACTGCGAACCCTGACCCGAAAATAAAAATACTGTTTTTGAAGAATTGCCCATAAAAATAGTACTCCTTTTATTTATTTTTAAAAATTAGTGATTTAGCTTGACAAAGGGGGAGAAAAATATTACAATATACAGTGAATGATTATGATTTAGGGGCGGATTTCCTATGCAAAATGCACTAAAACAACATTTTTCACCCGATCATATATCCAGTATAACATAAATTTTATAAAAATTCAATACGGAGGTAAAAATTTTGTTTGGAATCAATATTCTCGGAACAGGCTCCTATTCCCCCTCGGTAAAGGTATCGAATGATGATATGTCGAAGATCGTTGAAACGAACGATGAATGGATATCAACAAGAACAGGCATCAAGAACCGTTTTCTCACGGACGGCGAGTCAGCTTGGGAGATGGGCGCAAATGCCGCTAAGAAAGCTATCGAATCGGCAGGCATCGACCCTGAACAGATAGGACTTGTTATCGGAACGACCGTGACCCCCGATTTCTATACACCGTCACTCGCAAGCCTTGTGCAGAACGCTGTCGGCGCAGTGAACGCTGCCGCTTTCGACCTCGGTGCGGCTTGCTCGGGATTTGCTTATGCTGTTGATGCGGCAAGAAGATATCTTCAGACCGATGATGACCTTAAATATGTACTCGTTGTATCCTCCGAGATACTTTCGCGCTTTGTGGATTTCACCGACCGTGCTACCTGCGTGCTTTTCGGCGACGGTGCAGGCGCAGCTGTAATTGAGCGCTCGGATAAGCTTTTCACAAGCTTTATCGGCTCGGACGGCAGCGGTGCAAAGTTCCTCTATGCAAAGCATCTTTTCGGCAGACACCCGTTCCGCACGACCGATGCCGATGATTACGGCGAGGATTTCACAAGCACGAACGAGTTCCTTTTCCAGGACGGCAAGGAAGTTTACAAGTTCGCTACAAAGGCTCTCCCGACAGCGGCTCAGAACGCTGCCGACAAGATAGGTCTTGATATAACGACTGTTGACTGGTTCGTTCCTCATCAGGCTAACGTAAGGATCATCGAAACAGCCGCCAAGAACCTCGGCGCACCGATGGAAAAATTCATCGTTACCCTCGATCAGCACGGAAACACCTCCAGCGCGTCTATCCCGACAGCTTTTGACGAGGCTGTTCGCTCGGGCAAGATCAAAAAGGGCGACAGAGTTTGCTTCGTAGGCTTCGGAGCAGGTCTTACAAGCGCAGCAGTAATTTTCGATTATTGATCTATACTTATTTATATAAGATCTTATAAGCAACAGAAAGGCAGGGTCATAATTTATGGCAAAAACAGCTATCATCACAGGTTCGGCAAGAGGCATCGGTGCCGCTATCGCACTTCGCCTTGCAAAAGACGGCTACAACATTGCCCTCAACGATATCAGCGAGGCAATGTTTGAAAACAACGATATCATGGAAAAAATAAAGGCACTCGGCGTTGAATGTGAAAAGTATATCTGCGATGTTTCCAGCCATGCGCAGTGCGAAGCTATGGTAAAGTCGGTAAAGGAACGCTTCGGCACTATCGATTGCCTTGTAAACAACGCAGGCATCACAAGGGACGGACTTATGGCAAGAATGCCCGAAGAACAGTATGACCTTGTTATCGCAGTAAACCAGAAGAGCGTTTTCAATATGACAAAGTTTGCAGGAAACGTTATGATGCGCCAGAGATCGGGCAAGATAATCAACCTTGCTTCCGTTGCGGGTCTTTACGGCAACCCCGGACAGATCAACTACTCCGCTTCAAAGGGCGCAGTTATCGCAATGACAAAGACAGCCGCTAAGGAACTCGGTTCAAGAGGAGTAAACGTAAACGCAGTTGCCCCCGGCTTCATCAAGACCCCTATGACAGACAAGCTCACCGAGGAACAGCGCAATAAGATGCTCGAACAGATCGCAATGAAGCGTTACGGCGAAGTTGAGGAGATCGCAGGTGTTGTATCCTTCCTCGCATCGGACGATGCTTCTTATGTTACGGGACAGATAATCGAGATCTCGGGCGGACTTATGATGTAAGAAACCAAGGCAGAAAAGGAGTGTTTTAATGAGAAGAGTTGTGATCACAGGCATGGGCACGGTAAACCCTCTCGGAAAGAACGTTGAGGAATACTGGGCAAATATAAAGGCTAACAAAAACGGTCTGTCATATATCGACCAGTTCGACGTAAGCGACTTTGACGTTAAGATCGTCGGTGCGGTAAAGGATTTTGACAGCTCAAAATATATCGATAAAAAAGAAGCAAAGAGAATGGATCGCTTTACGCAGTTTGCAGTCTGCTCCGCTATGGAAGCACTCGAAAACGCAGGAACTGACCTTAAAGACCTCGACCCGTTCAAGGTCGGCGTTATTGTCGGCGTTGGCATCGGCGGACTTAACCTCACCGAAGAAGAGGTTACAAAGTTCAATGCAAAGCCCGACAAGGTTTCCGTTTTCTTTATCCCGATGATGATAGGAAATATGGCAGCAGGTACAGTTGCGATGCGCACAGGCTTCAAGGGCGACAATTTCTGCACGACCACTGCCTGTTCCTCCGCAACACACGCTATAGGCGAAGCTTTCCGCAAGATCAAGGACGGCTATCTTGACGCTGCTCTCTGCGGCGGTACGGAGGCCTGCATCTCACGCTTTGCACTCTCGGGCTTCAACAATATGCACGCTCTTTCAAGAGCAACAGAGCTTGACAAAGCTTCGACACCGTTCGACCTCAACCGTCAGGGATTTGTTCTCGGCGAGGGTTCGGGTATGCTCGTTCTTGAAGAGCTTGAACACGCAAAGGCAAGAGGCGCAAACATTATCTGCGAGATCGCAGGATACGGCGCAACGGGCGATGCTTACCACATGACAAGTCCGTCACCGACTGGCGAAGCTGCCGCTTATGCTATGAAACACGCTTACGAAGAAGCAGGACTTAAAGCCGATGAAGTAAACTATATCAACGCTCACGGCACTTCCACGGGACTTAACGATAAGTACGAAACAACGGCTGTAAAGCTCGCTCTCGGCGAGGACGCTGCAAGAAAGACCGTTATCAACTCCACAAAGTCGATGACTGGACATCTCCTCGGTGCGGCAGGTGCGGTCGAAGCTATCGTTACGGCTCTTTCCGTAAAGGAAGGCTTCGTTCACAAGACGCTCGGATTTACAACGCCCGACCCCGAATGTGACCTTGACTACGCAGTTGACGGCAACAGAAATGTTGACATCAAGGGTGCGCTTTCCAATTCTCTCGGCTTCGGCGGACACAATGCAACTATCTGCCTGAAGAAATACACCGATTAAGGAGAAAAATACAATGAGTGAAAAATTATTGAGCAAAGAAGCTCTCGAAGCTGTCGAGAAGCTTGCTGATATTGTGAATAACAAGGAGCTTGAAGAGGTAACTATCGCAAACGGCGACAATGTTATCACGGTAAAGGGCAGAAGATGTCCTCCGCCGCCTCCGATGCCGATGGGTATGCCTCCTTTCCAGCACGATATGATGCCCGTGACGATGAACGCCGCAGCTGCAGGCGCAGCACCGACCGTTGAAGCGCAGAACGCTGTATGCGGAAATGTTGTAAAAGCTCCTATCGTAGGAACTTTCTATTCCGCTCCCGACCCGAGCAAACCGCCTTTTGCAGAGGTAGGCAAGCACGTCAAGAAGGGCGACGTTCTTATGATAATCGAATCGATGAAGCTCATGAACGAGATCACGAGCGAATATGACGGCGTTGTAAAGCAGATACTCGTCAAGAACGGCGAAGCTGTTGACTACGATCAGCCCGTTATGATAATTGAATAAGGGAGAAGCTTATGGCTGTTATGAATAAAGAGCAGATAATGGAGATAATCCCCCACAGAGATCCGTTTATGCTCATCGACACTATCGAAGAGATCGAATACGGCAAAAGAGTCGTTGCAACAAAATATATGTCCCCCGATGAATTCTGGTTCAAGGGACACTTTCCCGAATATCCCGTCGTTCCGGGCGTTCTTATGCTCGAAATGTGCGCTCAGGCAGGTGCTGTCGCTCTTCTCGGACTTCCCGAAAACAAGGGCAAGATCGGATTTTTCGGCGGCATAAAGGAAGCAAAGTTCCGCCGTCAGGTAGTCCCGGGTGATACGCTTCGCATCGAAGTTGAGATAATCAAGGTAAAAGGTCCTGTCGGCGTAGGCAAGTGCATTGCAACGGTGAACGGCGAAAAGGCTGTTTCCGCAGAGATATCTTTTGCTATAAAATAATTTTTGATCCTTGAAAGGATTTTCGTGCTATGTTTAAAAAAGTTCTTATCGCCAACAGAGGTGAGATAGCTGTAAGAATAATCCGCGCCTGCCGCGAACTCGGCATAAAGACGGTTGCGGTCTATTCCACAGCGGATAAGTCGGCTCTCCACGCGAGAATAGCCGATGAAGCGGTCTGCATAGGCCCTGCGGCAACAAAGGACAGCTACCTTAACGAGAAGTCCATTTTTGCTGCCTGCGAGATAACGGGCGCAGACGCTATCCACCCCGGCTTTGGTTTTCTTTCGGAAAATGCTGCATTCGCGCGCAACTGCGGCAAATGCGGAATAAACTTTATAGGACCTTCACCCGAGTCTATCGAAATGCTCGGCGATAAGGCTGCTGCGAAAAAGGCTATGAAAGCTGCGGGAGTTCCCGTTATCCCCGGCTCGAACGGCGCTGTTCCCACAATGGAAGAAGCAAAGCGCCTTGCCTCGGAGGAGATAGGCTTTCCGCTCATGGTAAAGGCTTCCGCAGGCGGCGGCGGACGAGGCATACGCCTTGTTGAGCGTATGGAGGATCTCGAAAACGCTATACTTACGGCAAAGCAGGAAGCGCTGAATTTCTTCGGCGATGACAGCATATACATGGAGAAATTCATCGTTGACCCGAAGCATATCGAGTTCCAGATACTTGCCGACAAGCACGGAAATGTCGTTCACCTCGGCGAGCGTGACTGCTCGATGCAGAGAAGAAACCAGAAAGTGCTTGAAGAGACTCCGTCAACGATAATGACACCCGAGCTTCGCGCAAAAATGGGTGCGGCGGCTGTTTCCGCGGCAAAGGTCTGCAAATATTTCAACGCAGGAACGATAGAATTCCTCGTTGACAGGAACGGCGACTTCTACTTTATGGAGATGAACACACGAATCCAGGTAGAACACCCTATCACCGAAGCTATCACGGGCATCGACCTTGTAAAAGCGCAGATGAAGATCGCCGCAGGTGAGGAGCTTCCTTATAAGCAGGAAGATATCGAGTTCAGAGGTCACTCTATCGAGTGCAGAATAAACGCAGAATCACCCGAACACGACTTCCGCCCTTGCCCCGGAAAGATATCATCACTCTATGTTCCGGGAGGTCCGGGAATTCGCGTTGACAGCGCGGCTTATCAGGGTTACACTATACCGCCTTACTATGACAGTATGATAGCAAAGCTTATCGTTCATGCACCTACAAGAGAAGAAGCTATCGCAAAGATGAAATGGGCGCTCTCCGAATTCATTGTTGAGGGCGTTGATACGAATATAGACTTCCAGCTGAGCCTTATCCGTGACCCCGTTTTTGAATCGGGAAAATATGATATCGGCTACCTCGGAAGAAAAATGAGCAAGTAAATGATATAGGGGTTCTCTAAAAACCGAAACAAAATAATACTTTGTATTATTCGCAAATTTTCGTTGGGACTTTGCGCAGCTTCAAGGCAGCGAAACGCAGTGTAATACTACGGAATACATTCCGAATGTATTTCAAGTTTCGCTAACGCAGAAGATGCGCAAAGTCGTAGAAAATTTGCCGTGAGGGAGGTTTTTAGAGGTTCCCATAGGGGGGAATTGCTGTGCAGAATTGTCCTGTATGCGGAGGAACGCTCGGGGACGGCGTATGTCTTTCCTGCGGATATAAAATGCCGAACGGAAATGATATCGTTGCGCCCGTAAACAGTACCGATATGCCCGATTGGGCAATGGACAGCATAAGCGTTCCCTCGGCTGAAAGCGTGAGCCAAGAGCTTGCGCCGAAGCCTGATCCGTATGCAAATGCGAAAAAATATGCCCCCGAACCCGAAAAAGAGGAAAAAAGACTTCCTCCGCCGACAAATTATACCCATATTTCATATACGCCCGAGGAAACCTGTGAAGAGCCGCCGAAAGCTTCTGAAATTTTTGTCCACGGCTTTGTTGACGAGGTGAAAAAACACTGGTGGAAAGCACTTCTGATAGCAATTGTGCCTGTTTCGGCAATATTTATCGGCTTTTACTATATCGCAAAGGGCGGCGGAGGAAGACGGCGCTTTGTTGCCGTTGATCCTGAAAAGGTAAATTTTAAATATATATTTACGGGGATATTGTTCCTTGCGATCGGCACGGGAATGACAGTATCGGGCTGGGATCCGGTAGGTCTGAATGAATTGGTGATGGACATTATGAGGCACAGCCATTGGTGATTTAAGGAGTGATCGTTCTGGCACAACACAGATGTCCGCTCTGCGGCGGCAGAATTCTTCACGGCGAATGTGCCGACTGCGGTTACAGACTTCCCGATGAGGATAAGCTTTCAGCGCCCTATAACCTCGACCCAGAGGACGACCGTCCCGAAGCTTTTGCGCCTGCACCCGAAAAATACGAGATGCCCGAAGCGAAAGCAGTCCGACCATATACCGAGCAGGACGGCGCACCCGTGAGGGAACGCTCCGCACCCAATATACCGAATATCAAGGTTGTCCCGACGCAGACGCAGTTCAACGACCCTTATGCGCCGAATAATCAGAACAATGCTCCTGCGCAAAATCCACAGCAGAATCAGCCGAACAATCAGCAGGGCTGGCAGAACCCCTACAACTATAATCCTGCACAGCGCCCGACGGGAAGTCCCGTAAACCCGACTTATTCTCAGAATTCGCAAAAGCAGAGTGGGATATTGGCGGCGCTCATCGTGTTGCTGATGCTCACGCTTTTTGCTCCGTTCTTCGGAATTGTCGGACTTATTCTCAACGGCAGTTTCGGCTCAAAGCTGAATGTCGGGACAAGAAAAATTTTTACTGTTCTGTTCATTATAGCGATCGTTCTGTCGAATATAATCGGCAGGGCATAATAAATCAAAAAACTTAAAAATACGAAAACAAACGCTTAATAAACGTTTTTATAGATTTATAAAGTTTATAAATTTATACCGAAAAATTTCCGCAAAGGAGTGTAAACAGAAAGTGCTTGAAGATTTACTTGATGTTGTAAAGCTCAGATTTAATGTCACTACAGCGGCTGAACCCGATAAAGACGATGAAAAGGACGATAAAGCCGAGAACAAGGTCGAGATACCGAAAGACCTCGCTTTCAAATGTCCCCGCTGCCTGAATATGATAATGACCGATGAGCTTGTGAAAAATCTCAAGGTCTGCCCCGAGTGCGGCTATCATTCGAGGATATCGTCCGAGGAAAGGCTCAATCTTACCGTCGACAAGGGCAGCTTTATCGAATTTGATAAGGATATGGTGAGCAGAAACCCTATCGGCTTCCCCGATTATGACAGGAAGCAGGACGAGCTTCGCAAAAAGACAGGTCTGCGTGACGCTGTTATCACGGGCGAATGTACGATACGCGGTATCCGATGCGTTATCGGCATTATGGATTCGCGCTATATGATGGCTTCAATGGGCAGCGTTGTCGGCGAAAAGATAACAAGAGCCTTTGAATACGGCGCAGAGCATAAGCTCCCCGTTATAATGTTCACCGCATCGGGCGGCGCGCGTATGCAGGAGGGCATCGTTTCCCTTATGCAGATGGCAAAGACGAGCGGCGCAGTGGGAAAGCTCGCCGAAGCAGGTCAGCTTTACATCGCAGTTATGACCGACCCGACAACGGGCGGCGTTACGGCTTCGTTCGCATCGCTCGGTGATATAATCATCGCCGAACCTAAGGTCGTTATCGGCTTCGCAGGAAGAAGAGTTATCGAGGGTACGATAAAACAGCGCCTCCCCGATGATTTCCAGACCTCGGAGTTTATGCTCGAACACGGCTTTGTTGACCTCATTGCGGAAAGAAAGACGATGCGCAGAACGCTTGCGCACATATTAAAGCTGAACGGCTATAAGCCTGCGGAGGAAGTGTAAAAATGGAAATGAACAATAAGCTTACGCCTCCCGAAAAGCTCGACCTTATAAGGGATAAGGACAGACCGACCGTCCGCGACTATATCCCGATGATATTCGATGAATTCATCGAGCTTCACGGCGACCGCTGCTACGGCGACGACAGAGCGATAATCGGCGGTCTGGCTTCGATAAAGGGCACTGCCGTTACGGTCATTGCCGAGGTAAAGGGAAGAAACCTCGAAGAAAACAAGGAATCGAACTTCGCAATGCCGCACCCCGAGGGCTACAGAAAGGCTCTCCGACTGGCAAAGCAGGCGGAGAAGTTCCACCGTCCCGTTGTGTGCTTCATTGATACTCCGGGTGCATTCTGCGGAGTTGAAGCGGAGAACCGCGGTCAGGGCGAGGCTATCGCAAGAAATATAATGGAATTTATGACGCTCAGAACGCCCGTTATCTCTATCGTACTCGGTGAGGGAGGCAGCGGCGGCGCACTTGCACTCGGCGTATGCGACAGGCTTGCGGTGCTCGAAAACTCCATCTATTCGGTAATTTCACCAAGAGGGTTCGCATCGATACTCTGGAAAGACGGCGGAAGAGAGCGTGAAGCCGCTTCAATAATGAAGATAACGGCTGATGATATGCTCGAACTCGGCGTTGCTGAGGAGATAATAAGTGAGCCTTTCGGCGGTGCGCAGAACGATCCAAAGGAAACTGCCGAAAATATCTCAGAATTTTTGTTGAAAACGCTGAAAGAAAAAATGGCAATAGATATTGACGTTTTGCTAAATGAACGATATACTAAGTTTAGAAAAATCGGCGAGTTCGAGGAACTCTGATCTTTCTGCAAAGAATATAAACGGACAGCTTGGGGCAAAGCCGCAGCAAAGTCCTTTATATATGGGGCAATAACCCCACTGCGGCAAAGCTTGTGCAATGCTGTTATCGCTGCGAAAGCGAAACTATAAATTTTATGGAGGAAAAACAAAATGGTATTTGATAAGGTAAAGGAACTGATCGTAGAACAGCTCGACGTTGATGAGGACAGCGTTACATCAGGCGCTAACATTCAGGACGACCTCGGCGCAGACTCCCTCGATGTTGTAGACCTCGTTATGAGCCTTGAGGAAGAATTCGACCTCGAGATCCCCGATGAAGCTGTTGAAACCATCAAGACAGTTGGCGATATCGTTAAGTATATCGAAGACAATCAGTGATCCGTTTCGTCAAAATATGTTAAAGTGTATAACCTTTATCGGGTTATACACTTTTATTTTTGTCAAAATGACTAAAACATAAATAAAAATTGGTATAAATGTATATTGAAAAACATAAAGAAATGGTTTATAATAATAGAGAATAGAGTTCTTTCCTGCATTATGCACAAAAAATGAATATATGCAGAAAAGATGAAAATAAATCAGGTCAGGAGGACTGTATCGGGCGATGCGCCGATGCAACGTAGTGAATGATAAATAAATGGGGACATAACCGGATATGTGCTTTGACCGTGTGTGGGTCTTTGACGGCGTTTCTGTCGGCTGCTGCTGTTGCGGCTGCCGCATTTGCTGACTATGATATTCGACTTGTGTATGCTGCCGCTGCGCTTGCGCTGATCTCTGCCGCTCTCGGAGCTTCTGCGGCTTTTTCCCTTAAAAAGTCGGGAAAGGTCGGCGAAGCGGAGCTTGAAATGCTTCGCGATACTGCATTTGTCAGCTTCGACAAAGCTTCGGAAAAGGCTTCGGTAAGCGGAGCATTCACCGTCCTTACGGGCATTGAAACAGGCTCAAAGGTTATCGGAAAGGACAAATACGGTTCGGTCATGTCCGATATCTGTTCGAGCCGTCACCCGACCGAAAAGGATATTTATATGTCCTCGGCTGCGGATAAATGGATAAAGGTCGTGACTAACGATGCTGACGGCTTTGAATTCACTGAAATAACCGATGTCACCGACTATATTATCGCAAAGAATACGATAAGCAGCCTGCGCAACTTCGACGCGGCATCGGGACTTATGACAAAGGACACATTTACGGGCAAGCTTGCCGAAACTGCAGCTTCGGTAGAGGGTATGTACGGTCTTATCCATATCACGATAAACGGCATCGACAAATTCTCATCATTCGCAGGTGTCCGCAATACGGACGAAATGCTCTCAAAGGCTGCAGTTATTGTAAAAAGATACGAAAATCCGCATAATATCTTCGCAGGAAGAGCTTCGGCAAACGATTTCAGCGTGCTTATCACCGATACATACGACGACGGCTGCAAAAAGCTTGCAGGCAAGATCGTGACCGAGATAAGGGAAATGGTCGCGACTTTCCCCGGAAACGGAAGCATTGCAAAGGTCTACTGCGGATATGCTCTTGCGGCAGGCACGAGCGATGTTTCGGCACTCATTGCACAGGCAGACTTTGCCGCATTTGATGCCGAAAACAGAAGATCGCAGCAGCCCGTTATCTTCAACGCGGACAACTACTCGCTCAAAGCACAGGAATTCCGCAGAAATCAGGTGTTTGAAACCATCATTGACGAAGACCGCATCGACTATCATTTCCAGCCTATCGTCAATGCTCATACGGGCGAGATATACGGCTATGAGGCGCTCATGCGTCCGCAGGCTGTTGACGGAATAAAGCTTTCGCCGCTCGATGTTCTCGAGATCGCGAAGCAGACGGATATGCTTTACAGCGTTGAGCATATCACATTCTGGAAAACGCTGAAGATACTTTCGGAAAATCAGGATTTCTTCCACAACAGGAAGCTTTTTATAAACTGTATCCCGAACGCGCTCCTCAGCGATGATGAGTACAGCGACCTTGTGGATAAGTACGGTATGCTCTTTGACAAGCTCGTTGTCGAGGTGACCGAGGAAAACCCCGTTTTTGAAAGTGCGATAAATGTTATAAACGCGCGTTACCGCAACAAAAAGGCGCAGGTCGCACTGGACGACTACGGAACGGGTTACTCGAATGATTCGACACTGCTTGCGGTGAATCCAAGCTGCATAAAGATAGACCGTTCGATAATGACGGGTATCGACAAAAATCCGCAGAAGCAGCACCTTGTTGCAAATATGATAAACTTCGCCGCACAGCATGAGATAATGGTTCTCGGTGAGGGTGTTGAGACATTTGAAGAGCTTGAAACTGCGATAGCGCTCGGTGTTGACCTTATCCAAGGCTATGTTGTATGCCGTCCGACAGCGGTGCTTATGCTCGAGATACCGTCCGAGATAAAGAACCGTATCATCTCATTCAATATCAAGCACAGAGGAAAGGTCAGCAAAACCTACTGCATCAACGAGCGGGAAACAGCCGACATCGTTGAGCTCAGTCTTGCAGGCTTCAATGAGATATGTATCCGCTCCGATTCGGCAAAGCTTATCGGCAACACCGATGTTCAGACCGATATGAAGATATTTATCGACTGCAAAAATTCTTCGACAAGAGTTACGTTTGAAAATCTTAACCTTGTCTGCAACGAGGATAATGGCGTGGCGGTCGTTCTTTCGGGCGGCACGCAGGCGAATATCGAACTTGTCGGCAGGAACGTTATCAAAAGCGGCGGTATAAGAGTACCTGAGGATTCGGAGATATTCTTCGGCGGTGACGGAAGGCTTAAAATAAACAGCACGAGAGTCTACTCGTTCGGCATCGGCGGAAATTATATGCAGCGATACGGCAGAATAATCTTCGGCGGCGAAAATGAGATCAGGATCGCCTGCTCGGGCGACTGCGTTGTCGGCATTGGCGGCGGAGACGGCGGCACGGATTCGGCTGTCATCGCGAACAGCGGAAAGCTCATACTGGCTGTTGACGGCAAGAATATCGTTTCGATCGGTTCTTACAACGGTGATTCTTCGATAAGGCTCAACAACTGCGATATAAAGGTAGATATGGGCGGCGACGATGTTACCGCTATCGGCTCACGCAGCGGAAAGACTGTCATTGACAGCCTTGCAAACCTTGACATCAACATATCGGGCAACAACTGCTGCGGTATGGGTGTTCTCCAGAACGGCGAGGGTTCTGTTATCGTCAACGGCAGCAAGGCGGATATCCTTGTACGCGGCAAGAATATCGTCGGCATAGGCACAACGGGCGGAAACCTCGAACCCGTTATCAATGCGGGAGTTGTGAATATTCGCTGCGAGGGCGATAATGCTACCTGCATAGGCGATGTGGAGGGCGGCGGCGCTATCCGCCTGAGAGGCGCTTCGATAACCGCGATAGCAAAGGCTTCCGTGGAAAATCCTATCGGCTCAAAGGACGGAAAGGTCTATGTTACGAGCGGAAGCGTCGAAACGAGCGATGTAGAGCCTCTTGAATGTTATTCGCTCGCAGGCGAAAGACTTGTCCGCCGTGAGATCGACGGCACAGCCGATTTCCGGAAGACTGTACACAGCGGCGGCGATTCCTATATCTATATCGCAAATAAAACGGGAGCGGAAACAATGAATATCTACCTCCCCGAAGCGGAAGCGCAGAATATGTGACCTGTATAAAAATTATACAAGTTGTAATCTTTTTGATAAAATCTGCATATTGTTATGCAAAAGAGGGATTACAGCTTGTTTTGTTTGTCCGGATAAACGACAAAATATACAAAATGTATATGAACAAGGCTTTGCGGATATGCCAAAAAGTAAAAAATGTTAAATTTCTTCTAACCCCTTGACAAAATGTACGAAATAGTGTATAATATGTAAAGTAATTTTGCTTTACATCTGATAGGAGTGATAAACGTGAGCGGAGATAAGAATTTACAGTTTTCGGTGCTGCTTGACTATTACGCAGATATGCTCACGGATAAGCAGAAAGACGTTATCGACCTCTATTACAACGAGGATCTGTCACTCTCCGAGATCGCAGAGCATGAAAACATCACAAGACAGGGCGTTCGTGACAGCATCAAGCGCGGCGAGCAGACAATGCTCGAGCTTGAGGATAAATTCCACCTCGCCGAACGTTCACAGAAATATTATGAGATAATCACCGAAGTCGGTCAGCTTGCCGCAGATATAAAGGAAGAATGTGTGCATTGGACCGCTCCGAAGGCTATAACCAAACGTGCTGAATATCTTGTTCAGCTCGCAGAGGAAAACAAAGACTTGTTCTAAGACACGAAAGGAGTGTTAGTATGGCGTTTGAAGGCTTGTCCGAAAAACTCAGCAGCGTTTTTAAGCGCCTGAAAGGACGAGGAAAGCTTACCGAGGCTGACGTTAAGGAAGCGATGCGTGAGGTTCGCCTTGCACTGCTCGAAGCCGACGTAAACTACAAGGTAGTTAAAGATTTCGTTGCGAAAGTAACGGAACGCGCTGTCGGTGAAGATGTGCTGCAAAGCCTTACTCCCGGTCAGCAGGTCGTAAAGATAGTTAATGACGAGCTTGTCGCTCTTATGGGTGACGGCACGGCAAGAATAGAATTTCCGTCAAAACCGCCCTGCATCATTATGATGTGCGGACTTCAGGGTTCGGGTAAAACTACCCATGCGGCTAAACTGGCTAAGTATTTCAAGGATATGGGCAAACGCCCTCTGCTCGTTGCCTGCGACGTTTACCGTCCTGCGGCTATCGATCAGCTTTGCGTTGTCGGCAAAAAGGCTGATGTAAAGGTCTTTGAAATGGGTCAGATAAACCCCGTAACTATCGCAAAAGAGGCTGTCAGCCACGCCAAGGATCACGGAAACGATGTAGTTATCCTCGATACAGCGGGCAGACTTCACATTGACGAAGCTCTTATGAACGAGCTTAAAGCGATAAAGGCTGAAACCTCGCCGAATGAGATAATGCTCGTTGTCGATGCGATGACAGGTCAGGATGCGGTAAATGTCGCGAAAGCATTTGATGATGCTCTCGGTATCGACAGCGTTCTTATGTCGAAGCTTGACTCCGATACAAGAGGCGGTGCGGCGCTTTCCGTGCTTGCGGTAACGGGCAAGCCGATAAAATTCGTCGGAACAGGCGAAAAGCTTGAAGATTTTGAGCCTTTCCACCCCGACAGAATGGCTTCGAGGATACTCGGTATGGGCGATATGCTCACCCTTATCGAAAGAGCGCAGTCCACATTTGATGAACAAAATTCCCAGAAGCTGGCTGAACGCATCAAGGAGAACTCGTTCGATATGAACGATCTTCTTGAACAGATGAAGCAGATACAGAAAATGGGCCCTATAAAGCAGATACTCGGTATGCTACCCGGCGTCGGCAGCAAGCTTGACGATATGGATGTTGACGATAATCAGGTAAAGCGCATAGAAGCTATTATCCTTTCGATGACACCTGCGGAGAGAGCAAAGCCGTCCCTTATAAATCCGCCGAGAAAGCGCAGAATTGCGGCAGGAAGCGGAAATACCGTTGCCGATGTCAACAGACTGTTGAAGCAGTTTGAAGAGATGCAGAAGATGATGAAGCAGCTCGGCATTATGGGCAAAAACGGCAAGGGTAAGAAAAACAAGTTCCGTATTCCGAAAGGAATGATGGGAATGGGCGGTATGCCGCCGATGAAGTAAGCTTCATGATGAAAATTTTCTATTTTATACTGTTTGCGGCGGTAGGTATTGCCTGCATAGCTGCGGCGGTCATAGACTGGAAACCGTTCATCGATTACCGGACGAACCGAAATGCACGTTCGGCAAGACCTCGGAAAAGCAGAAATTCCGTGCGGCTTCGTATAGGAGCTGTCGGTGTGCTGCTTACGCTGTTCGGATTTGCCGTGCTGTTCGGCTGGCTTTGAAAAGCTTGCGAATATTATCGATTTGAGGTTGGTTTATGAAATTGTTTGCATTTGATATGCTCGTTGTGCTGTGCATTTTCTTTGCGGCAGAGCCTTCGATATATCTTGCGAAATGCAGACGGGAAAAAGATGAGGGAAATGATACCGACAATGCCGAGGCAAAGTCAAAGACGGCGATAAAGGTATCCTATCTGTTTTCCGTTATTTCCGCAGTTGCTGCGGCAGTTGTTTATTACGGTTTCAATGCAGAAATGCTTTGAGATATATTCGTCTGACATAAGTTGACAGGGGGACTGTTGAGTGGTTATCATAAGTATTATCCTTATGGTTGTCGGACTGGTGCTTGCGGTGCAGCCGATTGAACACACCCTGATGCTGCGGCAGTACGCAAAATCTCCCGACATGGACAGATCACAGCGGTTTGAGGAGCTTGATGTCATTTTCAGAAAAAAGGCTCTGAAATGGATATTCCTCGCTGTGGGTATAGTCTGCATAATATGCAGTCTTATCATTTATTTCGGTCACAGCGCTTCGGCGTTATGATATAAGTTAAATTTTAATTCGGAGGTGAATATAAATGGCAGTTAAAATCAGACTCAGAAGAATGGGCGCTAAGAAGACCCCTTTCTACAGAATCGTTGTTGCTGATTCCAGATACCCAAGAAACGGCAGATTCATCGAGGAGATCGGTTATTACGATTCCACAAAGGAACCTGCAGTTTTCAGCGTTGATGCTGAAAAGGCTAAGAAATGGATCGCAAACGGCGCACAGCCCACAGAGGTTGTTAAGAAGCTTTTCGACAAGAATAACGTAAAGTAATTTTTGACGTTTGCTTTGCTGTTTTACATCGTGCGGACGCTGAGGCAAAAAGCCTTCGGCGTTCTTCCGCAGGTGGTTTTTTTATAACCGTTTGCTCCGAATTTAATATGAATGGAGTTTTTATATATGAAAGATTTGCTTTTAGCTATCGTAAGCGGTCTTGTTGAGGACAAGGACGCTGTTCAGATCGATGTTGACGAGCCTAACGAAGAGGGCGTTATCGTATATCATCTCCACGTTGCGAAGGATGATATGGGACGTGTTATCGGAAAGCAGGGCAGAATTGCCAAGGCTATCCGCGCCGTTATGCGTGCAGGCGCAGGCAGACAGAATCAGAAGATCATGGTTGAGATCGACTGATCTCTCACAACAAGTTTATGGCTGAAAGGATATTGTGATCTCTCACGGTATCCTTTTTTTACAGTTAGGAGTTGCTGTTATGAAACAATTTCTTGAAATAGGCAAAATAGTAGCCGTTCAGGGTCTTAAAGGCGAAGTCCGTGTTGAGGCTTGGTGCGATTCGAGAGAGTTCCTCTGCGAGTTCGACACCCTTTACTTCGACAAGGGAAAAACGCCCGTTGAGATCGAGAGGGCGCACCCCCACAAGAACATCGTCCTTATGAAGATAAAGGGTGTTGACACGGTGGAGCAGGCACAGGAGATGCGCAACAAGATACTTTATATGGACAGAAACGAAGTCGAGCTTGACGAGGGCTGCTACTTCGTTCAGGATCTTATCGGACTTGAAGTTTTCGACAACGATGACGGCACTGACTACGGCAAGATCTGCGACGTTACCGAAACGGGTGCGAACGATGTTTACCATATCAAGGACGCTGACGGTAAGGTTCGTCTTATCCCTGCTATACCCGATGTTATAATCGAAACTAATATTCCTGAGGGTAAAATGCTTATACACAAGCTGGAGGGACTTTTTGATGAGGATTGACGTTGCAACGCTTTTTCCCGATATGTGCGAGAACGTTCTCTCCGAGAGCATCATCGGCAGGGCGAGAAAAGCGGGCAAAATAGAGGTCTGCTGTCACCAGATACGGGATTACACGCTCGACAAGCATCGCAGGGTGGACGATACGCCCTACGGCGGCGGAATGGGAATGGTGATGCAGGCTGACCCTATCTACCGCTGTTACAACGCCGTTGCGGAAATGGCTGAGGAAAAGCCTTACGTTATTTATATGTCCCCTAAAGGCACTGTTTTCACTCAGCAAAAGGCGGTCGAGCTTGCGAAAATGCCGAGGCTTTTCGTGCTTTGCGGTCATTACGAGGGCGTAGATCAGCGTGTTCTTGACAGGATAGTTGACGAGGATATCTCTATCGGCGACTATGTTCTCACGGGCGGCGAGCTTCCTGCGATGGTGATGATAGATGCCGTTGCGAGAATGTGTCCCGGGGTGCTTTCCTCCGAGGAGTGCTTTACCGAGGAGAGCCACTTTGCAGGTCTGCTCGAATATCCGCATTACACCAAGCCCGAGGTATGGGAGGGCGAGGCTGTTCCGCCTGTTCTGCTGACCGGACACCACAAAAATATAGCGGAATACCGTCACAAAATGTCTGTCGAAATAACCAAACAAAGACGACCCGATATGTATGCAAAATATGAACAAACTATAGATGTGAACAAAAAGAAGTAATGCGGCATATATTTTATTAACAAGTCTTTGACGATTTAACTATAATTTTCGGTGGAAATTTGTTCATAGGTAATAAAATTAGTGATTATAAACAAACCGACGGCGGCATTGAATGATGCGATTAACCAAAATAGCAGAAATTTCAATCAAATCTCATATTTATGACAAATTGCCGTTGACTATTGGCGATTTCGGGGTTATAATATAAGCAATAAAAAGAAAAAAGGCGGTTTAACATAAACATAAGATCGCCTGAGCTTTTTGATTTTTTTTAAATTGAACAGCTTAAAGAAATGAGTAAGGAGAGAGAATTATGTACGTTAAAGATGTAATTGTTCAGAATCAGGTTGGTCTTCACGCTCGTCCGGCAACATTCTTCATTCAGAAGGCAAACGAATTCAAGTCCTCTATCTGGATCGAAAAGGAAGAAAGAAGAGTAAACGCTAAGTCACTTCTCGGCATTCTTTCCCTCGGCATCGTAGGCGGCACACAGATCAGAGTTATCGCTGACGGCGCTGACGAAGAAGCAGCTGTTGACGGACTTGTTGAACTTGTTGAAAGCGGTTTCGCTGAGGAAACAAGATAACCTTTTCTTGATACATTTCAGGGTCATCGAATCAATTTCGGTGACCTTTTTTGTATTTGTACGAAAATGTGGGGAAAATTTGGCTGAAATCTCTAAATTTTTTATTAAAAGCTATAGGAATTAATAATTTGTTCACACAAATTTGCACAAAATGTGATAGAATATACTTTGTAATAAATTTAATGGGATAATTGTCATTAAATTTTGTGGACTTTTTATCAAAGGTTAGAAAGAATAAAGTAAAATAGAATCTATGCTTGATTTGAGCAGATGTGTTTTTATGTTGATTCGTTAAATCCGTGATATCGGTATGAAAGGAAGACAAGGCTATGTCAAACAGATTGTTCCAGGGGCTTATTCACCAGATGAGGGATACAATGGACTGCACTATCGGTGTTGTTGATTCCACAGCGGCTATTGTTGCCTGCAGCGACCTTTCCAAGATCGGCACAACAAATGAGTTCGTTTCTCTCGATCTGAGTGATTCTCACGACATTTTTGTGAGAGATGGCTATACATACAAGCCTTTCGGCTCTCACATCAAGCCCGACTATGCCGTTTTCGTTGAGGGAACTGACGATAATGCCGCTAAATATGCAAGCATTATGGCTATCACCCTTTCTTCCATAAAGCAGTATTACGATGAAAAATATGACCGCAGCAACTTCATCAAGAACGTTGTTCTCGACAATATCCTCCCCGGAGATATCGTTGTAAAGGCAAGAGAGCTTCACTTCAACAGCGATGTCAGCCGTGTTGTTCTTCTTATCAGGATCATTTCTTCCAACGATGTTTCCGCATTCGATATCATTCAGAATCTCTTCCCCGACAAGACGAAGGATTTCGTTCTCAATATCACGGAATCGGATATCATTCTTGTCAAGGAAGTTAAGAGCAACGTTGAATCCAAGGATCTTGAAAAGCTTGCACGCTCTATATCCGATACGCTTTCGAGCGAATTCTACACAAGAGTAAATGTCGGTATCGGCACGGTCGTTGTCGGCATCAAGGATCTTGCACGTTCGTTCAAGGAAGCTCAGATAGCCCTTGAAGTCGGCAAGGTTTTCGATACGGACAAGTCTATCGTTTCCTACGATAACCTCGGTATTGCAAGACTGATCTACCACCTCCCGACAACACTCTGCGAGACCTTCCTTCAGGAGGTTTTCAAGAAAGGCTCTATCGAATCGCTCGACCATGAAACACTGTTCACTATCCAGCGCTTCTTCGAGAACAATCTGAACGTTTCCGAAACATCGAGAAAGCTGTTCGTTCACAGAAATACACTTGTTTACAGACTTGAAAAGATCAAAAAGCTCACAGGACTTGACCTCAGAGAATTCGACCACGCTATCGTATTCAAGATCGCTCTTATGGTAAAGAAGTATCTTTCGGCAAACCCTGTTAAATTCTAAAAAATCGGTCAATAGACCGGCATTAATTAAACAAAAATGGGGGCAGTTTTATTCTGCCCCTTTCTGTTCTTATGAAAAAATGATTGGCGGTGCAAAATTTGGTTGAACTTCGTAATGTATCTGTTACATATTCAAACGGCGTTGACGCTCTGAATGATGTCAGCATTAAAATAAAGGACGGCGAATTCGTGTTCGTTGTCGGCAAATCGGGCGCAGGAAAAAGTACGTTTATAAGACTTCTTCTCAAAGAGATCGAGCCCACAAAGGGCAGGCTTCAGGTAAACGGCTTTAACCTCACAAAAATGAAGAAGAGAAACGCTTACAGACTCAGAAGAACCATCGGCTGTGTTTTTCAGGATTTCAAGCTTATCGAGAGTATGAACGTTTATGACAACGTTGCATTCGTGCTTCGCTGTATCGACGCTTCAAATAAATATATACGAAACAGAGTTCCTTACGTTATCGATCTTGTCGGCTTAAAGGACAAGGCTTACTGCAAGCCGAGCGAGCTTTCGGGCGGCGAAAAGCAGAGAGCGGCTATTGCGAGGGCGCTTGTGAACGACCCCCAACTCATCATTGCGGACGAGCCTACGGGAAACCTTGACCCTGCGCTCAAGCACGATATCGTTGAGCTTTTGCAGGCTATCAACGACTGCGGAACGACCGTTATAATGGTAACTCACGAGCATGAGATAGTGCAGGAATTCGGCGGAAGAATTATTTCCATGCAGGACGGACGTGTTGTATTTGACGATGTTATAAAGTCGAACTACGACCTTGAACACTGATACTCCAAAGGAGAAAGACAAATGAAGCTTAGTGGTGTAAATTACCTGTTCGGGCAGGGAATAAAAAATATCTGGACGAACCGCATAATGTCGGTGGCAAGCTTTTGCATACTTATGGTATCGCTTCTGCTGGTCGGTTTTTCCGTTCTTTTTATCGTCAATGTGAACTCTATCATCGGCGGTATCGAGAACAAGAACGAGGTAATAATCTACCTCGATGATATAAGCGAAGATGAGATCACGGCTATGGGAAACAAGCTTCGTTCGCTCGATAATATCAGCGATGTTGTTTTCTTTTCCAAGGACGAGGCTTTCGCTCAGATGAAGTCGGAAATGGCTGATTCGGAGGAGCTTTTCCAGTATGTCGGCGAGGAAAGCCCTCTGCCCGATTCCTATCGCGTAAAGGTTGCCGATATCGAGAAAATGAGCAGTACGCTTATGGAAATAAACCGTCTGGACGGCATTATCTCCGTCAAAGCGCCGAACGATTTCGTCAATGTTCTTACCGAATTGAAGCGCTTTATCTCGATAATCTCCGTAACAGTGCTGACGGCACTCGTTATCGTGAGCCTTGTAATGATATCCAATGCTTCGAGAGCGAGCGTTGAGATGAGAAAGCGCGAGATCGAGATAATGAAGTATGTCGGCGCAACGAATTCTTTCGTAAAAACGCCGTTCTTCGTTGAGGGAATGGTCATCGGCATCGTTGCGGGCGCAGTTGCTTCCGTTATAACGCTTGCAGGTTATTCAAAGGTAATGGAAATGATAATGAGCCAGCAGACGCTCTGGTCGGTAGTAGGCGCAGGAAGCTTCACTCCGACGAGCAGCGTTGCGGCAAAGATAGTTATCGGCTACATTGCGGCAGGTGCGTTCATAAGCGCAGTCGGAACTGTGATGAGCACGAAGAAATACGTTAAAGTATAAGCATTTGAACATTTTTCGGGAAAGGAGAGCTTCCCTATGTACAAAAAGGAACTGGCAAAAAAAGTTGTTTCGTTCGCGGCGGCTTTGTGTATGACTGTCGGAATTATGTCCGATACGGCGATAGACCTTTTCGCCGATACGCAGTCCGAGCTTGAGGCGCGTCAGGCTGAGCTTGCTCAGGAGCGCAAGGACGTTGAAAAGGATCTCGCAAAATACAAGGACGATGCACAGCAGACAGAGGAATACCTCGCCGAATATGATAAGAAAATGAAGCTCCAGGAGGAGCAGATAGCAAACATCGATGAGCAGATAGCGAATTATCAGGACAAGCTTGACGAGCTTTCCGTCAGCATTGAGGAACGTCAGGCGGAGGTCGATGAGGGGGTTGAAAAATTCCGCAAAAGGCTTCGCAGTATGTATATCTCGGGTACGGACAGCTATGCATCGCTCCTTGTCGGTGCGACTGATTTTTACGGTATCCTCACAAGGCTTGAATTTGCAGAAAGAATTGCAAAGCACGATAATGATATGATCGAGGACTTAAAGTCGAAGATAACCGTTCTCGAAAACGACAAAGCCGACTATGAGGACAAGATCGCAAAGCAGGAAGCACTCAAAACGCAGGAAGAAGAATACTACGCAGAGCTTTCCGAAACCTACAACAACCACGCCGAAACAAAAGCTATGCAGGACGCAATGGTTCAGGACTATATGGATCGTTTCGATGATATCGTTGCCGACCAGCAGAGGGTAGAGCAGGAGCTTCAGGAAGAGATACGCAGAAAGCAGGAAGAAGCCGAGCGCAGACGTAAGGAAGAAGAGGAACGCCGCCGCAAGGAAGAGGAAGAGCGCAAAAAGCAGGCTGAAGCCAACGGCGAGGAATACACCGAGCAGGACGTAAGCACATTCACTTCCTATACCGACACAGGCTTTATCTGGCCTGTTCCGACTGTACGGAATATGACCGACGTTTACGGTGACAGATACATTCAGGAAGAGGGCAGGACAGCTTTCCACGGCGGTATCGACATCAACAAGCCCGGCTGTTACGGCGAGCCGATCGTCGCATCAGCGGCAGGTGAGGTCATCACCGCAGGCGACACGGGCAACGGTTTCGGCTATCACGTTGTCATTGACCACGGCAACTCCATTGCAACGCTTTACGGACACTGCTCGAGCCTTGCGGTAAAGGTCGGCGATATCGTAGAGCAGGGTCAGGTCATTGCATACATAGGCTCGACAGGATATGCTTACGGCAACCACTGCCATTTTGAAGTCCGTGTGAACGGTCAGCGAACAGACCCTCTCAACTATGTAAATATCAACAACTAAGGTGCAGAAAAATGAACAAAAAAATAACTCTCGGTGCGGCAATAGGCATAATGGCTCTCATTGCCGCGGCAACGTTCATAATCACATACAACTACTCGATGAAGGTTTTTAACGCAACGGTTAAAAACGTTTCGGAAAAGGAAGAAAGCTACACAAAGCTTTCCGAAATGGATAAATACGTCAGAGGAAATTACCTCGGCGAAATTGATGAACAGCTCCTCACGGACAGCATTATGAATGGCTATGTTCAGGGCATTGGCGACCAGTACGCAGTTTACTGCACGGCTGAACAGTATGCCGATATCCTCCAGAGCGATGCAGGTGTTACGGTCGGACTTGGCTTTGCATGGGAGCGCGAGGAAAGCGGATATATAAAGGTTTCCTCCGTCAAGGACAGCTCTCCTGCTTCAAGCGCAGGAGTAAAGGCAGGAGACATCATCACTGCCGTGAACAACACGGACGTTATCGCTTATGAGAATGGCTATGAAGAAGCTTCGGGACTGCTTACCTGCGCAGAGGGAACAAAGGTCAAGCTTCATATAAAAAGAGTTGCCGACGACGGACTTTCCGACTTCTTCTCGGTCGATCTTATATCGGCTAAAACGGAGATAGTTTCCGTTACAAGCTCGCTTATTGAAAATGTCGGATATATAAAGATCACGACATTTAACGACAAAACAGCGTCACAGCTCCGTAATGCGCTTACAAATGTTATCGAAAGCGGTGCGGAATCACTCGTATTTGACCTGCGCAACAACAGCGGCGATCTTATGACCGCCCTCGGCGACAGCCTTGACTGCATCATAGGCGACTGCGATGTTGTAAAGGCAAAGTTTTCCGACCATGAGGAATATGTTGTTCACACGACCGAAGCGGAGAAGATTTCGATGCCTATGGCCGTTATCGTGAACTCGGGAACGGCTTCCTGCGGCGAGCTTTTTGCGCTCGCACTCCGCGATGAATCGAACGCACAGCTTGTCGGAACTTCCACAGCGGGCAAGGGCGTTATGCAGTACACGCACAAGCTTTCGGGCGGCTCGGCTGTAAAGCTAACAGTCGCAACGGTCGAAACGAAGAACAGCGGAAACTTCAACGGAACGGGCGTAAAGCCGAACTTTGAAGTCGCACTTCCGTCCGATGTTGACCTCGGAACTCTCACGGAAGAAAACAGACTCACCCTCGATACACAGCTCATAAAGGCTGTCGAGGTCGTTCAGACTATCCTTTAAAAAGGCAGGGACGCAATGGGACTTTTCAAAAAAAGCTCTCCCTTTAAAAATTCCGCCGCGGTCCTGGCGGACAACGGCTTCACCGATGCTTATATCGAAGCGCTGAAAAAGGACATCGAGCCGCTTAAAAAGCCGAAGGATATCGCAAAGGGGCAAAGCTACCTTATAAACGCGCTCATCATCGCAGGCAGGCTCGAAGAGGCTTGTTCGCTGTACGAAAAACACAGTGCCGAGAATCTTTTCGGCAAGCTCGATAAGATGCTTTACCCCAATCTGCTCCACAATGTGATATTTGCATATTTTATACGGAACAAGTATAAAAATGCCGAAACCATTTACAAGGAGAAAAATGACGTTGTGCTTCGTGATACCTCCGATACGATGAAACGAAGCCTTGCGCTCCACGAGTGTATGAACGGACGGTATGAGAACGCCGTGACTGTGCTTGCGAAGCTTCTCGACAGCGACTGCAGGTTCGTTGACCTTTGCATAGTGAAAACGGTGCTGAAACTCGATATGTTCAGCCGCGCGAATGAGCTTTCGGCTAATTTCGGCGAATACAAGGGCAGGAACGAGCTTGAAGCCGAGGCGCAGAAGCTTAAAAAGAAAATTTTTGACGGTCTTTCGCCGAAAGAAAAGGTCAGAGCCGTAAAAAAGGGTAAATAAAGGAAATGACTACACCGATATATGATTTTGTCAAGTCTTATGCCGAAAGCAATACAGTAAGAGGACATATGCCCGGGCATAAGGGGATCAATTGTTATAAAGGCAAAGCCGCAGGGAGCGAAATTTCTGCGGCTTTTCCGTATGATATAACGGAAATAAAGAGCGCGGATTCGCTTTTTGAAGCTGACGGGATAATCGCGGAGAGTGAGCGGAACGCGGCGGAGCTTTTCGGAACTTATGCAACGTTCTATTCGGCAGGCGGTTCAACGCTCTGCATACAATCGATGCTCGCAGTGTGCGCAAAGCAGGGGGATAAGATAATCGCCGCGCGCAATTCGCACAAGGCTTTGCACAGCGCTTGTATCCTGCTCGGACTTTCGCCCGTGTGGATATATCCCGAATTTGAGGACGGCTCGGCTGTGAGCGGAAAAATAACTGCGGAGAGCGTGAAAAGGCTGCTCGGGGAAAATACCGATGCAGTTTGTGTTTATATCACCTCGCCCGACTATCTCGGCTCGGTCTCGGACGTAAAGTCGATAGCGGAGGCGGCGCACTCGTTCGGAAAGCCGCTCATCGTTGACAATGCTCACGGTGCGCATTTTGCTTTCCTCGAAGAAAGCCTTCACCCTATTGCACTCGGCGCAGACCTTTGCTGTGATTCGGCGCATAAAACTCTTCCCGTGCTGACGGGAGGGGCGTATGTTCACGTTTCATCGGAAAAATATGCGGCGAAAATGAAAGAGGCAATGGCGCTGTTCGGAAGTTCAAGTCCGTCCTATCTCATTTTGCAGTCGCTCGATCTTTGCAATAAATATCTTGCGGAAAATTTCCGCACCGAACTTTCGCAGACGGTGAAAAGGGTTGAAAAGCTTAAAAAGGACGTAAGCGGTTTTGTGACCGTGAACGAGAGCGAACCGCTGAAGCTGACGATATATGCACTCCCGAGCGGAATGACGGGACGGGAGCTTGCCGACAGACTGAGGGAGAGCAATATCGAACCCGAATATGCCGATGAAACTCACGTTATGCTGATGTTCTCGCCGCAGAACACGGAAAGCGACTTTGAACGTGTTAAAAGCGCCCTCTGCAATATGATAATGCCGAGGATAAGACTTATGCCGCCGTCATTTTCGATATCTCCGCTCAAAAAAGCAATGGAGATGCGCGCGGCATTTTTCTCCGAAACGGAGACCGTAAAGACCGAAGACGCACTCGGCAGAATATGCGCGCGGACGGAAACTATCTGCCCTCCGTGCGTGCCTGCGGCGGCTTGCGGAGAAGTTTTTGACGAAAACACAATAAAAATTTTAAAAATGTATAGCATTTCGGAAGTAAATGTGGTAAAATAAAAAAGGGAGTACCCAAACTACATATTACCGTGACTTTTCGCACGGAACGATCGGGCAGATACCGACCGCATAAAACCGAAAGGACAGATAGAAATGAAACTTATATATGCTATCGTAAACAACGATGACAGCCATGCTGTTTCATCAAATCTTACAAAAGCCGGCTTTTCCGCTACAAAGCTCGCTTCAACGGGCGGATTCCTTATGGCGGGAAACACAACGTTCCTCGTTTGCTCCGAGGACAGTCAGGTCGATGAGATAATCGACATCATAAAGCATTGTTCAAGAAGAAGAAAACAGTATGTTCCTGCTTCGACAATGGGCGGCGTTGATATGCAGTCAACATCTTTTCCGCTTGAAGTTCCGGTCGGCGGCGCAACTATTTTCGTCACCGATATCGAACGCTTTGAAAAGGTATGAGCGCAAAGACTTTATACGGTAAAGCAAGCGTTACCGAACCGATAAAGGCAATGGTAACGCACGGCCGAACGGCTCACGGCTTTTTGCTCACGGGTGAAAAGGGCGTTGGAAAAAAGACCTGCGCGCTTTATATCGCAAAGTCTATCCTCTGCGAAAACAGTCGGGACGGCGTTCCCTGCGGAGTATGCCGCCAGTGCAAAAGGATAGACGAGGGAACTCACCCCGATGTGATAACCCCCGAACGAAGCGGCAAAACGCTCGTATATAAAGCGGAAACCATACGCGAAATGTACGACGATGCTTACACGATGCCGAACGACTGCGACGCTAAGATATACATTCTCCCCGACTGCGAAAGCCTGCAGGAGAGAACGCAGAATATCCTATTGAAGCTGATAGAAGAGCCGCCCGATTATGCGTATTTCATCTTCACGGCACAGAGCAAGGGAACATTTCTCCCGACAATACTTTCGCGAGTTATAACGCTCGGCATACCCGAGTGCAGTGATGAGGAATGTGCTGCGGCACTCCGTGAAAAAGGCGTTTACACCGAGGAGCAGATAAAGAGCGCGGTCGAAGCCTTTCACGGAAACATCGGACGGTGCGAGAGCTGTCTTGACGGTGAGGGTCTTGAAGCCGCCGAGCTTTGCAGGAAGATCGTTGCCTGTATGGCTTCATCGGACGAATACGGCCTTTGCAGAGTTCTTGCGGAAATAGGCGAGAACCGCGACAATGTAAAGGATATCCTTGTGATGCTCGATAAAGTTATGCGCGATGTCTGCGAGGTGCGGCTTTACGGCGAAAATGCCGTTTTCATCGGCTGCTGTAAAGACGGCGCAAAAAAGCTTGCGGAAAGAATGTCTTTTAAAAAAGCGCTTCATATTCACGAAATTATCGGAAAGAATATAAATTACTGCAATGCAAATATAAATGTACCGCTGGCGATGTCTGCGCTTTGCGGTGAAATAATTTGATGCCGCAGCATTTGATGTCGCAGCATTTGATGTCGCAGCATTTGATGCCGCAGCCGGGCGGCTTTTCCGAAAATAAAAACGAAAGGACGAAAAATGGCGGAAATTATCGGAGTGCGCTTTAAGAGCGCAGGCAAAGTTTATTATTTTTCACCGGGAAAGCAGAAGCTTTCTGTCGGCGAAAAGGTTATAGTTGAAACGGCAAGAGGAGTTGAATGCGGCGAGGTCGCACTTGCAAACAAGCAGGTCGATGACAGCAGGATCGTCAAGCCGTTAAAGGACATTATCCGCAAGGCGACCGAGGCTGACCTTAAAACGGTCGAACAGAACAAGCAGAAGGAAAAGGACGCTTTCAGAATATGTCAGGAAAAGATCGCAGCGCATAAGCTGGATATGAAGCTTGTCGATGTTGAATGTACTTTCGACAACAACAAGATACTTTTCTATTTCACGGCGGAAACGAGAGTTGATTTCCGTGAGCTTGTAAAAGACCTTGCGTCCGTGTTCAGAACGAGGATAGAGCTTCGCCAGATAGGTGTTCGTGACGAAGCAAAGCTTCTCGGCGGACTTGGAATATGCGGAAGAGAATTCTGCTGTAAGTCATTCCTCGGCGATTTTCAGCCTGTTTCCATCAAAATGGCAAAGGAGCAGGGGCTTTCGCTCAACCCGACGAAAATTTCGGGAACGTGCGGACGACTTATGTGCTGCCTGAAGCACGAGCAGGAAGCGTATGAAGACTTGCTCAAAACAACGCCGAAGGTCGGCGCTTATGTCAGCACGGAAAAGTTCAAAGGCTATGTTGAGGAAGTGAATCTTCTCACGGGCAAGCTCAAAGTAAAGCCCGAAAAATCGGACGATCCGTCGGTCGTATTCGACAAGTCCGAGGTAACGGTCATTCGTGACGGCAAGATAAAGGTCGACCGTGACGAAGTAAAGGCACTCAGATCACTTGAAGATAAGTAATAATTTGGAGGGACAGTTTTATGATCATCAAAAAAATTATTGAAACCAAAAGATTTATCGATGGAGCTAAGGATATGTTTGAAGATAAGTGGGACAGCACTAAGGCTGCACTCAGCAATACAAAAGAGAAGCTTTATGACACAAAGGCAAAGCTTGCTCAGTATAATGTAAAAAAGGTAAGGGCTATCGCTGTCACTCTCGGAGTTATCAGCATAGTTCTCTCGGCGGCGGCTCTCGCGGTTTCTGTCGTTGCGCTCGTTAAGTCCTGTAAGACAAAGAAAAAGGCAAAGGTCGAGGATTACAGCTATTACATCGACGATCCCGATGATATCGAAAGCTACAGCCTTGGCGTTGACAACAAGAAGATAGATGAAAAGGATCTCCCCGAGGATAATGAGGACTGAGCTTTAATGCGAAAGGAGCTTGACAAATGAACAATAACGATGGAAAAATAATCGATGTCAAGCCTGCACGTTCGGCAGGAAAAATAATCGCGGCGGTTATAATTATCCTCGCACTTGTGATAGTCATACTCAACTCGTTCACGGCGGTAACGGCAGGTCACTCGGGCGTTGTGACGACGTTCGGAAAGGTTTCGGACAGCGTTCTGACCGAGGGACTGCACTTCAAGATACCGTTCGTGCAGAAGATAGTCCTTGTCGATAACCGTGTACTCAAAGCCGAAGCTGATTGTTCATCGGCTTCAAAGGACTTGCAGACGGTTCGCTCGACTATCGCAGTGAACTACAAGGTAATGAATTCCTATTCCGCATCGGTTTATAAAAACATAGGTATGGACTATGAATCCGTGATAATCATTCCTGCCGTTCAGGAGTGCGTAAAGGCTGTAACTGCGCGCTTCACCGCGGAGGAGCTTATCACGAACCGCCAGAATGTCAGCGACCTTATGAGCGAACAGCTCAAAGAAAAGATAGGCTCTTACGGCATCGATGTTCAGATATTCAACATCATTTCGTTCGACTTTACCGAGGAATACAACGCCGCAGTTGAAGCAAAGCAGACGGCACAGCAGAACGCCCTCAAAGCCGAGCAGGATTTACAGCGTGTAAAGGTCGAAGCCGAGCAGACCGTTGCCGAGGCTCAGGCGGAAGCAGAGGCGTACAGACTCAAATCCGAGCAGATAACGCCCGAAGTGCTTCTTATGAGCTACATAGACAAATGGGACGGCAAGCTCCCGACCGTTGCGGGCGAGAACGGCTCGATGCTCATCGACATTACCGCTCTTCTCGAACAGATAGAGAAAGAGGATAAGCCGACAAGCAGTGCGCCCGTTTACACCGCTCCCGAAACGGCTGATACGGATACATCGAACTCAGACGAAGAATAAAAATGACCCCTGCGAACAATGCGCAGGGGTTTCTTTTCGGAGAATATTATGGAGATAAAAATAAAGCTTCAGAACGGCGAAATAGCCGAGAGAGCGTGTGCGTTCGCACGAAATATGAACGGTGTCGGCAGTGCGGAGTATGACGGGGAAGAAATTGCGATAACACTTTCGCCGAACGGCTCGGAAAATGTAGTAAAAAGCGCAGTCGAGGGCTATATCGAAGCAATGGGCGGCAGGAATGACGAAGCAAAGCCGAAAAGAACACATTCACGGCTGAAATTCGTTCTGAGGATAGCCGTGACCGTTTTTCTTGCTGCGGCAGGCGCTGCTGCCGCCCATTTCGGCGCAGAAACGCCCTCGCTTTTCCTTTATATCGCGGCTTACATAATTATAATTTGGGACGTGTTTTTATCCGCTGCCGAAAGCATAAAAGAAAAAAGCCGCCCGAGGATATCGGAAGTGTTGGTATGCATCATAACGCTTGCGATGTTCGTTATGGGGTGGTATCTGCCTGCGGTTGTTACTGCAATAATTCAATGCGTAATTCGTAATGCGTAATTCGTAATTATTTTGTTCCGCAAATTTACGGCGAACCCTGTTTCCGCAGGGGGATTCTGTATCCGTCCGTTGGAAATACACGGGATTATGTGGGTTTTCTGTGGGTGACGGGTCGCCCGTCCCGAATCATGCAAGCAATTTTCGGCACATATTTTCCGTATGGTTAATTACATAACAAAACACCCATGTTTTTACCTTTTTCATCAGATAAAAACATGGGTGTTCGATTATTATACAAATGCCTTGTGGTGTGGGACGGGAAAACGTCTACGACAGAAAACTCAATAAAAATAGGGATTTCGGCGGGCGGATATAGAATCCGCCCCTACGGAATGTAGGTGTTTAGCGATAAATATGCGGAACAAAAATAATTACGCATTACGCATTACGCATTACGAATTACGCATTAAAAAAGTTCACATTGCCGAAATACCGATAACGGTAATATTGTCCGTGCTGCCGCCGTTTTTGGCAAGCTCTACGAGTGCTTTAAGACGCTTCGGGAGCTTTATGGGGAGGGCAAGAGTTTCCTCAAAATCGCCCTTGGTGATATAATCGGAAAGCCCGTCGCTGCATATAAGGATAAGGTCGCCGGGCTGTATGCCGCCATCGATTGGCGTTATCTCGACGGTCGGGTCTTCGGCTATGTTTCCGAGGACGGGGAAAATTACGTTGCGGTGCTTGTGGGTGCGCTTTTCATCGGCGGTTATCTCGCCCTGCTCATAGAGCATCTGGACGAGCGACTGGTCGCGCGAAAGCTGTCTGATACTTCCGCCGCGGCATCGGAAAAGCTTTGAATCGCCGACGTTTATTATGCAGGCAGATCCGTTTTTGTCGACTGCAAGCGCACAGAGCGTTGTCTGCATATTGATATTGTTGTTTTCAGCACCGTTTTTGCGCAGGGCATAATGGATATCGAGTATCTTTTTTTCATAGTCTGTGTTCTCGGCAGGCTTC
The DNA here is from genome assembly GCA_900543105.1 of uncultured Ruminococcus sp. GTDB lineage: Bacteria > Bacillota > Clostridia > Oscillospirales > Ruminococcaceae > UMGS363. Next base: position 1,879 of record UQQA01000007.1, on the reverse strand, counting down.
AGCGCACAGAGCAGGTTAAGCGCAAGCCTTGAAGCAACTTCACCTCCGGCTTCACCGCCTACGCCGTCGGCAACAGCGGTAATAAAAGGTGTATGAAGCTCACTTTCAAGCATAGCTTTATCCATTACTATTTTATTGATAAGAAAGGCGTCCTCGTTGTGATCCCTCACAGTTCCGACGTCGGTTATACCGCAGCAGTAGTACATCAAATGCCTCCGAAAAGGGAAATTATAAATACATTATACCTCAAAAACATTGAGATTTCAACAGATATGATATTTATTTACATTTTGACTGCTGTATTGTCATACAGATTTTTGGAGATGTAATTTGTGAAAATTAGACATATTGCTGTAAAAATGGATCATAAACACTTGACAAAATTATAAAAAAGGTGTATTATATGTACAATAACTATAAGTATAAGGAAATGTCTGCATTGACGGTGCATTTCTTTTTCGTTGGAGGGAATAAAATTGGCAGTTGCTCTTACAGAATTGATAAGCGTAGGCACACTTCAGTCTATTCAGGACGGATTTGCAAAACTTACAGGCATGGCTGCACTCACTACGGACGCTGACGGCAATGCTGTTACAAAGGGAAGTAATTTTACAGAATTCTGCATGGATCTTACAAGGAAAAGCCGTGAGGGCTGCCGCAGATGCGGTCAGTGTGATAAAAAAGGCGGCGAGGACGCTCTTCTTTCAAGAAAGTCCGTTGCCTATTCCTGTCATGCAGGACTGGTAGATTTCGCTGCGCCCATTATGCTCGGCGGTGAAATGATCGGCTCGTTCATCGGCGGTCAGGTGCTCACAGAAGAGCCCGATGAGGAAAAGTTCCGCAGTATCGCACGTGAGCTCAGCATCGATGAGGATAAATACATAGCAGCTCTGCGCAAGGTAAAGATCGTAAGCAGAGATAAGGTCGAAGCTGCGGCTGATTTCCTTTTCATAATCGCAGGACTTCTTTCCCAGTCAGCTTATGACGCTTATATCTCAAAGCAGAACAATTCGGGACTTACAAGCCTTAATCAGGCACTTTATAAAAAGGTAGACGAGGCAGGCGTACTTGTAAAGCGCACGGAAAAGTCGCTTAATTCGCTCAAGGACGCTTATGCAAACCTTGGCGAGATCGCAAAGGGTACATCGGCTGAGATAGTAAAGACGAACGATACCCTCAAGCAGATACAGGATATCGCGCTCAACACGAAGATACTCGGCTTCAACGCTTCTATCGAAGCATCGAGAGCGAAGGAAGCAGGAAAGGGCTTCGGCGTTATCGCGCAGGAAGTCAGAAGCCTTGCCGAAACGAGCCAGAGCTCCGCAGACAGCATTCAGAACGCAATGACAAGCATCGACAGCCGTTCAAAGGCTATCATTGAAAATATCGCAAACACACAGAACGTTGTTGCAAACTGCTACAAGGATATTGAGCAGTTCAGCTCGCTTCTTGACGATATCAAAAATATGAAGTAACGATCCCCATAAAAGGAGGCGGATATTATGGATATGAGTACATCTATCGCTTCAACGGCAATGGCAATGAAGCAGGCAGAGTTCCGGCAGCAGGCAGGCGTAAGCATACTCAAAAAGAGCATGGACGTAAGCTCACAGCTTGCAATGGGAACTATTGAAATGATGAACGATTCCGCAAAGGCATTTGCAGGAGATATCGGCGCAGTATTCGATGCGAGGGCATAAATTTCAAATTCGGGATTAATTTTGCTTTTCACCAAATAAAAATAAAAGCGATGCAATTCAAGATAACGAATTGCATCGCTTTTTCATATAAATGAGCGATAATACTAATTCTTAATCAACCTATAGACAAACTCTTGGCTATAATAAGTTCATTCTGCGTCAAGCTTCCTTGTCAGGCG
>UQQA01000006.1 GCA_900543105.1 uncultured Ruminococcus sp. | reverse complement strand
CATTTATGCAGATTGACGAAAAAGTATTTCATGACTTAATCTCTAAAAGAAGAACCGCCATTCATATCTCGTCGGCGCTAAACGCTCGTCGCCTTGCTCCTCACGTTTATTTGCCGAGGATAGTTGTTCAGAACATAAAGAATAAGCGCAATTCACATTTTATAGGTTTACAAACCGATTTTTCACGTTCTGTTTTACCTTTTTGATGTGAATTGCGCCTTTTTAGTTGTTACTGATTACGCTATTGCTACACAACCTTTAACTGTCAGTTTAAAGTATTTCGCTTCTGCGGAAGCGACCAAGGGCTTTGCCCTCTTGACCCCTGCAAGCCTTTGAAAAGGCTTGACCTAAACTTTAGTTGGCTTCGCATCACTGAACAAATGTCGGCTTTGCAAAAATTACGCATTTGTAAGAAATTCAATTTTTTATTTTCATATTGAAATTTATCAAAAAATATTGTATAATAAATTCCGACATTTTCGGTCGTTCGATCGTTAAATAATTGGAGGTGTAAATATGTCTGCTGTCCCTCAGGGCTTCAATGAGCTTTACAAGCGGAATTACGCGGCTATATACAGGGTATGCTACATATATATGCAAAATCAGCAGGACGCTGAAGACTGCACGGAAGATGCTTTTCTGAAAATAATCAGCACGGGAATGACGTTCAATAATGAAGATCACGAACGCGCGTGGCTGACAGTCACGGCTTCAAATATCTGCAAAGACAGGCTAAAGCACTGGTGGCGGAAAAAGACTGAAGATATTGCCGATCACGAGGACATTGCCGCTGAAGAAAAGGACACGGACGGTGATGTTCTTGAAGCGGTAAAGGCTCTCCCTGCGAAATACAAGGAAGTCGTTATACTTTTTTATTACGAAGGCTACAAAACGGAAGAGATCGCAAAGCTTGTGAAAAAGCCTGCTTCGACGGTGCGAAATCTTCTTCGTGATGCACGGACGAAGCTCAAGACCGCACTTGGAGGTGAATTTAATGAGCAATGATATAAAAAAAGCGATAGATGATATAGATATCTCCGAGGGTACAGAGGAAAGAATGTATGCGAACATTCTGAAAAAGGCTTCGGCAGAAAAGAAAAAGCTGAATATAAAGCTTTACACGAGTATATGCGCCGCTGCGGCGTGTGCGGCGATGGTTATAGCTTCGGCGGCTATCATAAAAAACAACAGCGATGATGATATTACTGCTGACGAAACGTCCGTCACCCCGTCGGCTTCGACCTCTTCTGTGACGACAGAGCAGGAAGATATGCTTGGGGCGGAAAACCGATTTGCGAACGAATACACCTTTGATGATATCCTTGAAGCAGGGTTTGACATCACTCTCCCCGAAAATGCGGAAGTGGTCGTCTGCAATCTTTACGACGGCGATGCTGATGTTTGTTTTTCAATTGACGGGCATTTATACTATTATTCAATATCGAAAGATGACGACGACTTTTCGGGAGTTTACGGAAAGATAGTCGAGAGCGAAAATATCTCGGACAATATAGTTCTTGATATTACAAGCGAGAATTATCTGAAAGCACATTGGAACGGAAACCAATACAATTATTACCTATGCAATACGGACGGTGCGGAACGTGAAGCGATATCGCAGACTGCACTGTTTCTGGCGGAGCAGATACAATAAAAATACTGAAGTGTATTCTATGTAAACAGCGTAGAATACATTTTTTTATTTTTCAAAAAATTTTTATTTTTACCCGACATTTTAATCTTCCCGATCGTTATATAAGCAGAAGGGCAAAAAACGGTGCACAGTTCGGAACTCTTTCAGAATAAAAATCAATGCAACCGAATTTAAAGGAGATAATCATTATGAAAAATATAAGATCAAGAATTGCTTCTATCGCACTCGCTTCAATGCTTTCAATTTCATCTACAGCCGCTCTTACTGCTCAGGTTTCGGCAGCAACGACGACCGAAACACTCATCTCCGGCTCTTATAACACCTACACGGGTTGGCAGAAGATCGGAAACAAAATATACTATTTCGGCACGGACGGCTCTGTTTAGACAGGCTGGCAGACGATATGCGGCAATACCTACTATTTTGGCAAAAACGGCGTAATGCGCACGGGCAAGCGCAAAATAAACGGAAAGATATATCGCTTCGACAAATACGGCGTTCTCAACGGCAGCGGAAAGTCCGACCCGAAGAGCAACAACAGCGCAGCGACCGTGCTTGACAGCATCAAGTCCTACCTCGGTTCAAGCTACACCTGCGACAATGTTCACGACAGCACAGACCTTGAAAATTGCGGCATTGATATGCGATATGTCAACAGCTGCGTTTATGAAGACAATTCCGTTTCTGCAATAAATTATGACATCGCAATTGTTCTGAACGTCAAGAGCGGTTATGCAAGCAAGGCTGTACAGATACTTCAGGACTACTATCAGCAGATACTCGGCGTTTCGCAGCTTTATGATGCTGACATTTACAGAGTTGAACAGGCAAGAATATTCTCACAGAACAACTATGTTGCGCTCCTTATCCTCGGCGACAACGGCTATTCCGACAGTTGGAGCGATGATGACAAGGCTGACTATGCTTTCGGCGAAGCTTTAAAGGTTGACAAGGCTTGGAAGAGCATCTTCGGCAGCACACCCGAAAACCTCGCCGAAATTGACGAGTACGAGGGCAGCACTATCGGTTCATCTAAGTAATATAAACGTTTTTTTAGGAGATAATCATTATGAAAAGTATTAAGAGCAAAGTAATTTCCGCAGCAATGGCTTCGCTTATGGCAGTTTCGGCAATGTCCGCAGCCGCAGTCACCGTTTCGGCTGACTGGAACAAAACAGACACCGGTTACACCTACACCGACAGCAACGGAAACAAGAAAACCGGCTGGCAGACTATAGACGGCAGCAAATATTTCTTCGGCACGAACGGCATCAGACGCACTGACTTCAAGACGATAGCTTCAAGCACCTATTATTTCGGCAGCGACGGCAAAATGCGCACGGGATTTCAGAGGATAAAGGGCAGCACCTACTATTTCGGAAATGACGGAAAAATGAGAACGGGCAAAGTTAAAATTGACGGCAAGACCTACCGTTTCGGCAATGACGGAAAGCTGAAAGGTAAAGCATCGGCAACCCTTACCGCATCGGAAGTCCTCTCCAAGCTGAAAAAGGAGCTTGGCAGCAGCTACACATGCGACAATGTCAGCACACAGAGCGAGCTTGAAAGCTTTTTCGAGCTTGATATGAGCAAGGTCGAAAGCGGCGTTTATGAAAACAATAAAATTTCGGCAGTTTATATGGACACTGCGGTTATCCTCAAAGTCAAGGACGGCTATGCAAAGACCGCCGCCGCAAAGCTTCAGGAACACTACGATCAGATCGCAAGCTACTCTTTCCTCGGAAATTATGACAACTACAAATCTGCGCAGGCTCGCCTTTTCGTGAGCGGAAACTATGTTGCGCTCATCATTCTCGGCAAGGACGTAAGCAGTGAAGCAACAGCTTCTTCCGAGGCTGAAAAGATAGATGTCGCCTGGGAGAAAATTTTCGGTTCAAAGGGTGAAAATATCATCACTGTCCCCGAGGTCGGCGAGCTTGAAGATGGTTTGGTTCTTTAAGTTATTATTGCTCCCCCAATTAAACCTTGCCACAAAAAATGGTCTATATTAAGCAGATAATCGTAAAATGGGGATTCGTTATCTATAAACTCATCCAAAATGGCAAGGTTTAGTTGGATTATCAATATAAAGAATACAGCAGAAGTTATAACTGTTCACAACTCAAAGCTTCTACAAAGTATTTGATCTCTCTTATAAAAACAGTCCTAAAACAACTGTACGGCGTTGTTTTTATACTAAACACCATTTAAAATTTGAAAAAAATCAAGCCGACAATCTTGGATATATGTGATTTCGGCGCAGATTTTTTCCTGTATTTTATTGGTGTTTAGTATTAGTGATATATCCCATAGCTGTTCATATTGATTTGCTGGTCATATATACGAACGAAGTGAGTATATATGACCAGCAAGGATAGTTTATTTGAGGAAAAAAGAATGGCGCAATTCACATTTTTTAAGTTTGCAAAATGATTTCTCATATCCGTTTTGCCTTTTTCGTGTGAATTGCGCCTTTTTAACTGTTAGTGATTTTTCTATTGCGGCAATGCCTTGACTGTTAGTTTAGGGAGTTTCGCCCTCTGCTAAAGGTCAAATTGACCTGCGACAAGGTGGCTCCGCCCCCCTTGACCCCTGCCACCTTTGAAAAGGTGGACGAAACTTTTGCTTGGCTTCGCAGTTCTCAAACAAATGTCAACTTTGCAAAAATTACGCATTACGCATTACGAATTTCGCATTAAAAAAGCCTTGACTTTTTCACATAAAAGTGATACAATATTATCTGTTGATGAAATATATCAACCTTTTAGCAGAAATACGCATTTACAGAGTAGAGAACTGAGCGTACAAGTGTCCGACGGACGGGGAGTTGCCGGCGGAACGAAAAGCTTTCAAAAGCTTGCGGTTCAGTTCTTGCATCCCGCTGAAATGCATAACAGGAGCTTTTCATTCCTCCCGATATGCACAAACAGCACTATTTTAAGGAGGTAAAAATGAAAGGCTTTTTTTCTGTTTTCACAAGCTCCGCAAAGGAGCTGAAAAGCGCTAAGTGTCTTGCTATGGCCGGACTTATGACTGCACTTTTCATCATTCTCGATATGTTCTCGTTCAAGGTCGGTGCGTTCCTCAAGATAAACGTTGCGTTTTTTGCGCTTGCGGTCGTAGGAATGTTCTTCGGACCTGTTCCTGCCGCACTTGCGGCTGTCGCAGGCGACCTTATCGGCTGTCTTGTCAGCGGTCAGGCACCGTTTCCGCTTCTCACCGTAACGGCTGCGCTCGAGGGTCTTGTTTTCGGCATATGCCTTTACAAGAGAGAGGGTAAAAAGCTCGCTGTTATGGCTGTTGTTGCAAGGCTCATCGATTCATTCGTGATAAATCTCCTGCTGAATACGGCAATTCTTATGTCAGCCGGCTTTATGTCGAATACGAAGGAGCAGTTCATCATCAGACTTGGTGCAATTTCGCTTCAGGCTGTTGTTTACTGCATACTCTGTGCGGCTGTTCTCCCTGCCGTACAGGTAATATATAAACGGGTTGTGGGTAAAGTACACAAGACTGCAGCTTAATGCCGATCTCTGATGAATGTGCAGACAAAAAATCATCGCAAAAGTCATATATTTAACCTTTCGCTTGATTTTTTGTACACATTACAATTAGAGATGACCTTAACAAAATTCACGGATTTCTGCTTAAAAACCGAGAGCCGAACAGTTATTTTCATGGCTGTTCGGCTCTTTTACTTTGCTGTAGTAAAGCAAATTACATAAAAATCCCCTGCATTTTTTCTGTATATTGTAAAAATTCACAGAAAATTGATATATTGATAGTTATAAAGTGGTACAATTAAAACAAATAATGTACACCCCATGGGGAGGGTTTTGATATGGCAAAGTTAAATTTACGGAAAAATAAGAAAACATCGGATATAAAAGTTAAAAAGAAGCTCGATCTCAGTTATTTTAAGCTGACCCGAAACAGCATCAAGACAAAGCTCATTATCTTCGTATGCATAATGTCGCTCGTTGTCATTCTGCTGCTTGCGTTCGTCAATTATATTTCGCTTTCAAAAGGCGTAAAATCGACCGTTAATCAGATGATAACGCCTATCACAACAGAGGCGGCATCGGACGTAAGCGTTAAGATCTCCATGCTCAAAACAAAGACCGACACGGCTTTCCAAAAGACACTTTGCAGCAACAATATCGGCGCTTCAAAGGGAGCTTCGTCCTATCTCAAATATATGTTCAATGAGTATAAGCTCAATGTAAAGGATTTCGCAATGTTCAAAATGGGTGATTTTTTCATCGGTTCGGACAGATTCGATGCGGAAAATGCAGAGGCACTCAAAGACCTTGAGGTTTATCAGACAGCAAAGTCAAAGGGCATAGCCATCACTGAGCCTATCCCTTATGAGGACGGCAGCGGCTCGGAATTCATCATTGCCGTATCGGGATCATCAAGTGTTACAAACTATGTTCTTGTTGTCTACTATGATGCGCAGATACTTTCCGATATCGTAAATTCCGTTCAGTTCAGCGAAAATTCCACAGCCTACATAATCAACGCAGAGGGTACGATGATCGCTTCAAACGATATCAATAACGTTGTCAATGCAGTGAACAACAATGCCCTTGCGGAAACCGACAGCAACTATGCCGCTATCGCAGAGATACAGACCCTCGCAATGAGTGGTGAATCGGGCAGCGAAAGCATAGTTGTCAACGGTGTAAAAAGCCGTGTTGCGTATTCGCCTATCGATGGCAGCAGCTGGTCGCTTATCCTTGTCGGCCCGGAATCCGATTTTGACGGCACACTCAAAACAACTACGACGATAATCGTTGTGTTCTCCGTTGTTCTCGTAATAGCAGCATTTATCTGCACGTTCATTATCATGAATGGCGTTGTAAATCCGATCATCGGCGTTACAGCAAGACTTAAAGCACTTTCGGACGGTGACCTTTCTGCCGATACACCCGTTATCAAGCAGAAGAACGAGGTCGGCGTACTCTCAGAATCGCTTGCGCAGACAGTCGCTTCACTTCGTATTTATATCGAACAGATATCCGAAGCGCTCGGTATGATCGCTGAGGGAAATCTCGCATTTGAAATGGACGGCGAATTCCGGGGTGATTTCGTCAAGATAAAGGAAAGCTTCAACGCTATCCTTTCACAGCTCAGAAAGACATTCGGCAAGATAAGCGAATCTGCGAACACCGTTACAATGGGCGCATCGCAGGTAGCATCGGGTTCACAGCTTCTGAGCGACGGTGCAGCACGCCAGTCCGAAGCTGTCAGCGAAGTATCGAACCGTATGGAAAACATCGTCGGACACATCTCCGATTCCGTTAAGTCCGCTTCGGAAACCGAAGTCCTCGCCGCAAATATCGAGGAGCAGATCAACTCCTGCAACCACGAAATGACAAAGATGCTCGGCTCAATGGAGGATATCTCCAAGTCCTCCGCACAGATCTCCGATATTATCCGCGTTATCGATGATATCGCGTTCCAGACGAATATCCTCGCCCTCAATGCCGCTGTCGAAGCTGCAAGAGCAGGCGATGCAGGACTTGGCTTCGCAGTCGTAGCCGATGAAGTCCGCAACCTCGCAAATATGAGCGCAGACGCAGCAAAGCAAACCTCCGAGCTTATCGAAGACTCGCTCCGAAATGTCAAGAGGGGAACCGCTATCGCAAAAACGACCGCCGAATCACTCGACAGGATCGTCCTCGGTGCTTCCGAGATCAACGAAAAGGTCAAGAGCATTGCGGAAAATGCAGAACATCAGAACAGTCTTATTTCCGAAATCTATAACAGCGTAAACAGTGTAAATGCCGTTATCGACAACACGACCTCGACCGCAGAGCAAAGCTCCGCCGCTGCGAGCGATATGTCCGAGCAGGCTGAAGTTCTCCGTGATATGATCGACTTCTTCAAGATAGACTTTGACGAAAGTGCAGTTCCCGAAGAAACCGCTGAAACGGCTTCGGAAAATGCTCCGTCCGAGCTTGATATACCTGTTTTCAATTCGGACGAAACAACTGCCGTTGACAGTGAGCTTGATTTTGACAATATCGGCAGCATCGATGAGAACCCCGAGGAAGCTTCGGCATCAGATGAAAACGCCTTGACCGAAGAAGAACCGACTGTTCCCCAAACGGACGCTTCCGAAACAGAGCCGACCGAATCTGAAACGGACACTTCCGAAACAGAACCGACCGAACCGGAAGATGAGGTCATCTTTGAACCATCAAACGATGATGAAAACAAGAAATAAGCTTGCTTTTTTAATGAAACGATATCTTCGCAAAGACGAAAAGCCTTTGCGAAGAATTTTTTATACTAAACACCATTTAAAATTTGGAAAAAATCAAGCCGACAATCTTGGATATATGTGATTTCGGCGCAGATTTTTTCCTGTATTTTATTGGTGTTTAGTATTACAGGTGAATCCATGGATCTTTTAAAACAACACCCGATAGCAGCGTTTGCCGCAGCATATTTCATTATAATAAACATCATCGGTTTTGCGATGGCTTTTTCCGATAAAAGAAAAGCCGAAAAGGGCAAAAGCCGTATCTCCGAGCCAACGCTGTTCTTCGTTTCGCTCATCGGCGGCTCGATTGGAATGTATATCTCAATGAAAAAGTTTCGCCACAAGACGAAACAGAAGCGGTTTATGTTTGGGATCCCGCTCATCATCATCTGCCAGCTTGCACTTGCAGCGGTCATTGTCAGCTATTTGTTTTTTGCATAAATTTTTGCAGTTTATTGATTTTGTAAATACTTTTCTGATAATATGATGAAAATTTCGCAGATATACTTGAAAATATTCAAAAAGTATGTTAAAATTTTATCATAGATTTGAATGATCGAATTTTGTATGAAAGGAAAGATGCTTCAATGGCTTCAAACTACAACTTCGCAAGGGTCACTCCCGAAATTATCGAGCTTACCGAGATCTGCAAAAGAAACGGAAACATTGACCCTGAGCTTTACACGAAATATGACGTAAAGCGAGGTCTGCGTGACATCAACGGCAAGGGCGTGCTTGCAGGACTTACCGAGATCTCTGAGATAATCTCTTCCAAGACCGTTGACGGCAAAAGCGTTCCCTGTGAGGGTGAGCTTTACTATCGGGGATATAACATAAACGACCTCGTGAACGGCTTTATCGGCAAGCGCCGTTTTGGCTTTGAGGAAATAACCTACCTGCTTCTCCTCGGTGAACTTCCGAACGAGCAGCAGCTTGACAAATTCAAGCGTATCCTTTCCGACTACCGTAAGCTCCCGACAACATTCGTTCGCGATATTATCATGAAATCTCCGAGTGAAGATATTATGAATGGCATTTCGAGAGGTATCCTGACGCTTTATTCCTACGACGATGCGCCGAATGATCTCTCGCTGCCAAATGTTATGCGCCAGTCAATGGAACTTATTTCGCTCCTGCCGCTCATCACTGTATACAGCTACCACGCAAAGAATTACTATATAGACGGTGGCAGCTTCTTTATCCACCAGCCTGTCGCAGAGTATTCCACCGCAGAAAATATTCTCCATATGCTTCGTCCCGACTGCAGCTTCACCGAGCTTGAAGCGTCTATCCTTGACCTTGCGCTTGTTCTCCACGCTGAACACGGCGGCGGTAATAACTCCACATTTACAACTCACGTTGTAACTTCATCGGGAACGGATACCTATTCTGCAATCTCCGCTGCTCTCGCTTCACTCAAAGGACCTAAGCACGGCGGCGCAAATATCAAGGTTTCAATGATGTTCGATGATATGAAGAACCACATAAGCGACTGGGAAGACGAGGACGAAATAAAGAACTACCTCATAAAGCTTCTCCATAAAGAGGGCTTCGACCGCTCGGGACTTATCTATGGTATGGGTCACGCAGTTTATTCTATCTCCGACCCGAGAGCGAACCTTCTCCGTCAGGCGGTAGAAAAGCTCTCCAAAGCAAAGGGCAGAGAGAAAGAGTTCAAGCTCTATAACTCTATTGAACGCCTTGCTCCTCAGGTCATCGCAGATGAGCGAAAGATATATAAGGGCGTTTCTGCGAATGTCGACTTCTACAGCGGCTTTGCATATACAATGCTCGACCTTCCAAGAGAACTTTATACACCGCTCTTTGCGATAGCAAGAATATCTGGCTGGTCAGCACATCGTATGGAAGAACTTGTTAATGCAAACAAGATAATCCGTCCTGCATATAAATCTGTCCATGAAAAACAGGAATACGTTGAGTTTGAGGACAGAGAATAAGGTTAATTCGGAATTAGAAATTCGGAATGCGGAATTATTGTAATTCCATTTAATATCAGAAAAAAGGTGCGATCATGAATAAACATGACTGCACCTTTTTCTATAATATCTTATTTCTAATGGAACAGCGAAGCTAATTCCGAATTCCGAATTCCTAATTCCGAATTTTATATAATGCTGTACTGCAAGTCTTTCCAAAGCAGTTCGCAGCCCTCTGTTATCTCTTCGGGCAGGAGTGCCATTGCGACGGTTATCTCATCGTTGCTGCCGTCGTCGATGCGGTAGAGATGTGCATAGTCGCCGTCGATCATGCCGACTTTGTAACGGTACTCCATTTATCAGCCCTCCACGACAACGTAGTTATCCGCTGCGTTTTCCTTGGTTGCGTATTCGGTAACGTTCAGGACTTTGACCTTGAGCGGCTTCTGTCCCATATTTATTTCGATTATATCGCCGACCTTCACGTCGTAGGAGGCACGGGCTGCCTTTCCGTTTACAACGATCTTATCGGCGTCGCAGGCTTCGTTTGCTACAGTTCTGCGCTTTATAAGCCTTGTTACTTTAAGATATTTGTCAAGCCTCATACATCTTCCTCCTTTTAAAGCAAAAGGCAGCCGCCCCCACAGAGCAGCTGCCGAAAAGTACAGATAAACAATAATTACTTGTTTACAACGTCCTTGAGAGCCTTGCCTGCCTTGAATGCAGGAGCCTTCTTTGCAGGGATCTGGATCTTTTCCTTTGTTCTTGGGTTGATAGCTTCCTTAGCATCTCTCTGACGAACTTCAAATGTACCGAAGCCAACGATCTGAACCTTGTCGCCGGAAACGAGTGCGTCTGTGATGGAAGAGATCACTGCGTTAAGAGCCTTCTCGGAATCCTTCTTAGAAAATTCTGCCTTTTCAGCAATAGCATTGATCAAATCTGCCTTTGTCATAACATTATACCTCCATAAATTTTTGTGGCGAAAACGCCATTATTATTGTTTTTTCGCTTTCTGCCAATAAGCATCAAGCTGATCTATGTTCAGGGAACGCATATCTGCCCCGTCACATCTTGTTAATTCCTCGGTCTTTGCGAATCGTTCAACGAACTTATCCGAAGATCTTGTGAGAGCTTCTTCGGCATCGACTTTAAGAAGCCTTGAAACATTCACCGCCGAGAAAAGGACATCGCCCATTTCTTCTTCAACGTTGGTTCCGTCCGCGATAGCTGCTTTAAGCTCCGCTATCTCGCTCTCAAGAGCTTCGAGCGCCTCGTTTACGCCTGCGAAGTCCATACCTGCGCGCTTTGCCCTTGTGCCGAGCTTCTGTGCCCTCATAAGAGCGGGAAGTGTGCTGCAAACGCTTCTGAGCGTGTCTGTATAGGTTTCCTGTCCCTTTGTTTCCTGCTTGATATCGTTCCAGTTGGAAAGCACCTCTGTGCTGTCCTTGACGGTAACAGTGCCGAAAACGTGCGGATGACGGATAACGAGCTTCTGACAGACCTCGTTCACAACGTCGCCGAAGTCAAAGCTGCCTTTTTCCTCTTCGATCCTCGAATGGAAAACGACCTGCAAAAGAACATCGCCAAGCTCTTCACGGAGCAGCTCCGTATCTTCAAGGTCGATAGCTTCAACGGCTTCATATACTTCTTCGATGAAGTCCTTGCGTATCGAATGGTGATCCTGCTCCTTATCCCAAGGGCAGCCGTTTTCGGAACGGAGTATCGCCATAATTTTCAGCATATCATTGATATCATATCTTTTTTTGAATTCAAAATCCATATCGTTCGATATCCTTTCGATCAAGGTATAGCCGCATTCAGTCACATATAATATATTAACCTATTATTATGATTTTTTCAAGAGTTTTTTTAAATTTCTTCAGCAAATCAGCATTTTTAACGTAGTTTTGCTCAAAATCCCCGTTAAATGTGTGCTTATTATGTAAAATATTACCCCGATCGGCACGGAAATAAACAGCGTCAGCGGAGAATCCCATAAATTCCGCAGAAAATTCTGCGACAGGACAGCCGCCGAAGCGCATAAAACTCCGCAGAAAGTGAGCTTTGTCAGCAGTGAAAAAAACTTCCCGAGAGGAATTCCCGCAAGCCTTGAAACCGCTTTTATTGATAAAAGCATTATCAGCAGATAGCAAATATCGGTCGATACAGCCGCACCCGAAGCGTTTATTTCGGGAACAGGTATCAGCACAAGGTTAAGGATAAGCTTCACCGCAACTCCGACAACCATTATCTTAACGGGAACATCGCCCTTTCCTGCCGCCTGAAGCACAGCGAAAAGCACGGACGATACCGACAGGAATATCACCCCGAACCCGAGCAGACGAAGCGAGGGTGCAGCTGTGAGCACCTCAAGCCGCCGCGTGGGGAACAGCAGCGACAATATCTGTGGAGCAAGCGCCGATATCCCAAGCCCTGCAGGGACAGCAATGAATCCCGATGTGAAAAAAACACGCATCACAGCCTGCTCTGTCAGCGTTTTGTCCTTTTTGGCGAAGCCCTCCGCCACGAACGGCACTGCACCCTTGCCGAACATATTCGTGAATGACGGAATAAGGTTGAAGACCGTCACTGCAAGCCCCGAAAAGCAGCCAAAAATGAAATTCGGCATCGCTTCGGGTGATATCCCGTTCAGCATCGCCGAAAAAAGCTGCGGATTTGCATTGATCGCCTTTTTCAAGCATGATATTATCGTTGCAAGGTCGATGAGCGAGGTCAGGTTCGTTATCAGCGAGCCTAACGCAACGGGTATCATTATCATTGCAAGCTCGTGCGCAGTCGGTAAAGTCGGCGCAGAGCGAAGCTTTTCCTCTTTGCGGAAGACACTGCGCAGCACCATATATAAAAGCCCTGCTGCCGAGGAAACTGTCACTCCGAGGACTGCCGCAGCCGCAGCTAAAGGCATTACAAGATCATCGGCAGATGTGCTTTGTATGGCTTCAAAGGGCAGAACACGCTTGATGAGAGCCTCAGCCGAAACGAAAAACGAGTGCGGCGCATTAAGCACAGCATAGCAAAGCGCAAGTCCCGACAAAAGCTTCACAGCCGCCTCTATGACCTGCGAAACTGCGGTAGGGTACATATTTCTCTGCCCCTCCGCACAACCGCGGAAAACCGCCGTGATGCAGCTGAAAAGGATAGACGGCGCAATAGCGGCAACTGCTGTCACCGACAAAGGACTTTTGTTCAGATATGCACAAAAAGGGTATGCAAGCAAGAGCATGAGCAAGGTAAACACAGCTCCGCACAAAGCGCAAATCACTAAAGCCGTGTTTCGGACGTTCGCAGCGCCGTCCTTGTCCGAGTTAGCGAGCCGCTCAGCGGTAAGCTTCGCCGCCGCAATGGGCAGACCTGTCACCGAAACGGCATAGACCGTCATAAAAATGCCGTAAGCCGCCGAAAAATACCCCATACCCTCGCCGCCGAGGAGATTTGCAAGCGGTATGCGGAATATCGCACCGATGACCTTTGAAACCGCCGCCGAAGCAATGAGGATAAGCGAACCGCCCAAAAAGCCTTGTTTATGTGAATTTTTCATAGCAAGTCCCTTTCATCCGTTTTTTGTATAAATATATGCAGGAAATTAATGCGGAATTCGGAATTAGGAATTCGGAATTATTTTTGTTCCGTAAATTTACGATGAGAAATCCATTTCCGTAGGGGCGGATTCTATATCCGCCCGTTGCAAGCCTTGTATTTTTAGGAAAAATTTCTGTAGAGGACTGTTCACTGCTCCGAATTACACAAGAATTTTTATGTTGAATACTGTAAATAAAAACAGACCTGCTTTCAAAAATTTTCCTTGAAAACAGGTCTTGTTGTATAAATAATATTTTGCAAGCAGAATTGGCGTACCGATCCTATGATTTTTCTGAAAAATTCGCGATGCATAAATAATTCCGAATTCCGAATTCCGCATTCCGAATTATACTAAACACCATTTAAAATCAGAAAAAAATCAAGCCGACAATCTCGAATATATAGAATTTCGGCGTAGATTTTTTCCTGTATTTTATTGGTGTTTAGTATTATTGGTGTTTAGTATTATTTACGCAAGCAAATTCTTATGGTAAATGCTGAAAAAAACAGACCTGATTTCAAAGATTTTCCTTGAAAAACAGGTCTGTTGGTTTGTATTATAACGCCTTGCGGTGCGGACGTGGAACGTTCCCCACGAAATTCAATGTGTGCTTACGGAGTAAAATAATTCCGCATTCCGAATTATTTATTAGTTTTCCTCATAAAGTCTGTCGAGGAGCGTTTTTTCCTTTTTGCTTCTCTTGGTGAGAACAACAGCGGTCACAACGATAAGAACACCGCCCATGCTGATTATGATGCCTATCGTCATTCCCTTGGGGAAGAAGCTCATTTCGATGGTATGCTCGCCTGCGGAAACCGGGATCCCTATCAGCGAGTCCACAAGCTCGACAGGCTCGGTCTTTACGCCGTCTACCTTTATCGTCCAGCCCGGCTCATACGAGATAGTTGTAAAGAGGATACCGTCCTTGTCGGCATTTACTGTACCCTTGATATGATTTTCCTTGAAGCTTTCGATCTCGAGAGGGTGCTGTTTAAGCTCATCTACCGAGCGCTTGAAAGCCTCTTCGTCAAGGTAGTAGAAATATTCGTCAGCAAATAATACCTCGTTCTTTTCCTCGGTGATAGTCGCAATAACGGATATCTCTTCACCCTCGGAGAAACGTCCGAGCGGCTGAATTACCTCGTTTCCGCCCTCAAAATAATAGTCAACGAAATCACCGTTGAGCCAGAGGTTTATCTTTCGCTCATAGCTTGATGGGAAGTAGAGGTACATCATATCCTCGGTCGGAGCGGTGAGGATAAACTCGATGTGCGAATTTTCACCCTCGATCCTCGGGACATACTTCGTATGTGTGCCGTAGGTGGACGGCTTTGCGTTCTCGGGAACTACACGGTCGATATCGACCTGCTTGAAATATTCTGCCTTTGTGTCGGTACAAAGCGAGGAGAAAAACGCATTCTGGCAGATGAATGGGTTATCGCCCTCCAACGATACGTCAAGGATATCATTGCTTGCCATAAAAGCTATCGGAAGAGCGTTCGGGTTCTCATAAACATAGAAAATATCAGTATTATCGCCGTTTGCAAGCACCATTTTGTCGTAATGCTTGTTCTTCGCAACGGTGATATTGCCGTCCTCGTCAGGCTTTGCCGAGCCTTTTTCCATAACATATCTGATTCCGAGGAGTGCGTCCGTGAGGTAGGTCGAACCCTTATACTTTATATAATGTCCGCCGTAGGAGAAACCAAGCTTGTGGAGCATCTCGATAGGACCTGAATTAAGGGTCGAGCTGGAGTGCGAAATGCCGAACGAGCCGAACGCCATTGCATCGTTGACCGTTCTGTGGTAGTTCGATTCGATGCGGTAAACGGGATCCTCGTCCATATCGTATATCTTGCTGACTGTGTTTCGACCGAGGGTGATATAGCGGTTATATGAAGCCTCTTTGGAGTAAACAACGTCCTCATCGATCTTGAAAAGAGTGTAGGTGGTGCTTGTTATAAGCTCGCCGATGATAAAAATGAGCATCACGACAGGTACGGGTTTGATGTTGTAGTGCTTTTTGTAAAGGTACACGAGCAAAGCGTAAAGTGCGCCGAAGCCGATGGTGAACCATACCGTCGCAAGGAGCGTGACTTTTTCCAATCCCTGCTTGTCAACGTAAAGAACATACGCAGCAAGCACGAAGAACATTCCGCCGATCTCCTTTGCGGTGATGCCCTCAATGCGCTCGAAGGCCTGCGCAGCCATAAAGATGAACATAAAGCTGCACATAAACGAGTAGCGGTAGGGAAGCCAGTTCGGGACCTGAAGTCCGTGCCAGACGATATCCACCGTTGACATATACATCGAAAGGATAAGAACGAGCGTGAGCAGGCCGCAGCCTATCTTTTTGCGAAGCTTGATGTTCGTGTTGAGGAAGAAAAGCGGCACAAGAAGTATCGTCAGAACGCCGCAGTAAACCACGGGCGAACCCTCGGGACGGCAGGTGTCATAAACGTTCGGGAGCAGGTCAACAAAGAAATCCGCAAAGTCGAACTGCGTTTCCATCTCAAAATTAGGCGTTGAAAACTCGAATTTTCCAAGCTTTAACGAGAAGTAAAGCGGTATGAGCAGCCAAGCCGAGCATATTGCCGAAAGCAGTCCCGAGCAGGCGAAAAGCGAGCCGCTGTAAACGAAGTTCGTGAATTTGAACGGTGCAGCCGCATCGGAGATAAAGAAGAAATATGCAAGGAAATAAATTATGCAGAAAATTGCGATCATCCAGCCGATATAGAAGTTCGCAATGAACATCAAAGTCAGCGGAATTACAAGATAAAGCCACTTTTTTTCATCAACGAGTTTGTCGATGCCCTTGCATATCAGCGGCAGATAGATAAGTCCGTCAAGCCACATCGGGTCCATGAGCTGAACTATCATATACGCCATAAGCGAGTATATAACACTGAAAATAAGCGAGGTGCTGCCGCTCATTTTCTTGTGATTGCCGAGAAAATGGCACATCGTAACACTCGCCGTGCCGACCTTGCAAAGCTGCATAATGAGTATCGAAGCCGTCATTATCGACCTCGGCAGCAGCATAACGATGAGCATAAACGGACTGGCGAGATAGTAAGCGAAAATGCCTATCGTTTCGCCCGAAAGGTTTCTGCTCCATGAGTTTACAAGGCTTCCGTTGCCGTGTAAAGCATCGCGCAGATTTTCATAATAATAAACATACTGACCGTTGAGGTCAAGAACGAGAACGGATTCCTTTCCGAACGGATATATCCCGAAAAATGCGTATGCAATAAAGAGAGCCACCGCAGGGATAAGAAAAGCGAAAATATAAATTCTCTTGCTGTATAAAAACGTCCAAAAATTAAATTTCAGCGTTATCGGAGCTTTATTTTCTTTCAAGATCGATTTTCCTTTCTGTAAAAAAGTTGGCATACATATACTATTATACATATTTTTGTACTTTTTACAAGAGGGGAAGATGAAAAAAATTCGGAATGCGGAACAGAGAGAAAAAATTCGGAATTTGGAATTCGGAATTATTTTAGCTCCGTAAATTCATATTGAACACCGTAGGGAACGAGTTTCCCGTTTCGCATCGTAAAGCGTTTATGAAATAAACGAACAGACCTGTTTTCAAAGGAAAATTTCCTTGAAAACAGGTCTGTTTTGTAATTATTTTCGGCATTTTTGTTGCAAACTAACGGGATATAGATAATTCCGCATTCCGCATTCCGCATTCCGAATTTATTATGCCCCTATTTTGTGAAAATCATAGTCACACATACTCACAGGGATCAGCCGAACATTCCGCAATTTCAAACGGCAGTTCGGGCATATCTTCCGAAAAACGCTTCGCAAGATATGGCATAACAATATTTTCCGTGTGGAAATGTCCGCAGTCGAAGAGCGTGATGTCGCTGTTTAGCGCCGTTATCATCTGATCGTGCTTGACATCGCCCGTAATGTATGCGTCCGCACCGAGCCTGAGCGCATCGGGGAGCATACTTCCCGCACCGCCCGAGCAGAACGCAAGCTTTTCTATCGGCTTTCCGCCCCTCGTAAAGCGCACAACGGTGCATTTGAATATGTTTTTGAGCATTTTTGCGGCATTTTCGGGTTTAATTGCCTTTTCAAGCCTGCAAACAAGACCGTAGCCGAAGCCGCCGCCGACTTCTTCAACATAATTTTCCGATGCAAAAAGTCCGAACGGCTCTTTCAGCATATCGAAAATGATATCGTTTATTCCGCCCCTCGCAAGGTCGAGCGGCGAGTGGAAGCAAAGGCAGGCGATACCGTGCTTCATTGCACGGCAGGCAGGATTTTCTTCCGAAAGTGAGTACAAAGGGTGATAAATTACGGGGTGATGGGAAATAATAACATCAGCACCCTTTGAAATGGCCTCTTCGACGACCTCATTTGTGATGTCAAGAGCCGCAAGGACTTTCGCTGCCTTATCACTCGGCAGACCTGCCAGAAGTCCCGAGTTGTCGCCCTTTTGCATAAGGGAAAGCGGTGCTATCCGATCCATTTCGTCAAGAATATCTTTTACTGTAAAGCTCATACAATACTGCCTCCGTTTTCTGCGTAATTTTTTATCCGCTCCGAGAGCGAACGGCGGTGTTCCGATTGTTCCATATTGCCCGAAGCTTTCAGAGCGTCCGATTCTTTTTTCAGCTTCTCCGAAATGCCGAGCAGCATCTGCTTGGCTGTATCCTCCAAGGGTGAAAGCTTTCCGACAAGTGTTTCAAGCTCGCTTATCTCACGCTTTTTGCCGGTGAAAACGGCGTTCATCACGGTGTAAAGTCTGCCGCTTTCTTTGACAGCCGTTTCACCGAGCAGCTCAAAGCCGTTCTCGGCAAGAAAACTGCGCAAAGACGGCGCTTTCGTCATCGGCTGTAAAACAAGGTTTATCCCACCGAGCGGCTTCTGCGAAAGTATTGCCGAGATAAGCTCACCGCCCATTCCTGCAATGATGATATCGGTAACGCCGTCAAGGTCAACATTTTTTACCCCATCCGAGAGGACGAGCAGGGAGCGTTCGTCAAGTCCGTTCCTGTGCAAAGTCGTGCGAGCCGATTCGAGCGGCTTTTCGTTTATGTCGGCGGCTATGGCAAAGCTGCACTTCCCCGACAGCAGAAGTTCAGCAGCAAGGTAGCCGTGGTCTGTGCCGACATCGCAGGCTTTTTCGCCGACAACATATTCGGCGCAGGCTTTAAGTCTGTTTCCGAGCATTTATTCTACTCCTTTTAAAAAGAAACCGCACAAATATTGCATTGTGCGGCAGTTATCCGTCTGAACGGAGGTTACTTGTTAGCGAAGTGAGCCTTAAGCTTTGCAACGAGTTCATCGGGGTCTACGCCGTGAACTGCGCATGCGTCTTCGATGGATTCGCCTCTTGAAGCGGGGCAGCCGAGGCAGTGCATTCCCATTTCAAGGAAGAACGGTGCAGTTTCCATATCTTCGTCAAGGATATCGCCGATAACGGTTTCTTTTGTGATTTCTACAGCCATTTTATTAACGACCTTTCTTTTAGGGATTTGTACTTTTTTTGTACACCTATTATTATAATCAATATTTATGAAAATTTCAAGTGCTACTTGTAATTTTGTTACCAATATGGTATAATTACGAGGATGCCTCGTTGAAGGTTCGCGCCGCGCTGCACTTCGTTGCGCTTTGTATGCATAAAAAATCGGTTTGTTGCCGCGAAGAGAATTTTTGGCGTTTGGTTTGAACGATAAGTTCTACAGTTGTATAATATATTTTTATGACCCGAAAGGAATGATATTTTGAATCTTTTAAATAAAATGGAACGCAAATTCGGCAAATATTATATCCCAAACCTTATGCTGTATGTTGTTATAGGCAGCGTGATAGTGTTTATTTTCGATTATCTTTTCCCCGAGCTGTATCTGAGCAGCTATATGTATTTCGACCGCGCGGCTGTGATGCAGGGGCAGGTCTGGAGAATTTTCTCGTTTATACTTTGCCCGTTCAGTTCCAACCCGATATTTATGCTGATAAGCTGTTATTTCTACTGGCTCATCGGTTCGCAGCTCGAGCAGGTATGGGGCGGTTTTCGGTTCAACGTTTTCTACTTCACGGGTGTTATCGGAACGATAATCGGCGGCTTGATCTCGGGCTATGCTACGGCGGAATACCTCAATATGTCGCTGTTCCTTGCGTTCGCGATGCTTTTTCCGAACGAACAGTTCCTGCTGTTTTTCTTTATCCCCGTAAAAGCGAAGTGGCTCGCGTGGATCGATGCGGCATTTCTGCTCTATGATTTCGTAACGATGCTTGCTGTCGGCTACTGGCAGGCGAGCCTTTGCATCGCGATATCCTTTATAAATATGGCGATATTCTTCGGCGGCGGTGTTGTTTACAAGATAAAGACCAACTTCAAAAACAGAAAAGTCAGACGTGAATGGCGAGATGTCAGAATTAAAATGACGAGCCATGATGATAAGGACAATAAACAATGAGATTTTCTATAAAAAAGAAGATTATTTATACGGTTATTTTTAACTTTCTGTGCCTGACTGCGCTGCTTGTGTTTGTCAGCATCGTTTGTATAAGTGACGTTCTCGATGACGATTCTTCCCAAATTATGCAGCTTGAGTGCAGTGAGAGTGTGCAGGAGATAAACGAGGAGCTGCGCAATATTGAGCAGTCTGTAAGTATGATGAGCAGTTTTCTGACATCGAGCCTTGGTGAACATGATGAACTTTTACTCAACAAAAAACGTTTTGATATCTATATGAAAATGATGAGAGAGCTTGGCAGAAATGCTGTCATGAACACGCACGGTTCACTGGGGGCGTATCTTCGTTTTGATCCGGACGTGACTGATGAGGGCGATTTTTTCTGGGTCAAGGGCAGCGTTACGGGCGATGTTGCAGACACGCAGCTGACGGATATCAAGGCATATGATAAAAGCGACTTTGAGCATGTCGGTTGGTTTTATACACCGCTTGAGGCAGGCGAGCCGATCTGGCTTGACCCATATTATAATAAAAATATAGGCTATGAAATGATATCATATATCGTTCCGCTGTACAAGCCGAACGGCGATCGGCTCGGCATAATAGGAATGGATATCAATATAAACCTTATAAGCGAGCTTTGTGCTGACGTGAGCGCATACGAAAACGGGGAATCCTTCGTTATCGTCAAAAACGGAGACGTCATCTGCGAAAACGGTTATTTTAAAGACGGATATGCCGAGCTTGAACAAAGCGGCTGTTACTACGGTGCGCCGACGGGAACGATGATCACATCGGATCGCAACGGCAGGCAAATGCTCATAATGTCGATGATGCTTGACAATAACATGCAGTTCTTCATACGTGTTCCGAAGGCTGAGGTCACTGCCCCGAAGCGAAAGCTGATAACTCTTCTGCTGCTAAATGCGGGAGTGTTCCTTATAATTTCGGCTGTAATTGTGCTGCGTTGGGCGGCAAAATTCACGAGACCGCTGCTTGAACTCACGGAAAAAGCCCAAAAGATCGCTGACAATAAGCTTGAAACAGAGCTGTCCTGCAAAACCGGAGATGAAGTCGAGGTGCTTTCGGAAAGTCTTGCAAAAATGGTCGGTTCGCTCAAAGGGCATATTGATTATATCAACGGACTTGCGTATATTGAGCCGATGACAAGGCTTGGAAATAACCTTGCGTACAAGAAAAAACTTGAAGAGCTTTCCGCAGATATCGCAGAGGGTAAGGCAGGCTTTACGATCTTTGTAATGGATCTTAACGGTCTGAAGAAGGTCAATGACAGTTATGGTCACGAAAAGGGAGATATTTACATAAAGAACTCCGCAAAGGTCATAAGTGAGACGTTCGGCGGCGAAAACTGTTTCAGAATAGGCGGAGATGAATTCACGGCAGTCCTCGGCAGCAGGAGCGATGAGGAGATAAACGCTCTTGCCGAACAGCTCAACAGCGCAATGTCCGATTTCAACAGTGGCAAAACGGAAATATACGATCAGGTGCATATCGCCGTCGGCGGCTCTTCCTACCGAAAAGGCGAGGACGGGGATACCTCCGATGTTTTCCGACGTGCCGATTCGGCGATGTATGAGGATAAAAATCGGAAGAAAGCAAAAACGGAAAAAGTCGAGAAAAAATAAAGTTTACGTCCACGCTTTTCAAAGGGTGGCAGGGGGTCAAGGGGGGCAGGGAACCCCTGCAGGAAGTTCGTAAACACTTTATGTCGAGCTATTAACTTGCTACTCGGTACCATTAATAGATGCGCAGAGGAGAGTCCACTGGGGCGGAGCCACCTTGTCGCAGGTCAATTTGACCTTTAGCAGAAAGCGAAACTCCCTAAACTAACAGCACAAAGCTTGCTACAACAGCGTAATCAGTAACAAATTCAAAGGCGCAATTCACACGAAAAAGGTAAAACAGATATGAGAAATCAGTTCCGTAAACCTGAAAAAGTGAATTGCGCCTATTCTGTTTTCCTCACAAAACTATCCTCGGCGAATAAACGTGAGGAGCAAAGCGACGAGCGTTTTAATACTAAACACCAATAAAATACAGGAAAAAATCTGCGCCGAAATCCCATATATTCAAGATTGTCGGCTTGATTTTTTCCAAATTTTAAATGGTGTTTAGTATAAGCCGACCTCGTTTGAACAGCTATGGAAATTGAACCGAAAAAACACATACTGTATCAGTGTAAAAACATTTTACCTTGTTTTCCTTGAAAGAAAGCCTTGTATATGGTATAATAAAAACCATGAAAGGAGCGGATATCAATGCTCGACATTATATACGGCGGCGCAGGCACGGGAAAATCATACGAAATGATGACAAGGATAAAACGTGCCGCTGCCGAGGGGAAAAAGGTCTATGCTATCGTCCCCGACCAGTTCAACTTTGAATACAACCGCCTGCTCTATAACTTTATGGGCATGGAGGATTTCAACCGTATGGAGATAATAAATTTCTCCCGTGCGGCAAAGTATATTTTCATAAAATACGGCGGCTTAAGGGGCAAATATGCCGATGATACCGTCCGTAATATCATAATGTTCGAGGTACTGTCACGGCTTCGCGCCGAACATTCGCTGGAGTTTTACGACAGGCAGGCAATGAAAACACGCTTTGTCACAGATGCGCTCGAAATTGTGAAAGCGTTCTCGGCGGCAGGAGTTTCGCCCGAACAGCTCACGGAAAAGCTCTCATCACTCGATGAAATAATTCGCCCGAAAGCAAAGGACATCGCCCTCATCTACTCGGGGTATATGGAAAGCCTCGAAAAGCACGGCTTCAAGGACAGCGGCACCGACCTTACCGAAGCTGCAAAAAAAGCCTCCGAACACGGCTTTTTCAAGGACACTGAATTCTTCATTGACGAGTTCAAAAGCTTCACTCCCGATGAATATGAACTGCTGAAAATTATGATAAGGGACTGCGGAAGCGTGACCGTATCACTCACGACCGAGGACGAAGCGCCGAGAAATTTCTCGCTTTTCGATACGGTCAATACAACGATGTACAAGCTTATTTCCGCCGCAAATGACGCAGGTGCGCAGGTTCGGAAAACTTTCCTCACGGAGAACAGGCGCTTTGCCTATCCCGAGCTTGAATTTATGCGGAAAAATATCCTCCGTGCAAAGCGTGAGCATTTTGACGGCGGGTGCAGAGCGGTGAAGATATACGAAGCCGCCGAGCCTTACGCCGAAGCGGATTATGTTGCCGCCGAGATATGCCGTCTTGTCCGCGAGGAGGGTTACAAATACTCCGATATCGCCGTGACCTCACGCTCGTCCGAAAGCTATATGACGATGATAGAAGCGGCTTTCAGGCGTTCGGATATCCCGCTTTACACCGATGTTTCGGACGGGATTTCGCATAAGGCTCTCGTCGTTTTCATACGAACGGCGTTAAAGCTTGCTTCGGCGCGAAAATTTTCTACCGAGGAAATTTTGCGTTACATAAAGACGGGATTTTCGGGACTTGACGATGAAAAAGCGGATATCCTCGAAGAATATTGCTACCGCTGGAATGTTGAGGGCAAAATGTGGAGCGAGCCGTTCCGCGTTGCAGATGAGAATGATGCCATAGCGGAAGAAGCAAGACAGACAGTCATAGTTCCGCTTGAAAACCTGCGGAAAAAGGCTTCGCAGGGCAGGGCAAACGCTGTATGCCGCGCAGTTTCGGACTTTCTCGAAGAAGTCGGCATCGCACGTTCGGTCGAGGAAAAAGCGAAAAATTCGGACGGCGACAGCGAAGTTTTGGTCGCAGTCCGTGAAGCAAAACAGCTCTGGGATATGCTTTGTGAATTGCTGCAAAGCTTTTACAGAACGCTCGGCGAAGCTGAGATAAGCGCATCGGAGTTTGCGGAGCTTTTCGACTCCTGCGTTTCGGGAATGAAGCTTTCCACGCCGCCGAAAACGCTCGACTGCGTAAGCTTTACAGCGGCACATACGTCACGTTTTTCCAACCCGAAAGCTATCTTTGTCATCGGTGCGAACGAGGGAACATTTCCGCTTGCGCCGAAGCCATCGCCGCTCTTTTCCGATAAGGACACCGAGCGTTTCCGTGCGGCTGATATCGAGATAGGCGGCTCGATGAGGGAGAAAAACTCGGAGGAACGTTTCGTTGCATACTCCGTTTTATCCGCGGCGAGGGAAAAGCTTTACGTTACTTACCCCGTGGCTAATGTTTCCGGCGCACCGCTCTATCCGTCATTTGCCGTGAAGCAGCTGGAGGGAATGTTCGGCGAAATAAAGCTCACCGAAAAAGACCTCGGAACGCTGTTTTTCTGTACGACTGAGCAGAACGGCTATTATCAGTACATAAAAAGCTTCCGCAGGAACGATTCTGACATTGCGAGCCTGCGTGCGGCACTCGAAGATCATTCGCCCGAGAACCGCCGAAAGCTTCGCCTTGCCGATGAGCCGATAAAGGGCAGACATTCGCTCCGCAGAGATAACGCAGAGCGTCTTTTCGGGCAGAACATAAGCCTTTCCGCTTCACGCCTTGAGGACTACAGAAAATGCCCGTTCATCTACTTCTGCAAAAAGGGACTTTGCATACAGCCCCGTAAAAAAGTCGATGTTTCCGCTCCTGCAAAGGGAACTGCGATACATTACTGCCTTTGTGAGTTTTTAAAGGAATACGACAAGGACAGCTTCGTAAAAATGGAGCGAAAGGACATTTCCGCTATCGTTAAATCCAAGCTCGGCGAATATTACGCTTCGGACGAGGTCGGCGGAAGCTACGGCAAGACAAAGCGCTTCGTTGCGGCGTTCGTGCGAATGGCTGAAACGCTGACGGACATCATCTGCCGCCTGAAGCTGGAATTTGCGCAGTCCGATTTTTCGCCGTCCAGCTTTGAATATACGCTTTCCTATGCCGAGGGCAGTGACGAAAAGCCCGTCACGATACAGCTCCCCGATAAGACAAGGGTAAGCTTTGTCGGTGCAGTTGACCGAATCGACACATTCGTAAAGGACGGCATAACCTATGTCCGTGTCGTTGACTACAAAACGGGTTCAAAGGTGTTCTCGCTCGCCGACCTTTACTACGGTATAAATATGCAGATGCTTCTGTACATCTTCGCCGTGACCGACCCCGATGCACCGCTCAATGAGGGCAAATATCACGAAGCTCTGCCCGCAGGCGTTCTCTATATGCACGCAAATGACAACGTTCCCTCCCTCGGCAGAGATCCGACCGAGGACGAGAAGCTTTCCTACGAGAAAAAAGGCTGTAAAATGGACGGCATAGTTATTGCCGATGCCGAGATCGCAGGTGCAATGGAAAACGGTCTCAGCGGAACCTTTATCCCCGTAAAAATTAAGAATGACGGCGATTTTTACAGCAATTCAAGCATCATCACCGAAGATCAGATAGCCGCTTTGCGAAAATATTCTTCGGAGATACTGACGGAAACAGCTATGAGCATAAAGAGCGGAGAGATCGGAGCCGATCCGCTCCGTAACGGCAATGTTTCGCCCTGCTCATACTGCGATTACAGCTCCGTCTGCGGCAATTTCCCGAATATTATCCACCGTGATTACGACCCCGAAGCTGCCGAGAAAATGAGTGCAAAGCTTGACGATATTATCCGTGAAGAAAACGGGAAAGGAGAGATGAACAATGGCTGATAAATGGACAGACCGACAGCTTGAAGCTATTGAAGCGAGAGATACATCGGTCATAGTTTCGGCGGCGGCAGGAAGCGGCAAGACCTCCGTTCTTGTTGAAAGACTGCTCCGTATCCTCTCCGATAACGAGAACCGTGTTCCCGCCGATAAAATTATCGTTGTAACGTTCACCAACGATGCGGCGGCGCAGATGAAACAGCGCCTTTCCGATGCGATAGCGAAACAGCTTGAAGCCGACCCCTCGAACGAGTGGCTTTTCAGCCAGCAGGCTCTTATCCCGTCGGCGAAAATTTCAACTATACATTCATTCTGCTTTGACCTTATAAGGGAAAATGTACGGTCGCTCGATGTTTCGTCAGGCTTCCGCATTATCGATGATTCGGAGGAAAAGCTCATCGTTGCGAAAGCCTCCGAGAACGTATTTGAACGTCTTTACGGCGAAAAGCCCGAGCTTATGAAAAAGCTTGCGGACTTTACCTGTTCGGGTGCAAGGGGAGATACCGAGCTTGAAAAAACGATGCTCTCGATATATCGTTTTATAATGTCGCTCCCGTTCCCGACAGACTTCCTCGACAGCGCAAAAAAGCGTTACGAACAGCCTTTTGACGAGCGCACAGATCCTCTTGCGGCGGCTTATTCGGAGTTCATCTCACAGCAGTTCAGAAGTGCGGCGGCGCTGGCTTTCTATGCGGCTGAATTAGTCCCCGATGACGGAAAATCAAAGGCGCAGAGCATCATCACGGGCGAAGCACAACTTTTTGAACAGCTTGCCGAGCGTGTGAAGGACACAGCTTTGCCGTGGGACGAGAGAATGCCAAAGCCAATAAAGTTTGAGACCTGCCGCTATCCGAAAACGGAAAAAGGCTTGGACGATGCCGCCGTTATCGATGCGGTAAAGGATTTTCGTGACCGATACAAAAAGCTTGCGAACGATGCCTGCGGCAATGTTTTTTCGCTGAAAAGCATCACTGACGACTACAGGGTGAACGCCGAGATCATAGACGGAGTTTCGCTTCTCGTCAAGGAGCTTATCAAAGAGATAGATGCTATTAAAATTGACAAAAATGCACTCGGCTTCTCCGATGCGGAGCAACTTGCGGTAAAGCTTTTGTGCAGAAAGGACGGGAACGGAAACATCGTCCAAACGCCGCTTGCCCGCGAGCTTTCCGAGTATTACAGGCTGATAATGATAGACGAATTTCAGGACGCGAACAACACGCAGAGCGTTATTTTCCGTATGCTTTCGCACAACGGCACAGCCGAAAAGGGCGGCGATAACCTATTTGTCGTCGGCGATGTAAAGCAGTCAATATACCGTTTCCGACTTGCGAATCCGAACAACTTCCTCGAAGTCCTCGATTCGTCCGAGCCTTATGAAAAAGGCTTCACGGGAACGAATGCGGCGGTGCTTCTCAACCGCAATTTCCGAAGCAGCCGTGACGTTGTTGATTTCGTCAACGATGTTTTTGAAAATATTATGGACAGAGATAACGGCGGCATCGATTATACCGATAATGAAAAACTTGAATACGGCGCAAATTATCCCGATGCGGACCGCACGACCGAGATAATTTTCTCCCCCGACAAGGGCGTTATAACCGTATCATCGGACGATGAAAGCGGTGAAGAATCGCTCTCAGCGGCTCAGGCGGAGGCTCGTGCGGCGGCTTCAAAGATAAAGTCGATGATCGGCGTTGAAAAAGTCTTTGACAGGGGCGAAATGCGTACAAGCGAACCCCGTGATTTCTGCGTTCTGCTCCGTGATAGGGCGAGGGGACAGCTTTACGCCGATGAACTTAACGCAATGGGCATAAAAGCGGTCTGCGAGGAAACAGTCAGCTACCTCCAGTCACGCGAAATATCGGTGCTTCTGAACCTGCTTAAAGTTATCGATGACCCGATGCAGGATATACCGCTCGTTTCGGTGCTGATGTCGCCGATGTTTATGCTTGATGCGGACGAAACGGCGGAGCTTCGTCTGCTTTCGGAAAAGCGTGACGAAAAGCTTTATAAAGCCGTTCTGAAAGCTGTCGGAGAGGAAAGTAACTATTCGGCAAAAGCAAAGCTTGAACGCTTCTGCAGGATATTCAAGAGCCTGCGTATAAGCGCCGCTTCGCAAAGCCTTGAAAGGCTCATCGTGACCGTTTATGACAGCACGGACTTTCTTTCGTCAATGAGCGTTTACTCGGACGGCGAGCAGAAGAAAGCTAACCTGCGCCTCTTGCTCGAATATGCAAAATCGTATGAGCAGAACTCCTCGGGCGGTCTGTCTGGTTTTATCCGATATCTTAATGATGTTTCGGAAAACGGCGGCGATTTCGTCCGTGCCTCGGTCGTTTCACCTGCCGACAACGCTGTTTCGATAAAGACCATACACAAATCAAAGGGACTTGAATACCCGTTCGTTTTCCTCTGCGGAACTTCACGCAAATTCAATCTTGCGGACTGCACGAACCGTATGCAGATACACCTCGGCCTCGGTATCGGCTTCAAGATACAGAACCTCGAAACGGGTCAGCTTTACGATTCGTTCCCACGCTATGCGATATCCTGCGTTAACCGCCGCGAGAGCGTCAGCGAGGAGATGCGACTGCTGTATGTTGCGCTCACAAGAGCAAAGGAACGGATTTTCATCACCGTTCCCGACAGCGACAACACACGCCGCCGAATTGCTCAGTGCGCCGCACAGCTTGCCGCAGAGAACGGAAACCCATCGGCGGTAAAGGCGCAGTCGATGCTCGACTGGCTTCTTGCGATACTGCTCACGCACCCCAATTCTTGCCGAATACAGAATGAGATATTCGTTCCGACACGGAACAGCAGGGCGAAGATAAAAATATCCTCGTTCGAGGATACTTCCGCTGATGAAAAAGCTCCCGAGGAGGTCAAAGCGCTTGCGGAGGAGGAAAGCGTCCGAAAGCTGCTCGGCAACTTTAATTACCGTTATAACAGTGAGCTTACCGAAGCACTTGCAAAGCTCACCATAACCGAGATCGCCAAAAGCGAGAATGCCGAGGTCTTTCTGCGCAGACCCGAATTCGCCGCAGACTATGGAAAGCTCACCGCCGCAGAGATAGGAACGGCAACGCATACCTTTATGCAGTATGCCGATTATGCCGCTGCGGAAATTGCTCCCGAAGCCGAAGCCGAACGCCTTGAAACGCTTGGTATCATCAGCTCCGCAGAACGGCGTTCGCTTGATCTTGAACATATAAGATCATTCTTCCGTTCGCCGCTTTATGAGCGAATGAAGCGTTCGCCCGAGGTGCGCCGAGAGCAGAAATTTCTTGTCGAAATATCAAAGCTGGGACTTGACGGAATGTACGGTTTGGAGTATAATAATAGCAGCAGTATGCTTCAGGGTATCGCCGACTGTATCTTCTTCGAGGACGGCGATATGGTGCTTGTCGATTACAAGACCGACCGGGTAAAAAGCAGTGAGGTCCTTGCCGACCGCTACCGCCGACAGCTCGTTCTGTACAGCGCCGCTCTGGAGAAAATCTTCCATATCAGGGTGCGTCAGGCGTTCCTCTATTCCTTCAGCCTTGATAGGGAGATAGAAATTTCGTTATGAAAGGCTGGAATAAATAATGGCTTCAAATCAGACTAACAGAAACAGGACATCGGGTTCAAAGATGATAAACGGAACATTCGTCGGAGCAGTCTTCCTCGGAATATGTGTACTTATAAGCGGACTTTCGATAGGCGGCGGCATACGCAAGCTGAATAAGACGATGACCGATAAGTCTTTTTCGAATATAAGCAACGTCACAACGCCCGACAGCGTCAGCTACGGCGAGAAGAAATACCTCACCGAGGACGAAGCTGCCGAGTATCTTAACCTCACAGCGCAGGAGATGGAAACGCTCCTCACCACGGGCGAGATAACCGAGTATGTCAGGACGGGCACGGGCTATTCCATCTCCGTAAAGGTGCTGGACGAATGGTTCGACAACGAATCCTATCAGAACAAGCTTGCGGGAAATGCTTCCGAGAGTACCGATTCTGCTGACGGACAGTAAGTTTTTCAAAAAAATTTGCAAAAGCCCTTGACAAATGCGTTTTTTGTGGTATAATATATAGCGTTGGTTTGAGAAAACCATTTAAAATAAAGCAGAACTTTCCGTTCTCACCCTGCCGCAAAGAGTGCGCAGAGGTCAATAGATACTCTTTTTTATTTACAAGCGGCGGCTTTAATGCCTGCCTGCTTTGAGATGAAACACAGTATGAGCGGAAGAGATGCTTTTCCGCTCATTTTTATTTTATTTCGGGGGTGCTTAACATAAGCGTTAAAGAATTACAGATTAATGAAGAAATCAAGGACAAAGAGATCCGTGTGATTGATTCCGACGGTTCCGCCATCGGCGTTATCTCGGCAAAGGAAGCGTTGGCTCTTGCAGAAGAAAGAGAGCTTGATCTTGTAAAAATTGCTCCGCAGGCAACTCCGCCCGTGTGTAAGATCATGGACTACGGAAAGTACCTTTTTGAACAGGGCAAGCGTGAGAAGGAAGCAAAGAAAAATCAGAAGGTCGTTGACGTTAAGGAGATCAGAATGTTCTCCACCATCGACACGAACGATTTCAACACAAAGGTAAATCAGGCTGCAAAGTTCCTTAAGGGCGGCGACAAGCTCAAGGTTTCCATTCGTTTCCGCAAACGTGCGATCGCACATCCTCAGCTCGGTGAAGAGCTTCTCGACAGATTCAAGGAAGCTGTTTCCGAATACGGTACGGTTGAAAAGCCATCTAAAATGGAGGGACGCGCACTCGTTATGTTCGTTTCCCCTAAGGCTTCAAAATAAAAAATACAACGGCGAAAGCTTCGCCTAAAAATTGAAGGAGGATACATCATGCCTAAGCAGAAAACACATTCTGGCGCAAAAAAGCGTTTTAAAGTAACCAAGAACGGTCTTGTAAAGTATCAGAAGACCAACAAGAGACACAGACTTACTCAGAAGGCTACAAAGCGTAAGAGAATTGCAAGAGCAGCCGGCTACGCAAGCTCTGCAAACGCTTCAACCGTTAAGGTTCTTATTCCTTACAAGTAATCTAAATACGAAATAAACGGAGGTAAAGAATTATGGCTCGTGTTAAGGGCGCAATGGCTACTCGAAAGAGAAGAAATAAAACATTAAAGCTTGCTAAGGGCTACTGGGGCGCAAAGAGCAAGCATTTCAAGATGGCTAAAGAAGCCGTTATGAAGTCCGGCAACTATGCTTATGTCGGCAGACGTCTTAAGAAGAGAGATTTCAGAAAGCTCTGGATCACAAGAATTTCCGCAGCTTGCAAGATGAATGGCATGAACTACTCAACATTCATGAATGGTCTTAAGAAGGCTGGGGTCACACTTAACAGAAAGATGCTCGCAGAGATCGCTGTTAACGATGCAGCAGGTTTCACAGCTCTTACCGAAAAGGCAAAGGCTGCTCTTTAATTAAAAACGCTTATAAGGTCAGAAGTGAAATTTTTCCTTCTGACTTTTTGCGATTTTTATGATTTTGAGAAAACTGTGAACAAATCGCATTTTTAGGAGGAACAGAGCGTTGCGACAGTTTATTGCTTCAAAGGAAAACGATAAAATAAAGCTTTTCAAAAAGATATCTTCAAGCAAAAAATATCGCAGCGAGTATGGTCTGTTTCCGCTCGAGGGCGTAAGACTTGTCGAAGATGCGGCAATGGAAAATGCGGAAATGAGCTTTGTCATAGCTTCGGAAACGACTTTGGAAAAGTTCCCCGAACTGCTTGAAAGGCTTGAAGAAAAATGCGGAAAAATTATCATCGTTCCCGATGATCTTGCTGCTTCGCTTGCACAAACGCAGGGAACGCAGGGAATTTTCGCAGCCTGCAAAATGCCGAAAAGCATATCCGCCGATGAGCTTTTGAAGGAACACGGAAAGTATGCCGTGCTTGTCCGGCTCCAAGACCCCGGAAATATGGGTACAATTATCAGAACAGCTGACGCTATGGGTGTTGACGGAATTATAGCCGTGAACTGCTGTGATATTTATAACCCTAAAACTATCCGCTCCACTATGGGCAGCCTTTTCCGAGTGAAGATAGCCGATGCCGATGAGGATGAAATGTTTGCTGCACTCAAAAACAAGGGTATCGAAGCCTTTGCTTCTGTTATCGATACAGATGCACTTTCACTTACCGACTGCTCATTCAGAAACGGCGCAGCCGTGCTTATCGGAAACGAGGGCAACGGACTTTCCCGTGAAACCGTCAGCAGATGCGATAAAAAGCTTACAATACACATGAACGGCAACGTGAATTCGCTTAACGCCGCAACTGCCGCTTCGATAATAATGTGGGAGCTGACGAAATGAGCGATATCTTCCGTGATGAAATTATAAAGCTGCTGTATATCGTATCCTGCTTCGGCGTGGGAAAAACAAGGATATGGGAGCTTGAACAGCATTTCGGCTCGCTCGATGCGCTCTATAAAGCCATTGCTTTCGAGCGTCCGCAGGGGATATTCACGCCGCAGGAGTTAAGAGCCGCAGAAAACACGACCGGAAAGCAGCTCCGTGAAATAATTTCCTACTGCTTCGGTCATAATATCGGAATAGTCGGTTTCAATGATACCGATTATCCGCCAAGACTGAGGGGAATTTACGATCCGCCTGTTCTGCTTTTTTATAAGGGCGAGATCGATCTGCTCGCGTCCGATGTTATCGTTGCGGTCGTCGGAGCAAGAAACCCTTCGGAATATTCAAAAAATACAGCAAAAAAGATATGCTCGGCTCTCGCGCGGTCGGGTATCGTTGTGGCAAGCGGTTTTGCTGTCGGAACGGACATAACCGCGCATCTTTCCGCAGTCCGTTCGGGCGGCAAAACTATAGCCGTCCTCGGCGCAGGCATAGGATATGAATATCCTGCCGAGAACAGCCGATATATTGACGAGATAGCCGCAAACGGTCTGTTTCTGTCAGAATATTTCCCGAATTCGGGTGCGAACCGCCTTAATTTCCCTATGCGGAACCGAATACTATCGGGCATCTCGCTGGGAACTGCCGTTATCGAAGCTTCGGAGCGAAGCGGCTCGCTCAGTACGGCTTCAAACACCGTTTCACAGGGGCGCGATCTCTGGGTGATACCTCCGCACGATATTTTCGACCCGAGGTATGACGGAAACAAGTCGCTTATCCGTGAAGGTGCGATACCGCTTCTGTCTGAACACGATATCCCGTGCGAATATTTCGAGAACTACAGTCATAAACCTGTAAAAGACAGCATTTCCGATACGGCAAAGCTTGGCGAAGCTGTTCACGAAACGGTTTCGGCAATTCCGCAGGCTAAGACCTATGTGTCTAAACAGCCGAAGAAGCCTAAAACGTCAAAACCGTCAAAACAAGCTGAAATTTCAGCAGAAAAGACGGAAAATGAAGAAATATACAGACCCGAGGGCAGTTCGGGTGTCATTTATGATATCATAAAAAGTGCCGAAAACGGCATTTCGCCCGATGAGGTCGCAGAAAAGAGCGGTCTTGAAATTTCCGAGGTGCTTATGCTTATCACAGACCTTGAAATTGACGGTGCTGTTTATTCCGAAACAGGGCAGGATTATTTTGCAACATGAATATGATGATTATCCGAAAGGAGTTACGATATAAATGTCAAAGCTTGTTATTGTGGAGTCACCCGCAAAGGCTAAAACTATAAAAAAATATCTCGGCAGCGGCTATGAGGTCGTTGCTTCAATGGGTCACGTCCGTGACCTGCCGAAATCAAAGCTCAGCGTTGATGTTGACAATGATTTCAAACCCGTTTATACCGATATAAAAGGCAAAGAGGAGCTTATCGCAAGCTTAAAGGACGAAGCGAAAAAGGCTGATTTCGTCTATCTCGCAACGGACCCTGACCGTGAGGGAGAAGCCATTTCATGGCACTTGGCGCAGATGCTCGGACTGCCTATGGACGCGAACGACCGAGTAACTTTCAACGAAATTACAAAAACGGGCGTTACCAATGGTATGGCACACCCTCGCAGCATCGACATTGACCTTGTAAATGCACAGCAGGCGCGCCGTATCCTCGACCGTATCGTCGGTTACAAGCTTTCGCCGTTCCTCTGGAAAAAGGTCCGCCGTGGACTTTCCGCA
This sequence comes from uncultured Ruminococcus sp., assembly GCA_900543105.1. Classification (GTDB taxonomy): domain Bacteria; phylum Bacillota; class Clostridia; order Oscillospirales; family Ruminococcaceae; genus UMGS363. The sequence goes on along the minus strand of UQQA01000006.1, from coordinate 12,108 downwards.
GGACGTGTTCAGTCGGTCGCTGTTTCGCTCGTCGTTGACAGAGAAAAGCAGATCGAAAACTTCAAGCCGGAGGAATACTGGTCTATCGATACGAAAATGACCGCTCCGTCCTCGAAAAAGCAGTTCGCAGCTTCATTCTACGGCATTGACGGCAAAAAGACCGAGCTTCATTCCAAGGAAGAAGCCGATGCGATACTTGCCCGTGTTGAGGGTGCTGACTATATCGTCACCGAGGTCAAAAAATCCGTCCGCAGAAAGTCGCCCGCACCTCCGTTCACGACTTCGACAATGCAGCAGGAGGCTTCAAAGAAGCTTGGTTTTGCCGCTGCTAAAACGATGAAAACGGCGCAGACACTTTATGAAGGCGTTGAAATTGAAAATATGGGTGCAGTCGGTCTTATCACATATATGAGAACCGACAGCCTGCGTATCTCCGATGAAGCACGTTCTGCGGCTTATAAATATATTGAGGAGGTCTACGGCAAAAAGTACGTCCCCTCCACACCGAAGATATACAAGACCAAAGCAGGCGCTCAGGACGCGCACGAAGCTATCCGTCCGTCTATGCCTGAGCTTACTCCCGCAAAGATAAAAGACAGCCTTACTCCCGAGCAGTTCAAGCTTTACCGCCTTATCTGGGAACGCTTTATCGCAAGCCAGATGGAAAGCGCTTCGCTCGATACGGTTTCCGCAGCTATCGATGCGAACGGCTGCACATTCAAGGCAACGGGCTTCTCGGTGAAGTTTGACGGCTTTACCGTTCTCTATGAGGAAACAAAGGACGACGAGGAAAACAAAGTCCTCCCCGTTATCGAAAAGGGCGACAAGCTCAAGCTCAAAGCAATCGAGGGCAACCAGCACTTCACACAGCCGCCTGCAAGATACACCGAAGCAACGCTCATCAAGGCGCTTGAAGAAAACGGCATAGGCAGACCGTCAACCTATGCTCCGACTATCTCTACTATCACCAACCGCTTCTATGTCGAGCGTGACGGAAAGCAGCTCAAACCGACGGGACTTGGCATAGTGACAACGCAGGTCATGAAAGACCACTTCAAGCATATCGTTGATACGAAATTCACGGCGAATATGGAAAGCAACCTCGACAAGGTCGAAACGGGCGAGGCTGACTGGGTACAGACCCTGCACGATTTCTATGACGATTTCGATGCAACGCTCAAAAAGGCTGAGACCGATATGGACGGCAAGCGCATCAAAGTCCCTGATGAGGAAACGGACGAGGTCTGCGAGGTCTGCGGCAAGCCTATGGTAATCAAGATAGGCAGGTTCGGAAAGTTCCTTGCCTGCTCGGGATTCCCGGAATGCACGAACACGAAGAAGATCATCAAGCCGACCGGCGGCGTTTGTCCTAAGTGCGGCAAAAAGGTTCTCCAGAAAAAGTCCAAAAAGGGCAAAAAATATTTCGGCTGCGAGGATAATCCGAACTGCGACTTTATGACTTGGGACACTCCCGTTTCCGATAAATGCCCGAAGTGCAACGACGGCACAACGCTCTTCAAAAAGGGCGGCAAGCTTTTCTGCTTAAAGGAAGGCTGCGGCTACGAAGTTGCTGTACGAAAGGATAAGTAATATGGATTGTCCGAAGTGTAAAACAGAAATGAAAAAAGCTGTCATATCGGCTGCTGTAGGCGGCGTGCTGAACGTGGCGAATATGGATAAAAAGCTGCTTGACGGCAACAAATGCAGCGGCATTGACTGCTTTGGCTGTCCAAGCTGCGGATATATCGAATTATACGCACAAAATCCAAAGGTTTTCAAGGATAAATAAAATATGAATAACGTCAAAGTTATCGGCGCAGGTCTTGCTGGCTGTGAGGCGGCTTGGCAGCTTGCAGAAGCAGGCATACACGTTGACCTTTACGAAATGAAGCCGAAAAAGTTCTCTCCTGCGCATAAATATGAGGGCTTTGCCGAGCTTGTATGCTCAAATTCGCTCAAAGCTTCAAGAGTAAATTCGGCGGCAGGTCTGCTCAAAGAGGAGATGCGCCGCTTGGGTTCGCTCACAGTTTCCTGCGCAGAGGAAACAGCTGTCCCTGCAGGCGGCGCGCTTGCGGTAGACAGAAAGCTTTTCTCCGACCTTGTGACGAAAAAAATAAAGTCGCACGAAAATATCACCCTCCACAGCGAAGAGGTCACAAAGATACCCGAGGAAAACATCATCATTGCGACAGGTCCGCTCACCTCGGACGGACTTGCCGAGAGCATAAGCGGATTGTGCGGCGGATATCTCAGCTTTTACGATGCTGCCGCCCCGATAGTTTCCTTTGATTCGCTCGATATGAACAGAGCGTTCTTTGCAGCACGATACGGCAGAGGTGACGATGATTATATCAACTGCCCTTTCACAAAGGAAGAATATCTCACATTTTACAATGCAATAATCAATGCGGAATCCGCTCCGCTCCACGAGTTCGACCGTCCGCAGGAGCTTCACAACAAGAACGACAGCTTCACTGTTTATGAGGGTTGTATGCCGATCGAAGTCCTCGCCAAGCGTGGTGAGGAAACGATGCGCTACGGCGCAATGAAGCCTGTCGGACTGACCGACCCCGTAACGGGAAAGCGCCCCTACGCCGTTGTTCAGCTTCGTAAAGAGAACAGTTCGGGAACGATGTACAACATTGTCGGTTTCCAGACGAACCTCAAATTCGGCGAGCAGAAGCGTGTGTTCTCACTTATACCCGGACTGGAAAATGCCGAGTTTCTGCGCTACGGCGTAATGCACAGAAATTCGTTCCTCAACTCGCCAAAGCTTTTAAACAGCGATTTTTCGCTCCGAACCGACGGAAAAATTTTCTTCGCAGGTCAGATAACGGGCGTTGAGGGTTATATGGAATCCGCCGCAAGCGGTATAATCGCAGGAAAAAATCTTTCACGAAAGCTGCTCGGAAAGCCGTCGCTCGCGCTGCCGGGAGAAACGATGCTCGGTGCGCTTTCGGCTTATATCTCCGATGAAAGCGTTGAGAATTTTCAGCCGATGGGCGCAAATATGGGAATTCTCCCCGACATCGGCGAGCGGATAAAGGACAAGCAGCAGCGCTATCAGGTCATTGCAGACAGAGCGCTTAAAGCATTCGATGCGGCTATGGAGGAACAGAGATGAATGTTTCCTTTGATTTTCCCGACGATAAGGGCAAAGAGCCGCTCGTCAGCTTTACCGTGAACTGCGGCGAAAAGGACTTCAAACAGCTTGAACAGACGATGCTTTTCAAAAGCGGCGGAACTTATATTTTTGCGGTGATAGGTGCGATACTTGCCGTTCTTATCGTTTTGCAGATAGTTCTTGTTGCAGCTGCGGCAGGTCAGCCTATGCTTGCGGTCTCGTATGTTGTATTTGCACTTCTTATTGCACTTGAAATGCTTCTGAATGCACAAAAGGTCAGCAGAGCGGTTCGCAAAGCTCCCAACGGCAGCGGAAACTGCACATACAATTTTTACCGCCACCATTTCACCTTTGCAAGCGAGTATGAGGGCGTTAATGAAAGCTATGAACGCATCGTGAGGGGCGTTGAGAATACGCTCGAGGTTATGCTGTTCCGCAATGACGGAAAAACCTATCTTATCCCGAAGGGTGAGCTTTCCGATGAACAGAAAAAGCTTCTGCGTGCGGTAATGGAAAACAAGCTCGGCGGAAAATTCACAGTCAAGACCATATAAGGAGGCGGCTTATGGGAAAGGTTGAAATAAAGCTCAGAAGTGCCGCACCTGCGGTCTACAGCCTTGAAACGGAGTATGGACTTGACGAGATATTATGTGAAAAAAAGTCGGCGGCTCGGCTGGAAACTGTTGTAACTGTAATTGCGTTAGTTATAGCGGTGCTTTCGGCAATCGCAGGATATTTTCTTATCACGATAATATCGGGACTTGCATTTTTGTCGGGAATATTTTCGCTTTCGGGAATAAAACGCTCTGCCCGTAAAGCGTTCTCCGAAAATGGTGAAAAAACACGGCTCTATGAGTTTTACACGGACGGTTTTCTTGTATGCGAAGAAAGCTTTGCGGCTTATTTCCCTTATGAAAAGCTGAACGGATACCGTGACACAAAAAGTCACTTCATCATCAGGACGGAAAACGGCACGGAGTATGTTATTCCGAAAAGCGAAAAGACAGATATCGGATTTACCAAATTTTTGAACGAGAAGATCAAGAGGAGAAAAAACAATGAAGATAATCGTTGACGCATTCGGCGGAGATCATTCACCCGATGAAGTCATCAAGGGTGCGGCTATGGCTGTTGAAAAGCTCGGTGTTGACATTGTACTCACGGGTGATGAAAACAAGATAAAAAGCTTTGCCACCGCAAACAATATTTCGCTCGACCGAATTTCGATAAAGCACACGGAAGAGGTCATCGATATTCACGAAGAGCCTGCTTCTATTTTAAAGGAACACGCAGGCTGTTCAATGGCTGTCGGACTTAAAGCGCTCGCAGACGGCGAGGGTGACGCTTTCGTTTCCGCAGGCAGCACTGGTGCGCTCGTTGTCGGCGCAACGTTCATCGCAAAGCGTCTTAAAGGCATAAAAAGAGCCGCACTTGCTCCGATAATGCCTGCAGACAATGGCTATATAATGCTCATTGACGCAGGTGCAAATGTTGAGTGCCGTCCCGAAGCGCTTGTTCAGTTCGGTATTATGGGCAGCTGCTATATGGAAAAGGTCCTCGGCGTGAAGTCACCGAAGGTCGGTCTTATCAATGTCGGCGCAGAGGACACAAAGGGCAGAGAAATGGACAAAGAGGCTTATGCGATGCTTAAAAAAGCGCCGATAAATTTTTACGGAAACCTCGAAGCCCGTGATATTCCGCTCGGCATTTGTCAGGTCGCTGTTTCGGACGGCTTCACGGGCAATGTTGCTCTGAAGCTTTACGAGGGTATGGGTTCATACTTTGCGCACACGCTCAAGGGTATGTTCATGAGCAGCCTTGGTTCAAAGATAGCATATCTTCTTATGAAAAAGCAGGTCGCAGCATTCCGCAAAAAAATGGACTATTCCGAAGTCGGCGGCGCTGTTCTTATGGGCATTTCAAAGCCCGTTATAAAGGCTCACGGCAGCTCGGACGCGAACGCTTTCTATAACGCTGTCCGTCAGGCTAAGAATTGCGTTGAGGGTGACGTTATCGGCGAAATTTCACGTTCGATAGAAAAGCTGAAAACAGATTCGGCTGAATAAGTTTTACATATTTATTTTCAAACTAAAGATCGGACTTTTATGCGAAGTCCGATCGGAAAGGGATACACAAAAATGGATTTTTCGGAGTTTGAAAAAAAGATAGGATATACATTTAAGGACAAGGAGCTTCTTCACGAAGCACTTTCCCATTCAAGCTACGCAAACGAATTCAAAAACTCACGCAACTCAAACGAGCGCCTTGAATTTCTCGGCGACAGTGTGCTTTCGATAGTCGTTTCGGAGTATCTTTTCAAGCACTTCAAGCATCTTCCCGAGGGCGATCTTACGAAGATAAGAGCATCGCTCGTCTGCGAAACCGCGCTCTTTGAATTCTCGAAGAAGATAGATCTCGGTCAGCATATTCTTCTCGGCAAGGGCGAGGAAAACAGCGGCGGCAGAGAACGTCCGTCTATCGTTTCCGATGCGTTCGAGGCTGTCATTGCGGCAGTTTTCCTTGACGGCGGACTTGACGAAGCAAGAAAGTACGTCCTCGGCTTTATGCCCGAAGATATTGACAGGTACAGAAACCGTTCCAACGGCGACTACAAGACCATTCTGCAGGAAGTTATACAGCGCAACCGTGAGGAAAAGGTCGAATACTTCCTCAAATCGCAGACGGGTCCCGATCACAACCGTGTGTTCGTAATTCAGGTAATGCTCAACTCGAACGTTATCGGAACGGGCGAGGGTCACAGCAAAAAGCAGGCTGAACAGATGGCTGCGAAAGAAGCTCTCGAGCTTATGGGCTACAAGGTATGACGCACAGCAATATCTCGATCTTCATTCCGCACAAAGGCTGCCCGAACTGCTGCTCGTTCTGTAATCAGCGCACGATAAGCAGCACGGAAGAACCGCCCGATGCGAACGCTGTAGCAAAAATTCTCGAAGAAGCCTGCCCGAAGCTGAAAGCTCCGCACGAAACGGAGATAGCATTTTTCGGCGGAAGCTTTACGGCAGTCGAAAGGGGATATATGATCTCCCTGCTCGAAGCCGCACAGCCTTTTATAAAGGAATACGGTCTTATCGGGATAAGAGTTTCGACCCGCCCCGATAAAATTGACTGCGAAGTGCTTGATATATTGAAAAAATACAATGTCACCGCAATAGAACTCGGTGCGCAGTCGATGCGTGACGATATTCTTGCGATGAACGATCGGGGACACACTGCGGACGATGTTCGGAAAGCTTCAAAGCTTATAAAAGAGTACGGCTTTGAACTCGGATTGCAGATGATGACAGGACTTTACGGCGCTTCGCCCGAGGACGATATCTGCACCGCGGAGGAGCTGATAAGGCTTTCGCCTGCAACGGTGAGGATATACCCAACTGTGATACTTGGCGGAACCAAGCTTGCCGACTTATATCAGAGTGGGGTATATAACCCCGTTTCGTTCAATGAAGAAGCGGAGCTTTGCGCGAAGCTAATGGAGATGTTCGAGCAGAGCGGCATAAGGATAATACGGCTCGGACTTCATGCTTCGGAAAATGTCGAGGGTCATGCTGTCGGGGGATATTATCACCCTGCGATGCGTGAAATTTGTCTTGGAATACGTTTCCGCAAGGCTATCGAAAAACAGCTCGGCGAAAAGGGCAGATACGAGGTTTCTGTTTCGCCGAAAGCCGTCAGCATGGCTGTAGGTCAGAAAAAATGCAACACTGAATATTTTAAAAAGCAAGGTTTTGATATAAAGATAACTGCGGATAAAAGCATAGAAAAGCTCTTTGATATCCGCGTGGAAAAAGCAGACAAAATTTAGATGAAACGGAGCATATAAATGTATCTCGAATCATTGGAATTACAGGGCTTTAAGTCCTTTCCCGATAAGATAAAGCTTACCTTTGACAAGGGTATAACGGCGGTAGTCGGCCCTAACGGAAGCGGAAAATCGAATATCGGCGATGCTGTGCGCTGGGTTCTCGGCGAGCAGTCCTCAAAGACGCTCCGAGGCGGAAAAATGGAGGACGTTATCTTCTCGGGTACGCAGTTCCGCAAGCCTATGGGTTTTGCATCGGTAACGCTCAACATCATCAACAACAGAGGGATTCTGCAGATACCGTCCGAGCAGGTCTCGGTAACGCGAAAGCTTTACCGCAGCGGCGAAAGCGAGTATATGATAAACGGCGCACAGGTTCGTCTGAAAGATATCTGCGAGCTTTTTATGGACACGGGTCTTGGACGTGACGGCTATTCAATAATCGGTCAGGGTCGTGTTGCCGAGATAGTTTCCGCAAAGTCGGGCGAACGCCGTGAAATTTTTGAAGAAGCGGCAGGCATTTCAAAATTCCGCTATAAAAAAGCCGAGGCAGAGCGAAAGCTTGCAGCAGCGCAGGAAAACATTCTCCGTCTGCGCGATATCATCGGCGAACTTGAAAGCAGAGTTGAGCCGCTCCGCATACAGTCGGAAAAAGCGGAAAAATTCATCGAATATTCCGAAACGAAAAAGTCGCTTGAGATCACCGTCTGGGTTCGTCAGCTTGACGATCTGAAGAAAAATCTCGACGAAATTTCCGATAAGCTCCTTATCAGCACGAACGAATACAACGGCGTTGAAGCCGATATTTCAAGGCTTGAAGAAGAGCTTACACAGCTTTCCGAAAATATGCAGGAAAACACACTCCGCACGGAAGAACTGCGAAACCGCATACTCGAATCGGAACGCGCAAATACACAGATACATTCCGATATCGCCGTTTGCGAGAACGAAATTCGCCACGCAAACGATGATATCGACGAAATAAAAAAGCAGCAGGCACTTTCCGAAAACACGGGCGAGGAAAACCGCAAGGCTACCGAAGAAAAGCTTGCCGCAATAAAAAATGCCGAAGCCGAACTCGAACAGACACGCACAGATTATGTCACCGTCAGCGAGGAGCTTTCAAAGGCTTCCTCCGAAAAGGACAGCTTCGACAGCAAGTCGTCACAAGTCCGGAACGAACTCAACAAATTATATATAAAGCAGTCCGAATACGGCGTTTCTATCTCAACGGGCAAGCAGAACGGCGAGGATATGAAAGCACAGCTTGAATCCGCCGACAGCAGGGAAGAAACGCTTCGCTCCGCACTCGAAGATTTGAAGCGTGAGAAAAGCGAATGTACTGACGGTCTTGCACTCATCGAGGAAAAGACAGAGGAACTGAACAACCGTATCGGCGGTATCTCAAAGCTTTATGCCGCAAGGAAAGAGAAGCTCGAAGCGGCGAAAAAACAGCTCGAAGAGATGAACTTCGCTATCCGTGACAAAGACCAGCGAATTCGTATGCTTGCCGACCTTGAAAACAGCATGGAGGGCTTTGCACACTCGGTAAAGCAGATACTTAAGGCTTCAAAGTCGGGTCAGCTGAGCGGAGTTTACGGCTCTGCCGCACAGCTTATCAAGGTAGACTCAAAGTACAGCGTTGCAATCGAGACCGCAATGGGAGGTGCTTTGCAGAACATCGTTGTCGAAAATGAAGATATCGCAAAGCGTGGAATCAGACTTTTGCAGGAGACCAAAGCAGGCAGAGCAACATTCCTGCCACTAACCTCCGTCAAGGGAAACCGCCTTAACGAAAACGGTCTTGACAGATGTGACGGCTTTGTTGCGCTCGCAGTTGACCTTGTACAGTTCGATCCGAGATTTGAGGGCGTTTACAATTCGCTCCTCGGACGAATAGTTATTGCGGAGGATATCGACCTCGGAACGCTCATCGCAAAAAAGTACGGCTACAAATTCCGTATCGTAACGCTTGACGGTCAGGTCATCAACGCAGGCGGTTCGTTCACGGGCGGTTCGGTTTCAAAGTCGAGCGGCGTTCTCACACGAAAGAACGACATCGAAAAGCTCACCAACGAGAAAAATGCGCTCCAGACAAAGCTCAACGAGCTTCGAGCATCGGCTGAAAAGCTGAAAAGCGAAACTGATAAGCTTGGCTTTGATATTGAGGGCGCAAAGGAGGAGCTTTCCGTTGTTGCGGCGGATAAAATACGCTTTGAATCGGAGTTGAAACGAATAGATGTAATGACAGCGCAGAACGAGGAACAGCTTTCGGGTTCGGAAGATGCAAAAAATGCGCTCAAAAACCGAATTTCCGAGAGCGAAGCCGCTGTAAAGGCAGCCGAAGAAGCTTTGAAGTCGGTCGAAAACGAGATCGCAGAAAAGGAAAAGAGCGTTTCCGAAAACGAAGAACAGCGCAGGCAGATGCAGGAAAAGCGTGAAGCACTTTCCGAAAAAATGTCCGAATTAAAGCTTCGTGAGACCGAGATAACAAAGGACATCGAAGCAATAAAGGGTGAGATAGCACGCCTTGAAGCGCAGTCGCAGGAGATAGGCAGCAGCAGCGCAAGGCTCGTTGTTGAACTCGACGAAAAGAATCGTTTTATCGAAGAAAAACAGGCTGAGATCGAAGCGCTCAATGCAAAGCTTTCGGGCGCAAAGGACGAAGCCGCAGAAATAAACGACCGTATCGCACAGCTTCGCTCCGAGAGCCACACAATGGAGCAGAAGTCTAACGAAAAGCGCAGACAGGTCCGTGAGCTGAACGACAGCAAGGAAAAATTCAGCCGTGAGGTGACAAGGCTCGAAGAGCGCAAGACCTCCGTTCAGAGCGCTTATGACAAGATAATCGCAGATATGGCGGAGCAGTATGAACTGTATCTTTCCGAGGCGGTAAAGCTTGCAAAGCCCGTGGAAAATCTGCTCGTGATCCAGCGTGACCTTGCGGAGATAAAGCAGAAGATCCGTGCGCTCGGAAATGTCAACGTTGCCGCTATCGAAGAGTATAAAGAGGTGTCGGAAAGATACGAATTTATGTCGGGGCAGCTCAATGATGTTGAAAGCTCAAAGCGTGAACTGGAAAGACTTATCGAGGAACTCACCGAAACGATGCGCAGACAGTTCTCCGACAGCTTTAACCAAATAAATGAAAACTTCAAGCAGATATTTGTCGAGCTTTTCGGCGGCGGACGTGCGGAGCTTACCCTCACCGATCCTGAGGACGTTCTCGAATCGGGCATCGAAATAAAGGTCGCACCTCCCGGAAAGGTCATCAACAATCTTTCACTCCTTTCGGGCGGTGAACAGGCATTTGTTGCGATATGCATTTATTTCTCGATACTTAAGATAAAGCCTGCGCCGTTCTGTATCCTTGACGAGATCGAAGCGGCGCTCGATGACATAAACGTTACGAAGTATGCGCAGTATCTCCGAAAATTCACCGATACAACGCAGTTTATCCTCGTAACGCACAGACGAGGCTCAATGGACGAAGCAGATGTAATGTACGGCGTAACTATGCAGGAAAAGGGCATCTCAAAGATACTCCGACTTGAACAGCCGCCGCAGAATGTTGATGCAAACTGATAGCAAAACCAAAATCAAAGTGAGGTCTTGAATATGAACATTTTCAGTAAGATCGCCGAGGGCGTAAGGAAAACCAAAGACTCGATGATGAGCAAGATCGGCGCACTTTTCGGTGCGCACAAGCAGCTCGACGACGACTTTTTTGACGAGCTTGAAGAAGTCCTCATCACCTGCGATATCGGCGTTGAAACTTCGCTTTCGATAGTTGAAAAGCTCCGTGCGGCGGTGAAGTCGAAAAAGCTTGCAACTCCCGATGAAACCAGAGCGGAGCTTAAAAATATCATTGAAGAAATGCTCGGCGAGGATAAGAAGATCGACACATCCACAACGCCGTCCGTCATTCTCGTTATCGGCGTAAACGGCGCAGGCAAGACCACCACCATAGGAAAGCTTGCGGCGAAGTATAAGAATGAGGGCAAAAAGGTCCTCGTTGCCGCAGCCGATACTTTCCGTGCCGCCGCTATTGAGCAGCTGCAGATATGGACGGAGCGTGCAGGCGTTGACATCGTAAAACACGCCGAGGGTTCTGACCCTGCCTCAGTGGTTTTTGATGCTGTTACAGCCGCCAAAGCAAGAGGTACTGACGTTCTTATCTGCGACACCGCAGGCAGACTTCACAACAAGAAAAATCTTATGGATGAGCTGAGAAAGATCAGCCGTATCATTCACGAGCAGGGCGAAGGCTGTTCGCTCGAAACGCTCCTTGTCCTCGATGCAACAACGGGACAGAACGCCGTAAATCAGGCAAAGCTTTTCAGCGAGGTCGCCGATATCACGGGCATTGTCCTCACAAAGCTTGACGGAACCGCAAAGGGCGGCATCATCATTTCGATACACAACGAACTCGGAATCCCCGTCAAGCTTGTCGGCGTTGGCGAAAAGCTTGACGACCTGCAAGAGTTCAATGCTCACGACTTCGCCGAGGCTCTGTTCGATAATGAGAACGACTTCGACTATAACTATGAGCGTCTTACAGATGAAGAAGCATCGGAAGAAAATGAAGCTGCGGAAACTGTTGAAGCAACTGAAACGGCTGAAAATACCGAAGCTGCCGAAACTGCGGAAGAAATCGGGAATGAACCCGTTCTTTCCGAGAATATTACCGATGAGATAACCATTGACGATGCTGCGGAAGAGCTTGAAGAAACGGTCGGGGAAAACACCGAAGAAGCAGAGGAAAACGAAGCACCCGATGAAGCAGCAGAAGAGGACGATGAAGAAATAACCGACGATACTTCCGATGAAGCCGAAACGGAAAGCGAAGCAGCCTCCGAGAGCGAAGAGCCTGCCGAGGAAGCACCCGAGCAGAAGAAGAGCCTCAAGGACGGCAAGTTCGGCTTCCTCTTCAAAGAGATCACATTCGGCAAAAAGAAAAAAGACAGCGAGGATAATGAATAATGGAAATAATACTTGCATCGAACAACAAAAACAAGCTCCGTGAGTTCCGTGAGATACTTGAACCGCTCGGATATGAGGTCATCACCCAGTCCGAAGCCGGCGCAGATATCGAAGCGGACGAAACGGGAACAACCTTCGAGGAAAACGCGCTCATCAAGGCCAATTATGTGATGAACGCCTG